>CAJUND010000006.1 GCA_910587655.1 uncultured Agathobacter sp. | reverse complement strand
GCTGCATGTCTGCTTTCCGTCCCCTGCTGAATCAGTCAGCTTTGTTATAATAGCACGCACAATTCCCAAAGTCAACCATTATTTCGACAAATTGCAAAAGTAATTCAATTAGCGTTTTTTCGACAAATTGTCTAAATTTTCTGTTTTTTATGTAATATATATCATTTATGGCTTAATGGCTGATTACCTGGAGGGCTTCTTTTACATTTGACACACCGATTAAACGGATTCCCTCAGTCCCGTGGACTGCATTTTTACAAACTTCGGGCAGGATGCAGGTCGAAAAACCCAGTTTTGCAGCTTCCTGTATACGCTGCTCTGCCATGCTGACGCCGCGCACTTCCCCGCTTAACCCGACTTCCCCGAAGCAGATCATATGCTCGTCAATGGTCAGATCCAGTTTGCTTGAAATAATTGCAAGTACAATGCCAAGGTCTATTGCCGGTTCATTCATCCGGATTCCCCCCGCAATATTTACATAGGCATCGCAGTCGGAAAGCTGCATGCCCAGCCGTTTTTCCAGAACCGCCATTAACAGGTTCACACGGTTAAAATCCGTACCGGTTGCTGTACGTCTGGGATTGTTGAAATAGCTGTGGCAGACCAGGGCCTGTATTTCCAGAAGTACCGGACGCGTGCCTTCCACGGAACAGGCAACCACAGAACCGGAGGCATCTTTGGGTTTACCGCTCAGCATATATTCAGATGCGTTTTCCACTTCCGCCAGTCCCTCTGTGCGCATTTCAAATACGCCGATTTCATTGGTTGAACCGAAACGGTTTTTTACTCCGCGCAGAATCCGGTAACTTTCATGCCTGTCGCCCTCAAAATAAAGCACGGTATCAACCATATGCTCCAGGACACGCGGTCCCGCAACCACGCCTTCCTTGGTAACATGCCCGACAATAAATATGGATATCCCCATCCCTTTTGCAATCTGCATCAAGACTGCTGTTGCTTCCCGTACCTGCGATACACTGCCCGGCGCTGATGCTATGCTGTCGTGGAACATGGTCTGGATACTGTCTATTACAACAATTTCAGGCTTTCCCTGCTCAATGACGCCGCGAATGCTGTCAAGGTCTGTTTCACATAAAAGTGTGAGTTTATCTGTAAATGAACCGATACGCTCCGCACGAAGCTTAATCTGCTGAAGGGATTCCTCTCCGGAAACATATAACACGGATATTTCTTTTGCCGCCAGGTTCCTGCAAACCTGCAGAAGCAGCGTGGACTTTCCGATTCCAGGGTCGCCGCCAATCAGGACCAGGGAACCTTTTACAATTCCGCCCCCGAGTACACGGTCCAGTTCCGGCATGGATGTACTTACGCGTTCTTCATCCAGGGCATGAATTGCAGAAAGTGGAACAGGCTTTGCACCGGAAGCAGGTTTCAGCTTACCGGAAGTACTAAGCGACTTCCGGTCAACCAGCTCCTCAACAAAACTGTTCCACTCTTTACAACCCGGACACTGACCCATCCATTTGACTGACTCGTATCCACAGCTCTGGCAAAAAAAAGCACTTGTTTTTGTTTTTGCCATAGTTATCTCTTTTCTACTTTAATTTCCACGGTATCTGCACCTTCAAGTTCCACGCTTAAACTCAGCTTGCCTCCAAGATTTGTTTTCATGGTGCCTGCAGATTTTCCGGCAATGGAAATCTCGTATTCGGTTTCTTCTGCCAGCTCCAGTGTAATCTGTGCATCTTCCGGTCCCTCCACGGTAAATGCAACTGTATTTTCATCCTGCTGAAAGCTGGTAACTGCAGTTCCCGGCACGGATTCGTATACAAAAAGTCCGTTACGTTCTAATTTGGTGATTTCCTTAAAGGTCTTTACCTTGTACATATCCCCGCTGAATTCATAATTGTCAAGTTTGGCTTTTGCAGCCAGGGTATAATCCCCAAAACTGATAGTTCCGTCTCCTTCCGTACGAATCAATTCACTGATTGCAGCCATGATTTATCCTCCTGTGTATTTATGCTCAATTTATGATTTTCGTTATGTTTTTTGTTATTATATCACACGTCCGCTTTTGTGACAACGATTTCCTTGTTCTTTGTAGTAACTATGATATGGGAACCTGATTTAATTTCTCCCTTTATCATCTGTTCCGCAATACGGTCTTCTATTTCATCCTGTATTTTCCGCCGCAGCGGTCTTGCGCCGTATTTTTTATCATAGGCCTCTTCCACAATCAGGTTTTTAGCAGCATCCCTGACCACAAGTTCAAGCTGGAGCTGGTTTTTACAGCGTTCCTGCAGCTCAGCGGTCATAAGTGTCACAATCTGTTTCAGGTCTGTTCTGTTCAGCACACGGAATACAATTGTTTCATCAATACGGTTTAAAAATTCCGGCTTGAATATACGTTTCACTTCTTCCATTACGCTGTTTTTCATGACTTCGTAATCCTGCTTTTCATCCTCTTTTACCCCGAAACCAAGTTTTTTCGGCTCAATGATGGACTGTGCCCCGGCATTGCTTGTCATGATGATAATTGTATTTTTAAAGTCTACCTTGCGTCCCTGGGCATCGGTAATATGCCCGTCGTCCAGTACCTGCAGCAGAATGTTGAAAACGTCAGGATGCGCTTTTTCGATTTCATCAAACAGTATCACGGAATAAGGATTTCTGCGGACTTTTTCGGAAAGCTGTCCGCCGTCCTCATGCCCGACATATCCCGGCGGTGAGCCTATCATTTTGGATACGCTGTGTTTTTCCATATACTCGGACATATCCACACGTATCATGGACTCCTCATTTCCAAATACTGCTTCTGCCAGGGCTTTTGACACTTCTGTTTTTCCCACTCCGGTCGGTCCTAAAAACAGGAATGAACCAATTGGCCGCCCCGGATCTTTTAATCCGACGCGTCCTCTCCTTACTGCACGCGCCACGGCAGACACCGCCTCATGCTGGCCGATAACACGCTTATGCAGTGTCTCTTCGAGTTTTCCCAGACGCTCTGCCTCGCTCTCTGTCAGTCTGCTGACTGGAATTTTGGTCCATTCTGCAACCACATCGGCAATTTCATTTTCCCCGACTACCGGTTTTCTGCTTTTCGTTGAACGCTGGTTCTTACGTGCTAACTTTTCCCAGGATGCATTTAATTTTTCTTTTTCTTCTTTCAGCACACGTGCCTGTTCTATATCACCTTCACGGAGTGCATCCTCAATTCTCAAATTCAGCTGTTTTATTTCCTGTCTGAGATCAGTAATTTCACCGGAATCACGCACCATATGAAGTTTCACCTTTGCTGCTGATTCATCCATTAAATCAATCGCTTTGTCCGGCAGAAAACGGTCATTTACATAACGGCTGGACAAATGTACCGCTGCTTCCAGACCTTCATCCGTGATATCAACATGATGGTGCCTTTCATAGATGCCGCGCAGTCCCTTCAGTATCTGGACGGTTTCTTCCTCTGTCGGTTCTGATACCTGTACCGGCTGGAAACGGCGTTCAAGCGCTGCGTCTTTTTCCACGTATTTGCGGTATTCCTCAATGGTGGTGGCACCAATCACCTGAACCTCTCCCCTCGCCAGCGCAGGCTTTAAAATATTTGATGCATCCAGCGCACCTTCCGCGCCGCCTGCGCCAATAATGGTATGAAGTTCGTCTATAAAAAGCATGACGTCTTTTGCCGCTGCCACTTCACTGATTACTTTTTTTATCCGCTCCTCAAATTCCCCGCGGTATTTGGATTTTGCCACAAGACCTGACATATCAAGTGATACCAGTCTTTTTCCGGCAACAATGTCAGGCACGGTTCCATTGACAAGACTCTGTGCAATTCCTTCCACAATTGCGGTTTTTCCCACGCCCGGTTCCCCAATCAGGCACGGATTGTTTTTTCCGCGCCGGCAGAGAATCTGGATAACACGCGCTGTCTCCCGCGCCCTGCCAATCACGGGATCTAACAGTCCTGCTTTTGCCATTGCTGTCAGGTCCCTGGAATACTGGTCCAGGGTCGGCGTTGCCGAAGAGCTGCTCTCAATTCTGCCGCGCTGGATTTCATCGCGGTACTGCGCCGGATCTTCCCCCATGGCAGCCAGAATATCCACAAAAAGCTTCTGCAGGTTTGCCCCCATGGTGTTTAACAGGCGGGATGCCGCGCAGTCCCCTTCTTTGACAATGGACAGCAGCAGATGCTCGGTTCCTGTTTCTTCACAGGAAAAACGCTCTGCAATTTCATCAGCACGGTCCAGTACCATCTGTGTACGCGGGGAATATCCGTCACGGTCCGCAACAACAATTTCCTCCCCGATTGCAACCAGTTCGTCGATCAGCTGCTGCAGCTGCCCAAGCTCCACATTGTTTGCAGCAAGCACTTCTGCGGCAACGCCTTTTCCCTCCTTGAGTAATCCGGCAAGAATATGTTCTGTCCCAACATAGCCGCAGCCGCTGGATTTCGACAGGCGGTTTGCATAATTTAATGCTTTTTTCGCCTGGTCAGTATATGATTTCAATTTTTGTGCCTCCTGTTACAGTTTATAAGTCGATAAATTCAATGTCTTCATCATTCTTTTTTGTTTCTTTTTCAGGTGCTTCCCTTTTTGGTAATTCCTTCTTTGGTAACTCCTTCTTTGGTTTTTCTTTCTTTCTGGTTTCTTCCGGCTCCTCTTCTTCAAATCCTTCTACAGAAAGATCGTCATCAATTCCGGCAAACATGGCATCCCAGAATGCAGATCTTTTAGGTTTGGATGTCTGTTTTGGCTCTGGACTCTTTTCAGTCTCTTTTTTCTTTTTTACTTCTGTTTTCCGTTCCGGCTGCGTTTTTTTCTTTGGCTGAACATCCTGCTTTGATTCTGGTTTTTTCTTTGTCTCCGGTTTTTTTCTTTCTTCTTTCGGAAGCGGCTTTTCCAGCTCTTCCCAGCTGTCATCCCCGCGCTTTATCATTAATATTACGATAATAATCAGCAGAACCAGTACTACAACGATAAACGCGCAAAGTATCAGACGGTTCTGGCTCTTTAACTTTTCGATATCCTGTGTACTGCTGTCATCCTTTCCCTCCGGCGCGGCAGAAACATCCTGCTTCCGGTATGTCCCGCGGTCCACACAGACAAACGGATACACTTCATACGGCGCGTTTTTTTCTACCATATACAATGCACCATTCTCATGGTTTTCATCCACCAGATAAAGAAGACATAATTTTTTGCTTCCGCCTTTTTTGTAGAGATACGGATAACTTTCCTCCCAGAGGGTGATATGCCCTTCTTTAAAGCCTTCCGGAATTATGTCAGACGGAATCAGCATTGACGGGTAGAGTTTATCCCCGTCAAGCTCGTAGTATCTGTTCTCCTCCGGCGTTTCCGTCTGTCCGGTCTGTGTTTCTGTTTCTGTCTGCGAATCATCTGGTGTTTCCCCTTGTTCCGGCTCAGGTTCCGGTTCCGGCGGTACAATTTCGGCACCGGGATTTTCTGCCACATTTACAACAACGCTGGCTCCGCTTATATTTTCTGAATCCTCGGCAGACGCCACAAAGCTGCCGCTTCCTGCAGAAACTGCCTGGAATTTTACGGCAACCGCTTTTCTTGTTCCAGCGGATGCATCTGCCTGGACAGATACCACTCCGGTATTCTCATCTGCCGTTCCCTCAGAGGAAACATACTTAAATACGTCAGGAGAATAGTTTAAATATACTTTTGTACTTACCCCGGGCGGAACCATAACTGTAACTGTCAGGGTATCCCCCGCTTTCACAGAATGCTGGCTCAGCTGTATCAAAAGATTTTCTGCGTGTACCTGCATGCCCGGAAACACCATACAGCAGGCAAAAAACACAAGAAACAGTACTTTCTGGATTCGTTTATTCTTGGTCCATTTTATCTTTTCCACGTTTGTCTCCTAATTCTGCGGCTGCTGCTGTATCGTCCCTTCCCCTGCCAGATATCGGTTCAGGTATACAAGATCCAGTACTGTGACTCCGTCACCTTTACGGTCTGTATCCGCTGCTTTCAGATAGCAGCCACCCAGTTTTTTCGTTTCCAGTATATGTTCATTTACTGCGCCCATATCCTTAATGTCAATAATTCCGTCCCCGTTTACATCACCAAATATAATTAACGTATAGGAGGACAGTTTCTTTTTGTTTTTATCGTAAAGCTCCAGTTTATCACCTGTGGCAACTATGCCTGTTTTCGCTTTTCCGTTTGCCCCCGTGAGCTTCATGGTCATATTTTTTGCTGTCATTTTATCCAGAAATGCTGACACTGCTGTCTGGGGTTCAATTCCGGTAATTTCATCTTTTCCGACAGTATACTGTGTGGAAACCGGAATTCCTGCGGGTGCATCTTTTTTTACGGTAATTTTGTAGGTCTTTGTCACACCGCTTCCGGAACGGCATTTAACATTTATGGTTGTGCTGTTTTTTGTCAGCTTTTTGGTTCCGGTACCGGTCACTGTGGAAGTTGACGCAACGGGAACTGCTGAAACGGTTACGCTTGCCGTATCTGCGGGCACGGTAACGGTATAGCTGGTCTGGGATCCCCGGAACGCAGGTGTCAAGGTCTGTTTGTCCACCTTAAGTGTCTTAAGATAGTTGTTCGGGTTTCCTACTGCATTAAATGCCACACTGTTGTCAGGCATGGCGTCATAAACCGGAATCCGGAATACAAATGCCTGCTGCTTATCTGCATACCCCTGCCCAAGCTTGCGCCCCTCATTATAGGCAGCAGTCACATTCTGCATGTACTGGTGGTCGTACAGTTTTTTTGTGTTTACCACATTGAATTTCTGGAAATACAGGGTATTCTGCCCGACCGCGATATAGTTTTTCGCCAGCAGCCGGGAGCCGCCGTACAGGGATTTATACCTGCTGTCCCAGCCGGAATTTTTTGCATAGGTCAGTCCGTTTTTAATCACCGCCGTATTTGTTTTCCCTGATGCATTGACATTAAAGTAATTAAAATATCCTTCATAACCCTTGTATGTACCGGAAATCAGGGAACTGGTCCCCTTTAATCCCTGCTCCTGCCGTACACGGGACGCCAGATGGTACGGACTGACACCGGTTTCCTCACCGATACTCATAAAAGCATCTGCATAATTCAGTACTTTGTCATCCGTGTCAACAACATCCTCTGTCATAAACGTACCGTTTAATATGGAACAGACCCCTTCCCTGGTCTGAGCTTCATTAAAACTTAAATCCTCAAACTGGAAGATATCTGTTTCTGTGAGAAAATTCCGCGGGTCCATATACCTTGCAATATAATCCGGATGGGCTCCCACCCAGGAAGAGCCGTCGTAGACCGTCCATGTGTTGGTAAACCAGTCATAGGCACCCGCCGCCGTGGATTTCATGGCATCATCCGAGCTTTTCGGAACAAGGTTTAATCCGTTCTTACTTTCTTTTTCAATAACTGTTTTCCAGTCCAGCCCGGTATCCACTGCTTCAAACTTCCAGTCCGGATATTTTTCATGCAGTTCTGTAAGGGAACTGATATAGCTGTCCGGAAATCCTTCCGCCTGCATCTGTGCCGCAAATTTATTAACTGCCGCCTGCGCCTGTATGTTTCCTGCAGGAATTCCTGCAATAACAAGTCCTGCGACAAGAAATGAAGATAATATTCTCTTTTTATTCATTTGTCTGCTGCAAACTCCTTTCTTTAGACATTCTCTGGTTTTCATTATATAAAAGATTACTTTCGCCGTCAATATTGCTTTCCTTTACTATATAGTGCGGACGGCGTTTGACTTCCATGTAAGTTTTGGCAATATACTGCCCCATGATGCCCATGCAGAACAGCTGGATTCCGCCGATAAAGGTAATAATGCACACCAGGGACGGCCAGCCTGCCACCGGGTCCCCGAACACAAGCGCCCGGATTACCTCCACAACAATCGCTATAAAGGAAACTGCGGTGAGAAACAGTCCCAGATATGAGGAAATCCGGATGGGCGTATCTGAAAAATTAATGATTCCGTCAAAGGAATAGCGCACCAGCTTCCAGAATCCCCATTTGGTTTCCCCTGCCAGACGTTTTACGTTTTCAAACTCCAGCCACCTGGTCTTAAATCCAACCCAGGCAAATATTCCTTTGGAAAAACGGTTATACTCGCTGACTGAAAGAATGGCATCCACCATCTGTCTGCCCATCAGCCGGTAATCTCTTGCCCCGTCAGCAATTTCCATACGCGACAGCCGCCGCATCACGCGGTAAAAGCACCGGGCAAAAAATGAACGGATGGGCGGCTCTCCTTTACGGTCCGTCCGCCTGGCTGCAACATTGTCGCATTCCCCTTCCTCAAGTATTGCAAGCATCTTTGGGAGGAGCTCCGGCGGATCCTGCAAATCTGCATCCATGGTTGCTATATAATCACCGGCTGCAGCCCTAAGCCCTGCATACAGTGCCGCCTCCTTTCCGAAATTCCTCGAAAATGACACGTAGCGCACACGGGTATCCGCTTCGGCAAGTTCACGGATAACACCCAGTGTCCCGTCGCTGGAACCGTCATTGACAAACAGATACTCAAAGCTGTATGAGACTAGCGGCTCTGTAACCCTGTTTAATTCCTGGTAAAGCATCCCAAGCGATTCCTGTTCATTATATATGGGAACTACGATGCTAACTTTCTTTTTTTCCATGTTTTCCCCGCTTTCTGCCGCAATATATACTAAGAAACGCAGCCAGAACGGCTCCCGCACTTATGGCGGCTCCTGCATAAAATCCCGGCGTGGTATAGCGCAGTGAAACCTTATGTGTGCCTTTATCTAAATGAACACCGATCAGTGCATCCTTAAACGGCATGATTTTGGTCTTTTTTCCATCCACATAAGCTTCCCAGCCCCCGTCCGCCGGAATGGATAACACCAGTTTTCCGGCTTCCCGGACATCTATGGTGCCTTCCATGCCTCTGTCTGTGAAATCTTCCACCTGCAGGGTCTGTGTTTCCAGGGTTTTATATGCCTGCTCCATCGCTTCAAAATTCAGGCGGTAAAGATGGTAGGAAATCACCTCACCGTTTGAATTTGTAATACTTACCTTTGTCCCTGCCTGACATTCCCCAAGCTCCAGCAGATATCTGTGTGTCGTCTTGGAATACTGCTTGCTCCAGCCGTCGCTTCTGGTAACTGTCAGGCTGTCTGAATCGCATGTAACATAATCCGCATAATAATAGCCGTCATCAGCAATGTCTATGGTACTTTCCCCCGCCTGTTCATCCATCATGCAGGTTCCCGGAACAATCATATCCTCTTTTGCCCCAAGAACCGCTGCAAGGGCATTCATGGAACTGATTCTGTCCAGGTCTGACATTACCCATTCATCTTCCGCCGGCTCATCCACCATATATCCTGCCGGCAGGCAGTAATTATTCCGGTACAGGTAGTTTCCATTGCACTCGCCCACAAGTGTACGCACCCTGCTTTCCTCCATATAGCAGGAGGATATCAGATAACGCACCCCGAACATAGCGGACGGCAGCGGCGTCGCGCCGTTATAGCAGTAATAGTTTTTTCCGCCTTCCATATAAACGCTCTGGAACAGATGACTGACGTCCAGATTCATCAATGAGGAAAAGATGGTTGCCGAACGGTAACCGTACCGTGTATTGTCATTTTTTGTTTTGCGGCCGTTATCCTCAATCCGGTAAAAGCTTTCTGTCCCTGCATCCGTCTCTGCCATTTCCAGCAGCTTTTCATAAAACAGCTCCTTGTCCGTATATGCCACGCGGCTGGTAACATCCAGCCCGGTCAGCGCCATATTTACCGCCAGTTCTGCAATTGCAATACACCATACAAAATCCCGCAGTGCCAGACGCACCCTTTTGGAAGTGAGTTTTGTTAGTAACAGAATAATACCGTACGCGCAGATAAAAAGCCCGGTTATAATCAGCGCTATCTGGCTGGTGACTGTTTCATCCCCCAGCATTCCCGACAGGAACAAAAGCACCAGGGAAAAGACCGTGGAAAACAGAATATGCCAGATTTTGATGCCTTTCCATTTTCGTACTGCTGCAAATCCCATGGAAAGTATCATAAATATATAAAGAAATGACTGTCTCCCCGGCAGCGACTGCGGAAAATGCATGCCATGCCAGATATAATCCAGCTGGTTACTGGCAAAGCTCACCAGAAAAAATCCAAGCATCAGCATCCGCGGAAGCTTTTCTTTCCACGTGATCCTTTTATTCAGTGCATAAATCCAGACCAGCACCAGTGAAAACGTACCGGCATAGAGATTCGGCCAGTGGTCGTTTGCGGTATAAACGTCTGCAGCCGCTGCCCCCCTTCCCAGTTCTGCAATGATATTAAAATACCATTCCACTTTCTCCGGAAAATGATCCTCCGCCGAACCGGAACGGACCAGAACTGCAATTTCCGGAAGAAGCAAAACTGCTGAACTTAGTCCTGCCAGCGCGGAATACCAGCTGAAACGAAAAAACGCCCCGCATTTTTTCCGGATTCCTTTTTGTTCAAAAAACAGAAGAATAAAATAAAACACCAGAAAAATACATATCATGATAGAAATATAGTAGTTCGCAAAAATGGACAGAGCAAGCGTTATAAAATAAACTGCCGGTTTTTTCTCCCGGACAAGCTTTTCCAGTCCCACAATGATCAGCGGAAAAAGAACAATACTGTCCAGCCACATAATATCCCAGCTGTATGCTGCCACAAAACCGGACAATGCGTATGCACTCGAAAATACAAGCGCCGGAACGACCTGGTTTTTGTGAAGTCTTTTGTCCTTTCCCACCAGACGGTAATGGTGTCTGATAAATAAGAAAAACGTCAGCCCGCAGAGCGCGATTTTTATGATGATTAACAGTGTCATAAATTCTATCACAAATTTTTTGGGACAAAGCATAATCAGAAAATTCAAAGGGCTTGACAGATAATATGCATACAGCGACACAAAGTCAGAACCCATCCCCAGATTCCAGGAGTACATCAGGCTTTTTCCGTGACGCAGTTTATCCTGAAATTCCATGAAAAACGGATAATACTGGTGGTACATGTCGATATGCAGAATACAGTTATCCCCAAACGGATACACGCCGTTGCCTATGCAGATAATGACGCAGATGACAAACGGCAGCAAAAAAGCGGCGGCATACGGAAACGCCTTATGCTTCCATAATTTATTTAACATATGAATTGTTTTTTCCTTTCTCAAACAGCTGGTAGTACTGGAGCCTTTTGTATGTCTCCAGTGTCTGTTCTTCTGCTGTTTCTGATTCAATGCCTGCTGCAGACAGTACCGGATAACTCTTTTTTAATTCCAGCAGATAATTCTGGTATCCGCTTAAAGGGATTCCGGCTGCATCAAACACTTCCGCTGCCAGATAATTCAGGCTGGTATCCTGTCCGGCGGCAGATTTTATATCATAGTTTGCCCAGATCAGGTAAGGCACCTCATATCTTTTTTTCAGGTCTTCAGCGGACAGGTCAGCTGTATCCTTTCCGGCCCCGCGTAATACCGGGGCTGCCACAGCATTATTCGGCTGGTGGTCCCCGAAGAACACGATTACAGTTTTTTCCTCCTGCCCCCCGAAATACGCTACCAGCTCTTCCAGCGCCTCATCACTCATTTTTACCAGGGAAAGATACTGGTCTAGTGCCCTGCTTTTATATTCCGAGTGAACATCACTGGTAAAATTAGTATAAGTATCGGTATAACCGCCGTGGTTCTGCATGGTAACATTAAAAATAAATACCGGATTTCCCTCTTTTTTGTTTTCAAACGTCCGGATGATATGCTGCATATCAGAAGCATCGCTTACATATTTTCTTACATAATCCCGCGGTACATAATCATTGATAAAGTCCATGTGTGAAAAGCCAAGCAGCGGGTAAACACGGTTTCTCTCCCAGCCGCCTGCCGAATACGGATGCTGTGCAAAGGTTTCATAACCAAGCGTCTTCAGCCACCCGGCAGCGGAACAAGTTTCCTGCCTGATATACTGCTGGTAGGGAATGCTGCCCGCAGGCAGGAACGCCATGGTGTTTCCGGTCAGAAATTCAAACTCGGAATTGGCAGTATTGCCCCCGCAGACAGACACCCGGACATCTCCGGTAATGGTGTTTTTCTGTCCTTTCTGCATTCTGTGCATAAACGGCATGTAATCAGTATCCGTTCTGGTATCGCCAAGAACCGCCAGGTCGGAAAATGCCTCGTTCATAATTACGATGACATTCGGAAGCTCCCCTGTATGTTCTGCGGCGTCTGTTTCATGTTCTTTTAAAATTTCTTCGGCTTCCGCCACGCTGTAGCCATCCGGCTGTTTTACAACTGCATAGGCAAGGTTCATCGTAAACGTGACTGCCATGCCGTTTACTTTTGTCATGTATGCCGGAGTGAACAGATACGGATACAGACGGTATTTCAGCTGGAAGCTTTCTTTCTGCAGGTTTCCGGCAAACAGACATAAAACCGCCAGCACCGGCACTGCACTTATAAGCCGGAATTTCCATTTGATTTTTGGCGCTTTTTTTAAGATCCGCGCAGACAAAAACAAAACCAGAAAGCCGGCTGTTACCAGTATCATTCTTTTATCAGGTATAAAATCATAGTTTGACGCCACGGATTTTGCTGTTTTTACGGAAAAAATATCCCATGGGACAAAAGGCGTCGAACGGAATTTCATAATGTAGTGGTTGGTAATCCCGAACAGTGCTGCAATGATTAATTCCATGCGGACTGCCGCATGCATCCGGTCTGTCAGCAGGTAAAAAAGCCATGCAACAAGCTCAAACAGCATAATATTAAACAGCTGCGCCATCTGGCGCACTTCTGCAAACGGGTTGTGTTCATAGGCTTCCATCAGATAAAATGCCAGGACAGGGTAAAGGGCAAAAAGCAGTATCTGTATGATTTTTTCCTTTTCACGCCGTTTTTCCTGTGCTTCCTGGGATAGCAGTTCTGGGATTTTCATAAAAAATGCGGTTCCTTTCCTGGCAGAAACAGTTCTTATTAACTGCCGCAATACTTTTTTATGTTACCACAACCCGTTTCATTTTTGAAGTTTTTCACAGTTTTTTCACTAATAATTGGATAATACCAGGCGTTCCCTGTAAACGCGGTCCATGCTGTCAATCACCCGCCGCGCCTGTCCGTAACGCCTGGGATTGATGGAAATTACCCAGATGGTATCCGCACCCTGGTATTCCTCGCGCCTGTAAAACGGAATCCTTTTGCTGCTTTTGGTAAACGGAATCTGCTGCTCTAAAAGCGCTTCCGCCGTTTCACTGCTCACCCGTCCGTTGGTTGTACGGCACAGCTCCACATCATTGTCTTTATATTTACCTAATTTCATTAACATTTCTCACTTCACCTTTACCTGTATTTTTTTCCCAAGTCCCCCAGCCACCTTTGCCAGAAAATCAAGGCTCGGATTATACCTGCCGCTTTCCAGGCGGGAAATATTGGATTTCTTTGTTCCGACCAGTTCGGCCAGGGATTCCTGTGTGATGCCCTGCTCCTTTCGCACCTGCTTAATCTGCCTGGCAACCTCCTGTCTGGGGGAATTGATTTCGTTCATGCCTGATACCATGCCGCGGACGCTGCGCCTGCGGCTTATTTCCTTTCTTTCGTGCCATACAGTCCTGATTTATCAGCAATTTGCACGGAGCGAATACAAAATTTATGTTATCATATATGATAACTTTTGTCAACGAACAAGGACTTTTGTCCCTGTAAAAGATTTATGCTGCCGGTTGAAACTCCGGCAATTTCACGAAAACGAGTTGTAAGGAAGCCTGTGCCATGCTATAATCAGAAAGATCAATCAGGGTTTGAAAGGATAAGAAAATGGGATTGACATACAGAGAAGCCATCAAACCGGATGCCGATTTGATGATAGATATTTATAATTCTTCATTTTATGATGATTTTGTCCGCTATGGGGAATGCCCCGGCTATGGAAAAACGAAAAGTCAGATGGAAGCGTCTATCCTCCGATTTCCCAAACATATTATTATGAAAGATGGTATCCCCGTTGGAGTAATTTCTTTAGAAAATAAAGGAAATGGGATGTATTATCTTGGATGTCTATGTATTATTCCAGCGTATCAGGGACTGGGGATAGGCACACAGGCATTCCGATATATGCTGTCAATTTGTCCCGACTGGAAGCAAATTACATTGGTGACGCCTTCGGACAAGGAACAGAATATAAAATTCTATACAGAAAAATGCGGGTTCAGCGTTACCGGCAGAGAAATGGACGGAAATGTTGAGGTGACCATTTTTACGATGGAACGATAACTGCCAGCTTACCGGGCGGTCACAATTCATGGGTGACCGCCTGCTTTCGGTGTTTTGACGAATACTTTTGAAAAATAACTGTTAGTAACACAAATCTTGAACAGGGAGAAACTTTTTCTGCATTTTGAAGGGACCGGAAAAAGTCCTTGAAAAGTTGTCTGGTATATGGTAGTATAATTTGGTAGTTCGTGTGGTGATACATTCGCTTCGCGGAAGGCGATGTACTGTGTCGCACCCTTTCAGGGTACGACTTACGGTAACACATTCGCTTCGCGAAAAGGAGCACATCGCATGAAAAATCGCTTCGCGATGCGATGTACGTAGGTAACACATCTGCTTCGCAGATATGTTACATGGGCCGGCATGTCGGAATTGGCAGACGAGGCAGACTCAAAATCTGTTGGTGGCAACACCGTGTGGGTTCAAGTCCCACTGCCGGCATTATTTTTACCCAAAAAGCTTAGCGGTATCGTTACTCCCCGATGCCGCTGCTTTTTTTCGTAACAGGTATCCATACCTCATACTGTGCATTCTGCGGATCCGGATTTAAGTAGACCTCAACATCCGGGGCATTGCCGTACTCATATCCTGATGTCGGAAGCCATTCCGTTACAATACGCTGCTCTAATTCCTGAATAGACTGATTGGTACCCTCCCCGGAAAATACTGCCCAGGTAGCCGCCGGTACAATATACTCTTCCATACCTTCCTCTGTCTGTGAAGAAGACACGGCAATATAATACCGCCACGGTTCCATATCACCGCAGGTACTGACTCCAAGCACTCCCATGGGCGGCGTGTCCATCATGCCAACCAGCTTCTGCAGGGTTCCGTTCTCGGATACTTCCTGCCATTTTGCGGGAATGACTGCAAAGTTCTTCTCAATCTCCTTATCCAATGGTACAGATACTCCTGTGATACGAAACGCTTCTTTTGTTTCAATCCGGTAATTCATTTCTTCCACTCCTTTGACTGTAATTTTAAAAGTAACAGGCGGGAAGGATTTTACGGATATACCCCCGTTTTTTACAGCAGACGGAGCAATCCCATGCACAGACTGAAATGCCCTGTTAAATGAAGTAGGCGAACTGTATCCATATTTATTTGCAACATCTATAACTTTCATATCCTTCCCCTGCAAATCCACGGCGGCAAGTGACATTTTCCTTCTGCGGATGTACTCGGATAATGGAATGCCTGCCATATAAGCAAACATTCTCTGAAAGTGATAGGATGAACAGCAGGCGATTCTCCCAAGCTGCCCATAGTCGATTTCCTCTGTCAGATGTTTTTCAATATAGCCGACTGCGTCATTTAATCTTTCAACCCATTCCATGATATCAATCCTCCCGACAATTGTTATTATATATGATGTTTCCTGCTTTTTCCTCTTAATTTCTGCACGAAAAAGAGAGGTAAAAAGGGAAACAGCTTCCTCACGAAGCGTTTCCCCTGCGAAACTCTTTTTTATATATGCAGAACATCCATCTGCTATTTTGTAATTTTTATATCATCAAAACAGTCAAATGTTGCAAAATAATCTTCCGGCGTTTCCGCACGGCGGATTAACTGCACGCTTCCGTCCTCCTTCAGCAGAAGCTCGGCGGAACGGAGACGTCCGTTGTAATTATAACCCATGGAAAACCCATGCGCGCCGCTGTCATGAATCACCAGGTAATCACCCTTTTCAATTTCCGGAAGATAGCGGTCCACCGCAAATTTATCACAGTTTTCACAAAGCGATCCGGTGACGTCATATTTATGGTCACACGCAGCATTCTCTTTGCCAAGAACCGTAATATGGTGGTATGCGCCGTAAATTGCCGGACGCATCAGGTTTGCCGCGCAGGCGTCCACTCCGATATATTCTTTATAAATATGCTTCTCGTGAATTGCCTTTGTTACCACACAGCCGTACGGTCCCAGCATAAAACGTCCCATCTCGCAGTAAATCGCCACATCAGAAAGTCCTGCCGGAACCAGCACTTGATCAAATGCCTGATGCACGCCCTCACCGATGGCTGCAATATCATTCGGCTCCTTGTCCGGCTCATACGGAATCCCCACCCCGCCGGAAAGGTTGACAAATGCAATGTCGCAGCCTGTCTTTTCCCTCAGCTCCACGACCAGTTCAAACAGCTGGCCTGCCAGCTTCGGGTAATATTCGTTCGTCACCGTGTTGCTCGCAAGAAACGCATGAACCCCAAAATGCTTTGCGCCTTTACTCTTTAATATTTGAAACGCCTCAATCAGCTGCTCTTTTGTCATCCCGTACTTTGAGTCGCCGGGGTTGTCCATGATTCCGTTGCTAAGCTCAAAAACCCCGCCCGGATTATAACGGCAGCTGATCGTTTCCGGAATATGCCCTATGGTCTGCTCAAGAAAATCAATATGCGTAAAATCATCCAGATTGATAATGGAACCAAGCTCATCTGCATAGGCAAATTCCTCCGCAGGTGTGTCGTTTGATGAAAACATGATATGCTCTCCGTCAAACCCGCAGGATTTTGCCAGCATCAGCTCTGTATAGGATGAGCAGTCACAGCCCATGTCGTATTCCTGTAATATTTTTAAAATATACGGATTCGGATTTGCCTTTACCGCAAAATACTCGCGGAAATTCGGATTCCAGGCAAAAGCCTCCTTCACCTTCCTGGCATTTTCCCGGATGCCTTTTTCGTCATATAAATGAAACGGCGTCGGATAGGTCTTTACGATTTCCTCCACCTGTGTTTTGGTTACGAATGGTTTCTTTTCCATGTGTTTTCTCCTGTCCTCGTTGCTTTCGGGTAACAGTATGCTGTTTATGCAGACTGTTTCGCTTCGCCATTTACTCTACAACAATTACCCGTCAAATTCAAGCAATTTTCGCCTTTTCCTTTAATTTTCCTTTCTTTTTTCCGGGAAGTGTGTTATGATTATACCAGATTTGCCGTTGTGCAGACAAATAACCATACTCATTTAGGAGAAGACAGTTCATGAGCGTGACAATTTTACCTTATATTAATGAAACAGCAACTGCAGCAATCGAGTCGCAGAACAAGGCTGCTTTGCAGCCGCAGCAGCAGGTTACCGCAGAAAATATGGTCGAAACCTTTCAGGATGTGCTTTCAAATATCCAGCGCACCAGCCAGGCGATGGCTGTGGATGCACTGCTGCTTGCCCAGAGTACCGGCGCCGTTTCAGTAGAAACCGTACAGAAGCTGTTAGGCTTTTGCCCACTGACCGGGGAAACCGTAAACCGTACGACGGATGCTTCCGGCACTCAGACAGCTGCACAAAATCCATCCGTCAGCTGTCCGGACAGCCTTGAAAGCTATTTTAAGGAAGCCTCAGAAAAATACAATGTGGACATTAACCTGTTAAAGGCAATTGCCAAGGCTGAGTCCAACTTTAACGCAAAAGCAGTCAGCTCTGCCGGAGCCATGGGCGTTATGCAGCTGATGCCTGCCACTGCCAAATCCCTGGGTGTTTCCAATGCATACAATGCATACGAAAATATCATGGGAGGCGCGAAACTGATTGCTTCCAACCTGAAAAAATACAACGGGGATATTTCCCTTGCACTCGCTGCCTATAATGCCGGCGGCGGCAATGTGGACAAGTACGGCGGGATTCCTCCGTTTAAGGAAACCCAGAATTATGTGAAAAAAGTGCTGAATTATTATAAAAACGGTGTGTAGGACAGCCTATACACCGTTTTTTATACTATAATTTAAACTTTGACAGTAAATCCCCCAGACTGGTGGATGCGCTTTCCCCTGATGAATACTCCTGCGCTTCTGCCGTTTCGTCCGCCTGGGTATTTTCCATGATATCTTCAAGGGCTTTCATGCTCAGGCTCACTTTTCCATCATTCGTGTTTAAGATTTTTGCCTTCACTTTCTGGCCTTCCTTTAACACCTCATGGACAGATGCAATGCGTTTCTGGCTGATCTGTGAAATATGCACAAGCCCGCTGATTCCATTTCCAAGGCTTACGAATGCCCCGTACGGCATAATGCTTTCCACGGTGCCCTCCACAACGGTTCCCGGTACAAGCATGGCTATCTTATGGTTTCTTTCCTCTTCCTGTTCCTTTCTGGCAACCTTTTTACCGGAAAGAACCAGCTTGTCTTTTTCTTTGTCCGCAGTAATCACCACTGCCTTTATTTCTTTTCCAATCCATTTGCTGGTATCTTCCACATAATCCGCGGAAATCTGTGAAGCCGGAATAAATGCACGGATTCCCTCCAAAAAGGTTACCACGCCCGCCGGAACACTTTCCTTGATACGGACTGTCACTACCGTCTCCTGTTCCAGCATTTCCTTTAACTTCTCCCATGCAAGGACGTCATTTGCTTCTTTTCTGGAAAGCTCGATATTTCCATTGCCGTCGTCCACCCGGATCACGGTTGCTTCTATCACATCCCCCTGGTTTAACTGCTCCTTCGGGTTAAAATCCGGGTCATTGCTTAAGTTTTCCGCCTTAATCACGCCCTGTGTGTAATATGCCAGGTCCAGTGTCACATCCTCCTCGGAAACCGCAATTACGGTTCCGCTTACGATGTCCCCTTCCCTGATGGTGCGGAAGGACTGTTCCAGTTCCTTTTCGTAATCCTTCATTGTTTCTGTGCTGCCTGCTGATTCCATAGCTGCGCCTCCTCGTTTTAATCTGAATTTTCCCCATTATATCAGAAAAAGGGCAGGATTTCAACACATGCCGCCCGTGTAATACTTCTCCTGCGCATGGTAAAGCTCATAATATCTTCCTTTTTTTGCAAGAAGTCCGTCATGGTCTCCCTCTTCCAGAATTTTTCCGTCTTCCAGCACCACTATCCGGTCACAGAACTTACAGCTGCTCATCCGGTGGGAAATATAGACCGCGGTCCGGTTTCCCGTCAGGGTATGGAAGTTTTCGTAAACCTCCGCTTCCGCAAACGGGTCCAGCGCCGCCGTCGGCTCGTCAAGAATGATAAACGGCGCATCCTTGTACAGCGCCCGTGCAATGGCAAGCTTCTGTGCTTCCCCACCCGACAGTAAAACGCCCGCGCCGTTTTCATGCCCAAGCAGCGTTTTCTGCTGATCCGGCATTTTTTCCACACATTCGCGCAGCCCGGTCTGCCCAAGCACCTTCCAGAGCTTTTCATTATCCACCTGCATACCGGAAGCAACATTCTCCTCCAGCGGAAAATCATACAGCTTAAAATCCTGGAACACAACCGAAAAAATCTGCACATATTCCTCATAGTCATACTTTTCAATATTAATTCCGTTCAGCCTGATTTCCCCTTCGGTCGGCTCGTACAGACGGCACAAAAGCTTGATTAACGTTGTTTTGCCTGCACCGTTTACACCGACAAGGGCAAGCTTTTCCCCGATATGGAAGGTCAGTGACACGTCCTTTAAAATATCCTGCTCCGTTCCCGGATAACGGAAAGAAACATGTGAAAACTCCAGCAGGTATTCATTGTCGTCGCGCTTTTCAATGGGCAGCGTCCCGTCATAATGCATATTCGGACTGGTAATAAATTCCTCATAGGTATTTAAATATTCGTTCATGTAATTAATGGTCTGGTAACGGTTCAAAAGTGCCTGGATTCCCGCAATCATGGCAATGACCGCACCTGCGTACATCGTCACCTCACCGATGGTAATACTGCCTGCCAGCGCTTTTGCCGCAATATAAATATAGGTAACGGCGGCAAGCATCTGTGTGGCAAATGCCGGAACCATCTGGCATTTCCCGCTGTGGCATCCTTCCTCGGTATATATTGCCCCTATGTTCTGAAACTGGAGGTATTTTTTGTACAGGTAGTCTTTTAAACCGAAAAGACGGACAGACTTCGCATATGATTCCCGTTCAATCAGACCAATCAGGTACGCAGACAATGTATTGATATGCTCGTTTTTCAGCTCCGTTTCCACCCGAAATTCCCCGTCCTTTCTGGAAAAAAAGCTGCTCAGGACAAGCACTGCACAGATGGAAAAAATCATGACTGCCGGAAGCAGGAATGACACCGCGGCGCTCTCCTTCGCACGGTCCGTTCTAGAGAAAAGTACCAGCAGAAAGCCTGCGGCAAAGGCGATTCCTGCAAGCTCCTTAAAAAACTGCCAGATTTCCAGCAGCTGTTTCTGCACGCCGCCCATCCCCTGTTCACCTGCGCGCACCCGCCGGAACACGGCAAGCGTTTCGGTCCGGTCAATACTTTCGTATTCCATGGAAAACGCTTTTTGGGCCATCCGTTTTTTCACCTCGGCTTCACAAGGCTCACAGTAATGAAAAACCATTCTCTCGCATCCCCTCGCCACAAGATTTAAAACGAGAAGGGAACCTGTCATCAGTACCACGGCAGAAACTGCCGCCTGATACCTGGAAAGCAAAAGCAGATCCAGGATACGTGCGTAAAAAACACTGTTCAGGTACGGTACTGCCGCCGCTGTCAGCGCGCCCAGCACGATTGCCGCCTGAAGCCTGCGGTATCCCTTTGTCTGGAATACCATGTAATGCCACATTTCCCTGATTGTCATATACTGTACCATGCCGCAGGCGTGGTGCTATTTGTGACGCGCTTTTTTGCGGCACAAATAAAGATTGAAAAATCACCTGCAGCCTTTTTCCTTTCTTTAATCTTTTTATTTTTCAATCTTTCACTTTCCTTTCCGAATAGTATCTGCTCTGTACCTGGAACAGTTCATAATACCGTCCCCGCTGCTCCATCAGCTGCCCGTGCGTTCCCTCCTCAATGATTTTCCCATCCTCAAGCATCAGAATCCGGTCACAGAATCTGGTGGATGCAAGCCTGTGGGAAATAAAGAGTACGGCAGGCTTTTTTAGCAGCGTATGATAGCTTTCATAAATTCCGGTTTCCGCAAGCGCATCCAGTGCAGCCGTCGGTTCGTCCAGCATGACAAGCGATGCGTCGCGGTAGAGAACCCTTGCAAGCAGCAGCTTCTGAAGCTCCCCGCCGGATAACTGAACACCGTTCTTTTTGATATCCTTCCCCAGGCAGGTGTTTTCCTTTTCTTCCAGGCCGCGGACTTTTTCTGCAAGTCCTGCCGCCTCCAGTGCTTTCCAGACACGCTTTTTGTCGTACTGCTCTGTAAATGCTATGTTTTCTGCGATGCTGTAAGAGGTCTGGAACGGCTCCTGGAAAATAGCCGCCTGCTTTGCAAAATAGGCTTTTTGATTAAGCTCCCCTGTACTGACATGGTTGACATAGACAGTTCCGGACGTCGGAAGATACATGCCCGACATCAGCTTGACAATGGTGGATTTTCCCGCGCCATTAACACCGACAAGCGCAAGCTTTTCCCCCGGCGCCAGACGGAAACTGACGTCCTTTATGGTATCCTCTTTTGCCCCGCTGTACCGGTAGCTTACATGGTCAAACACAATTTCAAGGCTGTCTGCCGTATCACAGCCCCCGCCGTCCTCCGTCTCCAGCTCCAGGTATTCACGGAAATCGCAGATCATGTCACTGTCCCTTTTTACTGCAACCAGGTTTTTGCTTACCATTCCAAGCCAGCCCGAAAATCCGCCGATGACTCCGAGGAAAAATACAAATTCTGATATCTGCATCCCCTGGGAAAGCTGCACAATCAGGTACAGATAACAGACCATGTCCCTTGCAGCATTTAAAACCGTATCCAGAATATTGCTCCCGTATTCCCGGATATCCTTTTGAAAGGTCAGCCTCCGGTGCTTTTTTATTGCTTCCGCCTATTTTCCGGTAATCCATTTCCCCAGCCCGAACAAACGGATGTCCTTGCCGCCTGCCACATCATCCACCACATTGTTCACATAACGCATTGTCATGTCGCATTCCGCAAGGGAATCCTTGATTTTCTGGTAATACCGCGTGACACTTATGCCTGCCGCCGCACTTAATGCGGACATGGCTGCCAGCATAATAAGAATTTTCCAGTTTATCATACCGCAGAGCAGGGAATAGGAAAGCAGTCCCAGCCCGCTTTTTAACAGTTCGCTGTTATCGTGGAAAAAGCCTTCCAGTCCGTCCAGGTTGCTCCAGACACAGCGGTTTGCCTTTTCCCGCAGTTCATGCACGCTGCTGTCCTCGAACTGCTCCATGCTGGTGGATAAATCCTTTTCCAGCGCCGACATGATAAAAAGCTCTGTCCGGACCTCAATATACTGCGGCCAGCCGCGCGCTTCCAGATACGCCTTCGCCATATTCAGTACGCCATAACCTGCAAATGCCAGAAAAATCATGACGGAAAGCTGTTTTATGGGAATCCCCTGCTCCAGCCCTTCCACAATCATGGAGGTCACCGCCATTCCCACAATCGGCACAAACACGGAAAACACGGCTTCTGCAAGTGTGCAGAACGCAATTTTCTTTTTCTTTCTTAGAAGCGGTCCGTAACAGAACCGGTAATTGCTCCAGATGGAATGTTTTTTCATGTCGCCCTCCTTATGAATTTCTGTTTTCAACTATAACACGGAGCTTTTATTCCGGCGCAAAAATGGCACGGATGGTAACAATCCGTGCCTGAATATTACTCCGGCGGTTAAAAATCGTTGTAGATTGCGCAGAACAAATCTTCATATGCAAGGCGGAAGATTGAGCTGTAGCGAGTGCTACAGCGATTGATGACAACGCAGCAGATGGAGATTTGGACAAGCAAGATGCTTCGATTTTTAACCGCCGGAGTAATAACTATAAGGGAAGCATAATTTCCGTAACAAACACTCCCGGCTCGTTTTTGCGGTTGATATAGCCGCCGTATTTTTCCACGATGCGGTTGATGCGTTTTAACCCGTGCCCGTGGTTGCCGCGCTTGGAAGTGATATATTCCTCATCCAGTCTGCGCACATGTTCATTTGTCGCATTGCTTACGGACACGTAAAGCTGGCTGCGCAGCGTTCCGATATACAGCCGGATAAACCGGCTGTCCTTATCCACCTTTTCGCAGGATTCCACGGCATTGTCTATCAGGTTCCCAAGTACCGCGCACAAATCAATGTCCAATACCGGAAGCGTTTCGGGTACTGCTGCCCTGTAATCCACCTGAATCCCCTTTTTGAGCGCAAGAGAAATTTTGGAATTTAACACAGCATCCGCATTCAGGTTTCCTGTGTTAAACAACAGGTTTATATCGTCCAGCTCCTGCTCCAGCTGATCCAGATATTCCTTTGCCTCTTTCAGACTGTCCATGGCAAGATATGCTTTCAGCGACTGCATATGGTTATGGTAATCATGCCGCCAGCCGCGCATGGTCAGGTAGAGGTTATGCACCTCCTCCACCTCGTTTTTTAACAGCTTGTTCTGGTATGACGTAATCCGCCGCTCGTAAATGTGTTCATACAGACGGTACAAAAGGTATGCGGCAAGCGCCAGAAGAACGGCTGGTATTATAATTATAAATATCATTTTTGTTCTCCCATATAATAGCGGATAAACTGCCCGTTTAATTCCTGCCAGCAGTTCCGGCTGACCGGAAGCTCCTTTTTGTCTGACAGGATACAGCAGGTTCTGTTTATTTTTTCCACATAGGAAAGGTTTACCACATAGCTTCTGTGGCAGCGGACAAAACGGTCCTTCCCGTGAAGCTTTGCAAAAATGCCCTCCATGCTTTCCCTGACGCGCAGCATGCCGCCGTCCGAAAGGTGAAGCAGGCTGTAATGCCCCATAACCTCGATATAACAGAGCCTGTCCTCCTCCACCCTGCGGACAGTGCCTTTTTCCTCAACCATCACGCAGGGACTTTCCTTTTTGCCGGCAGACAGCTCGTCCAAAAGCGCGCACAGCTTTTGTTCCCCAATCGGTTTTAACAGATAGCGGACGGCGCGCACTTCATAACCTTCCAGCGCAAACTCCCTGTCCGCCGTTAAAAATGCAATGGGAAGCCGTCTGTCCTTTTCACGGATGGCATGCGCCAGCTTCACGCCGTTCATTTTCTTTAAGCCAATGTCCAGAAAAACGGCGTCAAAGGAAAACGTTTCGTTTTTAAACAGAAATTCCTCCGCGCTTTCATAAAGCAGGACTTCTGCGAACGTATTTTTTGCATCTGCCCATTTTTTATCATTTCCCGGACAAGCGCTGCCTGCGCCTTTTCGTCCTCGATGTATGCGATTCTCAAAAATATCCTCCTTAAATACCGGACAAATCCGCCGCTTTTTCTGCGGGTATCTGCCTGCTGGTAATTACAGAATATTATATATAATTCCCATGTGCTGTGTAAAGAAATTTTTTAACTGCCAGGTGTAAAATGCTGGAAGTTTGTTCCGATATATATGTTACAGGGTTTTCACGGCCGGAAAAACCTGTATAAAATCTATTGGACTAGCCAAGGACGGTATCCAGCGATGAAAAGGGAATTTTTCAAAGGATAGCCGTTTTTTTATTTCTTTATTGAACGGATGCATTTTGAAATAAACGGCAGACAATGCCCCTGTCGGGGCATAACAATTTTAAAAGGGGTGAACCGATGATTATACAGTCAGACGCAATGAGCATGAATGCGCGCAGAAGCTATAAGTCTGTGCGGGCAGGCGTTTCCAGGGGCGGTACACAGCCTGCCGGTGCAAAGGCCTTTTCCCTGACAGGCAGGGCGGGCATATTCAGTTCCACTTATGTGCAGAGCCAGAGCGGACATCTTTCCAGAAACCAGAAAGCAAAAGATAAAAACAGCGGTGATTCATCAGAAGACCAGGTAAAGGACAACGGGTCCAAAAATTCCCTGACGGATCTGATGAACCGTATGCAGTCCTCCGGCAGCATACGACGGACTTCGTTAAATAATCCTTCCGAAGCGTTCCAGAGGATTAAAACAAAGTCTGTCAATTACCTTCTCTCCATCCTGTTCGGACGCAGAATTATGGACCCGGAGCTGGGACTGGGGGAAGGACAGGAAGACAGTGGTTTTTCCAGTTTCCTGCAGGCATCAGGCCAGACAGGTTCCACATTGCAAAACAGTGCAAATGTTTCCCACTTTTACTATTCAGAGGAGGAAACGACCTGCTTTGATACCACTGGCATTGTAAAAACCGCGGACGGGCGGACCATACCGTTTAATATCAGCCTGGAAATGTCGCGTTCGTTTACGCAGGTGGCAAAAAACCAGGTGGACTTTCAGAAACCGGTCGTATGCGACCCGCTGGTCATTAACTTAAACCACAATGTGGCGGACGTCAGCGACCAGAAATTTTTCTTTGACCTGGATGCGGACGGGGAAAAAGAATCCATTTCCCGCTTAAAGTCAGGCAGCGGCTATCTGGCGCTTGACAAAAACGGAGACGGGGTGATTAACGACGGCTCCGAATTGTTCGGAACAACAAACGGCAACGGCTTTGCAGACCTTGCCCAGTATGACGCGGACGGAAACGGATGGATTGATGAAGCCGATGAGATTTTCTCAAAGTTGCGTATCTGGACGCAGGATGAAAACGGCAATGACAGGCTGATGACTCTTGCAGAAGCAGGTGTCGGGGCAATCTGTCTCGGCTATGAGGATACGGATTTTTCTTTAAACAGCTTAAAGGACAATACCACAAATGCATTAATCCGCAAAACCGGACTGTTTCTCTATGAAAACGGGATGAGCGGAACCGTGCAGCAGATGGACCTTGCCACTTAGTGGATGATTTCATGTATGACATAAAGGCAGGAAAATAAACTGATTTAACAGTTATTTTCCTGCCTTTTAATTATGCCGTATGCAGTCTGCATTTCTTGTAATAAAATATGTACTGCTGCACCAGCCCCGCTTCCTTTCCGTATGCCGGAAACGGGTTGCTGCCATGAAAATCCTCTTCTATCGCCCTTAGAATCCACACATCCTCCGGCACCATGGAAAGACGCCCGTAGCCGAACAGGCAGATGCAGTTTGCCACCTTTTTCCCTACGCCGCGGATTTTTAACAGCTCGTTAAACAATTCCTGGTTATCACAGGACGCCAGTGAAACCAGGTCTGTTTTTCCTGATGCGACACGCTCCGCCGCATCCCTGACGTATCCGCTGCGGTATCCCAGTCCGCAGGCAGCCAGGTCTTCTTCCGACAGGCTCAGTATCTGTCCGGGAGAAGGAAACGTATATATTACTTCACAGTCTGTCTGTATGGGGTTTCCCGCTCTTTCCGCCAGTTTTTCAATTGCCGTTTTAATTGCGGGAATGCTCTTCCTCTGGGAAATAATAAATGAAACCAGCATTTCCCACGGCTCCTGCCTCAAAATCCGTATACCGCTTCCATAACGGACTGCTTCCCTGTCAAACTCATTCTGGGTTTTAATGGAAGCGCGGATGGATCTGTAATTCCTGGACAAATCAAAATAATCCAGCCATAAATTTTCCCATTCATCAGTACTGCAGCTTACGTGATACCGCCTGTCTTTTCCATAACTGCTAATATAAAGCACACGTTCTCCTGCAATGAAACGAAATGTTCCATCAGGAAATTCCCGGCTTCTGAAACACTGTCCGCTGGATGCTATTTTTCCTAAATCAAAATCATCTTCAATTGTAATATCACAGCCCCTGTCCCCTGGCATCCTTTCCTCCTTTGTAAAACATGCCGCCGCTGCCGGCTTTGTGCGTATAACAAAATCCCGGTATTCCAGCTGTCCGCTGAAATACCGGGGTTTTATATAAGCTGCTGACGGGAATCGGACCCGTGACCTCCGCACTACCAATGCGACGCTCTACCGACTGAGCCACAGCAGCACTGCAGGCTTTACAACCCGCTCAACATTAACCATATTACATTATCACAGTAAGCTTGTCAATATTTTTCTTGCACTTTTTCAGATAATTTGTAACAGTTCAGCCCGCGCCATTCGCAAAACCGCAGCTACGCTGCTTTCCCGCTGCTGGCGCAGCTAACTTTGCTCATAATCGGGCGCTCCGCTCATCGTCACTTTGACAGGCTCATTCATGCAAGCATGATTCGCCTGTCAAAATGACGATGGCTGAACTGTTAAGATAATTTGTCCTGTATCTCAATCGTATACCGCTCATACGCATTAATCACGCATGTTTCCCCCGCCCTGTCCTCACGCGGAAACTGGCGTCCGTAGTTCATATGCACATGACCGTGCACAAAGTAACGCGGATGGTATGTCTCTATCAGTTTGTTAAACACATCAAATCCCTTGTGGCACATATCCTCCCCGTCATGCAGTCCGAGTGCCGGCGAATGCGTTACCAGAATGTCAAAACCGCGGTGGCGCTTTAATTTCAGAAACAGCTTTCTTACCCGCCGTTTCATCTGGGACTCCGTGTATTGGTTCGCCCCCTGTTTGTAACGGTAGGAGCCGCCCAGCCCCAGAATACGGATTCCTTTAAATGTATAAATATCATCCTCAATACAGATACAGCCCTCCGGCGGGTACTTTTCATATTTATCGTCATGATTTCCATGGACATACAGAACCGGAACCCCTATCATGGTTGTCATAAAGGACAGGTATTCCGGTTTTAAATCCCCGCAGGAAACAATCAGGTCAATATCCTCATAATCCTCTTTCCGAAAAAAATCCCATATCATTTTTGATTCTTCATCAGCTACGAATAGTATTTTCATTTTTCTTTTTTTCCTCTACCCCTTTTACCTGTACGACCGGCTGCGCTGCATCTATCAGTGTGTCCATTGCCGGAATATTTCCAAGCACATTGTCCACCAGCCAGTCCATCTCCATAATATCCTCCGGCCGCATGGTCTGGTCCTTGTCATTTTTTAAGGTACCGTCCTGCGACAGTATCTGGCCGTAAAACGGAACAATATCGCCTTTTTTAATATCGCTTTTCAAGTGGTCTGCCAGACGCTTGACGCCCGTCGGTACATTTTTGGAGCAGATCAGGTCAATAACGCCTGCGGACATGCCCCACCAGTAATTCAGCGCGCGCCCCTGGGAATTTTCCTGCGACTGGTAGGAACCTGCCAGTATGCTCTGAATCATTTTTTCGTAAAATACCCCCCAGTTCCAGAGCGGCATCAGAAGATTCTGCGCAATACCGTCTTCATAACGGTACAGTCCGAACTGCCTGCCGGCATCGCGCGGGGTAATCATATCCTGGTCTGATATGATATGAATGTCATTTTCCTGGAAAAACGTCTCCCTGTCATATCCTTTTCTGGTAGACCATTCCAGATACACCTTTGCACGGGGATTGGTAAAGGTTGCCCCCAGTGCAAATGCATTGATGTTTGCTATCATACCGTAAATCGGATAATCCGCAATATACGCTATCTTATTATTTTCTGCAAGCGCACCCGCTATCATACCTGACAAAAACTTTGCCTCGTACATTCTGGCATAGTATGTACGGATATACTTATGCGGTGTGTTCAGGCTGCAGTTTAATATTTTGACGTCCGGATAATCCACCGCAACCTTAAGGCTTGGCTTCATCATCTGCGGCGCAACCTCAAACACGATATCGGCGCCCCGGCGTATGACGTCATTTAAAACCGTTTCCACCTTTTCCCCGGAAACATCGTTGACGCATATGGTCTTAATCTGCTCCGGAAACGTTTCCTGCAGGTACAGCCTTCCAAGCTCATGCGCATAAATCCAGTCGGAGGTCTCCGGTGATTTCGGATAAAGGAACGCGACCGTAAATTTCCTGCTGGCCCCTGTGACCGGAAGAAGCCCCCCGAACAGGTTTTTCTTCTCCAGCTTTCCGGGATCCATGACAAGACCAACCTGCTGGCGCTCTGTCAGCATAACAAATTCATTCCAGCATTTGACGATGCTGGTATTTAATTCCGCATCCGACATGGCAAGCGCTTCTTTATAACCATACACACTGATAAAAGCTGCAAGCGCATCCCCTATCGTAAGAAACAGCTTGCGTCCCCCGCGGAACTCATATGCCCTGGTAAAATGAAGCAGCAGGCTGTTAAACTCAATCCGCATATCCTCATCCCAGCGTGAAGTAACCCCTGTCAGCTCAACCAGCTCCGCCGCAAGGTTCGGTTTGGAAAATTCGATATTAAAAATTCCTGTAATTTCATTGAATTTCATGTATTCATAATAAAGCCTGACATCCTCGTCATCCGTAAGTACCGGTATTTTCCTTGTGACATTTGCCATAATGGAATCCGCCTTAAAGTACTTTAAAACGCTCACACGCTTATTTCCTTCCACAACATAATACCGGTTCATAAATTCATAAGCGACAATAGGATCCCTGATTCCTTCATTTACCTGGGCTTCTGACAAATTTGCCCATTTTGCAGAAAATTCCGTGCCGGATGAAAGAATCGGCATAAAGTTGGCTGCAAAGGAATAGGTTCTGCCCATGGTCGATGTGCCTACCACAAAATTCAGCGGTATCTGAATCAGTCCCATATTCTGCTCTGTACGTATTTCCTCCCTGGAAAGAATGTCGTCCAGAACCGGAAGATACGGGAATCTTCCATGTGCAACACATGACCTGTACTCCTTTTTTCCAAGCTTTAATGCCTCCTGATATTCAGTTTCTCCCATGATTTCTCCTTTATTCTACATTTTAATATGATTTCTATGTTCCAATTTTACCACATATGTGTTATGATACCAATGGAAAGTGAAAAAAATGTAAAGATTTTCTTTCCTTACGCCGGAGTATTTGATATAATAGGGTTAGGAAATAGGTACTATGGGAGGATAATCTATGGAAAGCATTACCAGAGATCAGGCCGATATTATCGGAGAGGTTGCCAATATCTGCATTGGTACAGCAGCTACGGCACTTAGTATGATCATTAACCGTTCCACAAATATCACGACTCCTACAGTGGAAGTTCTGGCTGAGGAATCGTCTTTGGAGAGCGATGAACACATTCTTGTCAAGGTTCCATATACCAAAGGACTTGACGGAACCAACCTGATTGTACTTGATGTGAATGATGCCCTCGTCATTGCCAATCTTATGATGGGCGGGGACGGGACAGACATATCCGGTATGCAGGTTGACGAACTTACGCTTTCTGCGGTATCGGAAGCTATGAACCAGATGTGTGGCTCCATTGCCACGTCTATGGCGTCCCTGCTTCACAAAGCAACAGACATTGGCTATCCGCTGATAAATTCAAAGGACCACAAAACCTTTGAAATACCGGAAGAGCTGTGTAACGGTACTGACATTGTAAAGGTAACTTTTCGTCTCACCGTAGCTGATTTGGTTGACAGCGAGCTGATTCAGCTGTATCCTATCAGCATTGTAAAACAGATTTTAAAACAGGAGGATTTATAAATGGCTAAGATTTTAATTGTTGATGATGCAGCATTCATGCGTATGATGCTCAAGGACATTCTGACAAAGGGAGGATTTGAAATTGCCGGAGAGGCTGCCGATGGTGTGGAAGCAATTGCAAAATACCAGGAATTAAAGCCTGATCTGGTTACCCTTGATATCACCATGCCGAACAAAGACGGTATTCAGGCTCTCAAAGAAATCAAGGCAGCAGATCCAAATGCAACCTGCGTGATGTGTTCTGCAATGGGACAGCAGTCCATGGTTATTGAAGCAATCCAGTCCGGTGCCAAGGATTTCATTGTTAAGCCATTCCAGGCAGACCGCGTATTAGAGTCTATCCGTAAGGTTCTGGGATAATTAACTTATACATGATATGGTTCACACCCTTTCCAGACGGCAGGGGTGTGTGCCTCTATACATGTACCTAATTCCATATATATCCCGCGATGGTGTTTTGTTTTTCCATATCATTCGGGGGATTATTTTTTGTATATAAAAACAGGAAACCCATAGATGTTTTCTACCATAAAAAATGCGGAACAGCTTCCTGCTCCGCATAATAATGATTTATTCTTCTCACAGCGCCCTTAAATTTTCCAGTGCGTGTTTCTTTAAAATTGCATCTCCATGCTCCCCAATAAAAGCCTGCCGGTCCGCACCCACAAGTATATCAGCTGCATATTCATCGGTAAGCGCAGACAGCTGCCATACTTCCTCTTCAGAAAGTTCTGACAAATCCAGAAGCAGAAGGTATTCATTCCGGTACTTGTATAGTTCGCTGGGCGGAAGTTTCGGCGTTCTCATCTGCTTTGCAAAACGCATCAGAATGTCGAGGTCTGAAAATACAATGGTAATTAATACCCTGACATCCTCATCGGAATCCCCCAGGTTCTTCCTTGCTTCATGAAGTTCTTCCCATTTCTGCTGCGGAATCGAATTGATAAGTCCGCTCACAATATCTTTCAGGTGTTCCATCATTTCATCAGAGCCCGGATGTTCTGAAAATGTCAGCGCAAGTGAATGGTCAGACATAAAGTCTGCCCTTACGGTTTTGATGCCAAGCTCAAATTTTGTCTCAAACCGCTGCTCTGCCATATCAAAAATCTGATTCATAAATTCCTGCGTACGCTCTCCGTTACTCATAATCTCTTCCAGTGTATATCCCAGATCTGTAATTTCCTGTTCTGATATCACACACTGAATGGTGTGTTTTCCGATGCGGGAAAATTTCATACGCCCACCCTCTTTCTTTTGAACATCAGTCCATCCTCCCCGTTCATCCTTCCAGTTTCATCTGTCTGACTTTCTGTCTGATCCGCTGTAACGCGTTGTCAATTGATTTTGGACTTTTATCCATTCGTTTTGCAATCTGTATATAATTATTCCCATCCAGGTACAAATGCAACACCTGATTCTCCATTTTACTGAGATTCCCAGTTAACCGCTGTCTGAATTCCTCCCAGACTTCCTGTTCAATCATGATCTGCTCCGGACTTTCACTGTGCCCTAAAATTTCCTCCTCCACATTTCTTCCTGCCGCCATCCCCTGCGCGGAAAGCGAAATATAGGAATTCAGCGGAATATGCTTTTTTCGGTTTGATGCTTCAAGCGCTGAATAGAGCTGTCTGTTGATACAGATTTCTGCAAAATGGTAAAACCCGGTATCACGGTCATCCCTGTAATCCCGGATGGCCTTAAACAGACCAATCATACCTTCCTGAATCAGATCCTCTGTTTCTCCGCCAATCAGGTACATGGCATTTGCCCGTTTGCGTACAAGCGGCTTGTATTTTTCCAGAATATAGTCTGTAATTTCTGTCCTGCCCTGACGGAGCTGCTCAATCAGCTTCTCATCAGATAATGCATCATATGCCTTCATCTTTATCCTTTTTTCATGCGCTGCCTGACGATTTCGTATGCAAGCACTCCCGCAGCCACTGACGCATTCAGTGAGTCGATTTCTCCCTTCATCGGAATTGCAGCGGTCATGTCACAGTTTTTTTTCACAAGGGAACTGACTCCGCTTCCCTCGCTGCCAATCACCAGCCCGATGGGTCCCGTCAGATCCACATCATACATAAGTGTTCCTTCCATATCCGCACATACAAACCACATACCTCGCTTTTTCAGTTCATTTATGGTAGTGGAAATGTTTGTCACCTTTGCTACCGGCGTATAATTAATTGCTCCTGCGGAAGTTTTTGCAACTGCTGCAGTGAGTCCGACTGCACGTCTTTTCGGAATCACAACACCATGCGCACCTGCCTGGTTTGCAGTACGGATGACTGCGCCAAGGTTATGCGGATCTTCGATTCCGTCCAGAAATACCAGAAACGGCGGTTCTCCTTTTTCTTCTGCCTTTTTTAAAATGTCTTCAATATCAGTATACGCATATGCCGCGCTGATGGCAACTACTCCCTGGTGTTTTCCTGTTTCAGATATCTGGTCCAGACGTTCTTTTGCCACGTACTGGATAATGGTATCGTGCTTTTTTGCTTCCCTGGTAATCGTCTTTACCGGTCCGTCCTGGCATCCGTCCAGCACATATAACTTATCAATTGTTTTGCCGGAGCGGAACGCTTCAAGCACTGCATTCCGTCCCTCAATCTTATTCTCTCCACTTTTCGTTTCTTCAATGTCATTTTTGGTGTATTCCATTTTTTGTACCGTTTCCACGGAAATTTTTCCGTCCTTCTTTTTGTTTATATTTCCAGCTTCAGGCCGCTGACAGCAGTATTGATTAATTCCAGCAGTCTCTCAAACCGGTTTGTAAGATACAGATATCCGGCAAGCGCCTCCAGACCGGTTGCCTTCCGGTAATCCGCCACTGTCGCGTTTTTTGCCATGGTACGGGAATGTGCATTGCGTCCCCTGCGGTAGATATCCGCCTCCTCTGCAGTAAGCATCCCCTCTAAATATTCTATGATAACCGCCTGCGTATGTGCTTTTGCAATCCGGCTGGCACGCCTGTTTAAGCTGTCCGGCCTTGCGTTTCCTGTTCCAATGACCACCGTGCGTATGACAAGCTCAAAAATACAGTCGCCGATATACGCCAGTGTCAGCGGAGAATATGTCCGTATATCCACATCCGGCAGTTCAAACTGCTGTCGGACGACCGCTGCTATCCCTTTTTCCATAAAGTACCTTTCATCGTATAAATTCTATCTGCACGCCCTCACGGGTGTCTTTAATCTGTATTCCGCGGGCAAGAAGTTCATCACGGATGGCGTCCGCCCTTGCAAAGTCCTTTGCTTTTTTTGCCGCGGCGCGCTCCGCTACTTTTTCATCCGCCCATTGTTTTAATTCTGCGTCTGCAAAATCATTTGCGTCCTCCAGCTTCCGTCCTGCCGTTGTCAGGTCCAGGGAGAGTATCCTGTCAAAATCTTCTAACAGGGCAAGCTTTGTCTTATCATTTATATCGGCCTTTACGACGTCATAGACAACCGTTATTGCCATGGAAGTATTCAAATCATTACAGAGAGCTTCTGTAAAACTGGTTTTATACCCCAGAAAAGCTTCTTCATCCAGTTCACCTTCTTCTTTCAATGAAGCAATCTTTCTGACAAGCTTCTCATATGCCTGCTCCATATTGTCCAGATTCTCATAGGAAAATACCAGCGGCTTGCGGTAATGGGACTGCAGGCAGAACATACGGTAGGCAAGCGGCAGATATCCCTTTTTTTCCAGCAGGGAAACGGTAAGAAAGTCCCCCTTCGACTTGCTCATTTTGCCTGACTGGTCATTTAAATGGTTGACATGGAACCAGTACCTGCACCACGGATGCCCCAGATAAGCTTCTGACTGCGCAATCTCATTGGTGTGGTGCGGGAAAATATTGTCAACCCCGCCGCAGTGGATATCCATATACTCGCCAAGATGCTTCATGCCGATGCACGAGCACTCTATATGCCAGCCCGGATATCCTGTGCCCCACGGGCTTTCCCATTTGAGCGCCTGGTCCTCAAACTTGGATTTTGTAAACCACAGCACAAAATCATTTTTGTTTTTCTTATTGGCATCCTCTTCCACATCCTCGCGCACGCCGACCTGCAGCTGCTCCTTTTCGACTGCGGAAGAAAATACGAAATAATCGGAAAGCCTGCTGGTATCAAAATAAATATTTCCTCCGGCAGGATAGGCATAGCCCTTTTCCAGAAGTACCTCTATCATATGGATAAATTCAGCAATACATGCCGTTGCCGGCTCCACAATATCGGGACGCCTGATATTTAACTTATGACAGTCGTCAAAGAATGCATCCGTATAAAACTGTGCGATTTCCATAACGCTTTTATGCTCACGCTTTGCGCCCTTTAACATCTTATCCTCCCCGGTATCAGCATCGGAGGAAAGATGTCCCACATCCGTAATATTCATTACCCGCTTCACATCATAGCCCAGGTATCGCAGGCTTTTTTCCAGAACATCCTCCATAATATAGGTCCGCAGGTTTCCGATATGGGCAAAATGGTAAACGGTCGGCCCGCAGGTATACATCCCAATCCTGCCTTCTTCCCGTGGCTGAACCGTCTCGTCTGTTCTTGTCAGTGTATTATAAAAATGAAATTTGTTTTCCATACTGGTTTCTCCCTGCTTAATAATTACTATTTTACAATATTTTATGGCAAATTCCTATAGTTATTTACCATTTTTTTACCATCTTCTGTGACGGGAGGACACGCTATTCTTTCCTGCATCCGCCGCAGGAGGAACAACGGTCGTTCACGGCAAAACTTCCTTCATAAAATCCGGTCAGCAGACAGACGGCCTGTGCAGAAATTCCTTCTTCGGTTCCCGTAAAACCAAGCCCCTCCTCGGTCGTTGCCTTGACATTTACCTGGTCTTCTGAAAGCTTAAGCGTTTCTGCAATGTTCTGCTCCATCTGGCTGATATACGGACGAAGCTTCGGCTTCTGTGCAATAATGACTGCATCTATATTTTCAATCACATAGCCCTTTTCCTCAACCAGCTCCCTTACCTTTTCCAGCAGCTTCATGCTGGAAATCCCTTTGTACGCCTCGTCCGTGTCCGGAAAATGCTTTCCGATATCCCCAAGCGCCGCCGCGCCGAGCAGAGCATCCATAACTGCGTGCACCAGCACATCGGCATCGGAATGTCCCAGCAGCCCGTGTGTATGTTCCACTTCCACACCGCCCAGAATAAGCTTTCGCCCCTCCACTAACCGGTGTACGTCATATCCTGTTCCAACCCGCATATATTTTCCCTCCTCCTGAAAGACCAGTTTTTGTGGCTGACGGTACAGCCGTTTTATAACAAAAATACGGGGCATCGCCCGACACCCCGTGTATTATGCAGTTTACAAAGTAATATCCCTGCTTCGTGGGAATATTACTGAAGGAGCAAACTGCATGAGAATTTCGCTGCGCGAAAGCAGTTTGCGCAGGCAATATCCCTGCTTCGCAGGAATATTACTTAGGCAAGCGCAGCTGTTATGATTGCCATGGAGTATACTTCTGATGCATTACATCCACGGGACAGATCATTGATTGGCGCATTCAGTCCGAGAAGTATCGGTCCGTATGCCTCAAAATTACCAAGACGCTGTGCAATTTTGTAGCCGATATTTCCGGCGTTGATATCCGGGAAAATAAAGGTATTTGCATGTCCGCCTACTTCCAGTTCCGGACATTTTGTTCTTGCAACACGCGGTGATACAGCCGCATCAAACTGCATTTCCCCGCCGATTGGTAAATCCGGGTACTTTGCCTTTGTTTTCTGGGCGGCGTTTCGCATCTTGTCCACATCCTCTCCTTTTCCGGAGCCAAGCGTGGAATAGCTTAAAAATGCAAGCTGCGGGTCAACGCCGAAGATTTTTGCACATTTTGTTGTCTCCCATGCAATTTCCACCAGCTCATCCTCTGTCGGGTGTATATTAATTGCGCAGTCCGCCATGGCAAGAACCTCGTTTTCACCGGTTGCAGAAGGACGCACCAGGATGTAGCAGGAAGAAACGATGGAATTTTCCGGTTTTGTTTTGATAAGCTGCAGTGCCGGACGGACCGTGTCGGCAGTGGAATAGGTCGCGCCGCCAAGCAGTGCGTCTGCAAGTCCCATCTTAACCAGCATGGTTCCAAAATAATTGTTCTGTGAAAGTACCTGTGCTGCCTGCTCCTTTGTCACACCTTTGCTTTTACGCAGTTCACAGAACAAATCAATCATTTCCTCCATGCGGTCAAATTCCGCCGGATTGATAATCTCTGCGCCACGTATATTAAAACCGCTCTCTTCTGCTTCTGCATAAATTTCATCTTCCACACCAACCAGAATCGGATGCAGGAAGCTGCTCGCCAGAAGTCTTGATGCCGCTTCCAGAATCCGCGGATCCTTTCCTTCTGTAAATACGATTTTTTTCGGATTCTTTTTTAAGATATTAATCAGCTGTCCAAAACCAAACATAATCGTTCTCCTCACTCTTTCATTTAGTTTGCTTACTATGGATTATTGTATACTCCTTTGGGCGCAAATTCAACTTAATTATTGTATTTTATCAGAAACCTGATAACCGTTTAACCAATTGCCTGAAATGCCTCGTCCAGGTCTTCAATAATATCGTCAATATTTTCTGTTCCGATGGAAAGACGGATGGTATTCGGCTTAATGCCCTGGTCTAAAAGCTCCTCCCCGCTGCACTCGGAATGTGTGGTGGACGCCGGATGAATCGCAAGCGATTTTACATCCGCCACGTTTGCAAGCAGGGAGAACAGCTCCAGATTGTCAATAAATTCCTGCGCTTTTTTCGCATCCCCCTTAATTTCAAACGTAAAAATGGAACCGCCGCCCTTCGGGAAATATTTTTTGTACAGTTTTTTCTGTTCCTCATTCCCTGAAACGGACGGATGGTTTACTTTTTCCACCAGCGGATGGTCTTTTAAGTACTGCACAACCTTTAATGCATTTTCCACATGACGCTCCACGCGAAGCGAAAGGGTTTCCAGTCCCTGTAAAAAAATAAAGGCATGCACCGGGGAAAGGGTTGCCCCCATATCCCTTAACAGAATGGCACGGATATAAGTTGCAGCTACTGCAGGGGCCGTATCCCTTGCAAAGCTGACCCCGTGGTAGGATTCATTCGGCTCTGTCAGCCACGGATATTTGTCAGAAGACGCCCAGTCAAAGGTTCCTGCGTCCACAACAACACCTCCAATGGCAGTTCCATGTCCCCCGATAAACTTGGTGGCGGAATGAATTACGATATCCGCGCCGTATTCGATCGGACGCACCAGATACGGGGACGCAAAGGTGTTGTCTACCAGCAGCGGAATGTTATGCGCATGTGCAATTTCTGCAATACGTTCGATATCGACAACCTCTGAATTGGGATTTCCCAGTGTTTCAATTTCCACTGCCTTTGTGTTTTCCTTAATTGCGGCTTCAATCCCGTCATAATTAAACGGGTCCACAAAGGTTGTTTCGATTCCGTAATCCGGAAGCGTATGTGCAAGCAGATTATAAGTACCGCCGTAAATATTTTTTGCCGCCACAATATGGTCGCCTGCATGCGCAACGGTCTGGAAGGCATAGGTTAGGGCTGCCGCGCCGGAACCGACCGCAATCGCCGCAACACCGCCCTCTAATGCCGCAATACGTTCTTCAAACACGCCCTGGGTCGGGTTTGTCAGCCTGCCGTAGATATTTCCGGCGTCCCTTAACGCAAACCGGTCCGCCGCATGCTCACTGTTGTGGAACACATAGGATGACGTCATGTAAACCGGAACCGCCCTTGCATCCGTTACCGGGTCCGGGCTCTCCTGCCCGGCGTGCAGCTGTATCGTTTCAAATTTTAAGTTTCTGTCCCTGTAATGTTTTTTGCTCATAATTTATGATTCCTCCTGTAATTATTCTTCAACAATTTATTATGATAAAATTTCCAGTATCCGCCCCGTCCCCGCATTGTCCGTATTGTCCACCACAAAATCACAGATTTCCCGGTTTCTTTTTTCGGCATCAATGGAAAGAATCCGCAGGGTTTTTTCTTCCAGGTCAAAATCCTCCTGTAAGATATCCTGAATCAGCGTTTCCTTGTCTTTGGTAATATAGATGATTGCGGTCTGGAAATGCCGTTTCATTGCGATTGCCCCGCACATGTCAAGCGGCATGACGGCATACTGTCCGCCGTTTAAAACAGCCTCGATATCCTCCCGTTTTGTCCCGTATTTGATTCCGGCATACATAGTGCGTTCAAAGAAATGCTGGCTTTCAAATTCCTCTTCTGTCAGGTAATGGTGCTTTGCACTTTTTTTCGTGCAGTAGGTCTTGGGGCTGACAAAACGGGAATCCTTACAGAGCTCCTTTGTAATCTCGCTTTTCCCGGAACCGGAAGGTCCCACAAGCGCAAGCACGGCAGGACCGGACAGTTTTACGTGCCCTGACTGGGATACATGGATAATCTGCTTTACCAGGGATACAAATTCTGTCATGTCGTTGACCGACAAAAGCCCCGTCATTTTCCAGTTCCAGGGTTTTCGCATCAGTACCGGATAGGCTGCCGGGGTTTCCAGGACATTATGAATGGCATCGTCTAATATGATATCAAACTGTACGAGATTTTTGGCATTTCCCAGAATAATGTTTTCCGGCGGAAACTCCGGGAATGCATCCAGTATCTGTTTTGCCCGGATTCCCATAAACTGCGGGTACGCGGCCGTAATAAAATAAACGTCCGCAAGCTCCATCAGTCTGCGGACTGCCTTTTTGGTGCGTTCCTTCACTGTCTGCCTGTAATAAAGCTCCTCGTATCCGTAAAATTCCTTAATCACAGAAGCCCGCCCCTTATTCTCCCAGGAATCAATCTCTGAAAGCGTAAGCGGCGGCTTGATTTTGTACTTTTCATTTGCCATGGCAAGCGCCAGACTGTTGAATGGTGCAGTCACATCATCCCAGTCCAGCCCAATCTTCGGTCTTAACATGGTTTCCTCCCCTTTTCGTGACCAAGCGCTGCCACGTCATAATGGATGCTTAACTCCTTTTTATCGTACATCCGGTAAAATTCCTTCATAATTCGCTCGGTCACAATACTGATCTGGTCCTCATCCATTTTCATAAACATGACAATACGCTGTGTGCTGCTGTACCTTGTCGTAACGTCCACACCGCGGATTTTTGACAGAATTGCCTTTTCCAGAAGCTCCATGGCACGGTCCCGCTCCTCAATGCGGATATCAATTCCCTCAATCGGCCGGAGGGTAAACATCAGAAGCTGCACCTGCTGTTCATTGCGCATGGCAACCTTGCGGATAAATTCATATATCTTGCCAAATTCCGGATACGTCAGGTCAAATCCGCCCTCATACCTGCTGTCCTTTTCCAGCATACGCACCAGCCTGTCCAGATCCACGCTTGTCTGCTGCGCCTCCACAACCGGCTCGTTTTTCCGGTAGATACAGTATTTCCCGCATCCCTGCTGCTTTGCCACGTACAATGCCTTGTCAGCTTTTCTGATGACATCGGAAAGCCCTTCCCCGGGCTTATCACACAGTGCAATCCCGGCAGACAGCGTCATCTGTCCAAGTACTTTGTTTTCCGACGCCATTTCACTGATCCGTTCAGAAAGCGTCTCCATCAGTTTTCCGATATGGGAAGCTTCCACCACGTTTCCAAAAAAGGTTAAAAACTCATCACTGCCCCAGCGCACCACGATGACATCATCCTGCAGACTCTTAATGGCGTCCACAGCCTTACGGAGAAAATAATCCCCCTCCACATATCCGTAAGTATCGTTAATATAGTGAAAACTGTCAATATCCAAAAACGCCAGGCATCCGTTCCGGTCCTCAATCGCGTCCTCCAGCATTTTTTTGCCGCTGCTCTGGTTATAGGCGTCCGTCAGCTGGTCAAACAGCAGCCTTCCTGCCATTTTTTCTTCCTGCAGCTCCATCACCCGGCTGATAATTCTTGTCACGTCTGCCATTTCCGGATTCTGCGCTGTCTCCGGATTCAGGTTTTCCAGTTCCCCGTTCTGCAGAAGCTCAATCAGAGCACCCGCCGCCTTTGGATCAAACTGCGTGCCGATTCCGGCTTTCAGCTCATTCATTACCTTATTGTCATCCAGATGCTTCCGGTACACGCGGTTGCTTGTCATTGCGTCATACGCATCCGCCACTGCAATAATTCTTGCTATGTACGGAATATCTTCCCCGGAAATTCCGTCCGGATATCCTTTTCCGTCATAGCGCTCATGATGGTACCTCGCGCCGACATCGATTCCTTTTAACATACCAATATCTTTTAATATCTCTCCCCCGATGACCGTATGCTGCTTCATCATCTGGTATTCTTCGTTCGTCAGCCGCCCCGGCTTATTAAGCACTGCATCCGGTACACCGATTTTGCCGATATCGTGCAAAAGCGCCACCCAGCGGATATTGGAAACCTCGTCAGGCGACATGCCAAGTTTTTCTGCAATTGCAGCGGAATATTCAGATACGCGCCTGGAATGTCCCTTGGTGTACTCGTCCTTTGCATCAATGGTGTTTGCAATGGTTGTAATGGTCTGCAGGCTCATTTTCTGAATCTCCATATTCTTTTCATCGAGCATCTGCATGTATTCATTATTTTCCCTGGTAATCTTGTCATAAAGCCGTGTGGCAAGATAAGAACCTCCAAAGCAAAGCGCAATCAGCGCGATCTGAATTTCTGCATCCTTACTGTTTTTTAAGTTGGTGCTGCCGGTATATACCCCATAGCCAATGGATGAAAGATTGATAAACAGTGATACTGCGCCTGTCCATAAAATCAGCTTTGGCTGATGAAAAAGAACCAGAAGAGAAAGCATTGGCAGAATATAAGTAAAGACCATGTTGGTGCTGCCGCTGAACATGGTAAAAATATACATGATAAAATAACCGGAAACAATCCAGTAACGCAGACTGTAACGGTCCGGTTTTTTCCGGTATAAATAAAAGCATAAAAACGCCGGAAGCGCTGTTGCAGCCATGTAAACAACCAGATATGTCCAGCTCCGCTGCCCCTTTAACACTTCCCCAAGATATGCCGCAAACAAAACCCCGACAATAACCAGCCAGCCGGCAACCAGGTTCCGGTTAATCTCACGTACATGTGTATCCATTTCATACCTCCATACGTCTATTTTATCAACATATTTCCCAAATTACAACTTATTATTGCAGGGGATATACAAAAAAAGTAACAGTTCAGCCCGCGCCATAGCTGACTGAACTGTTACCAAAAAATCCCATGGAAATACACCGCTAAAGTGAATTTCCATGGGACCTGCCATCCATGATTTAATTATACACGGGAAAGATATTCGCCTGTTCTTGTATCAATCTTAATGACGTCTTCCTGCTCCACGAAAAGCGGTACCTGTACGGTAGCGCCGGTTTCCACTGTGGCAGGCTTGGTTGCGCCGGTTGCGGTATCCCCTTTGAAGCCCGGTTCGGTTTCTGAAATCTGAAGCTCCACAAAAAGCGGCGGCTCCACTGCAAATACATTGCCCTTGTATGAGCAGATCTTAACCATTTCGTTTTCTTTGACAAACTTAAGCGCATCACCAACGCTGTCCTTTGTCAGGTCAATCTGGTCATAAGTCTCCACATCCATAAAATGATAAAAATCATCATCTGCATATAAATACTGCATGTCCTTACGGTCAATATGCGCAGTCGGACACTTTTCTGTCGGGCGGAATGTCTTCTCTACAACACCCCCGCTGACGATATTCTTAAGCTTCGTTCTGACGAACGCTGCGCCCTTGCCTGGTTTCACATGCTGAAATTCAATAATCTGAAAAATATTTCCCTCAAGCTCAATCGTAACGCCGTTTTTGAAATCTCCTGCTGAAATCATTCGATCTTCCTCCTTAAATATCCGAGTAGCTCTGTAACTGTACTTTTATTACATAATACTCTCTCGACTACCAATTTTACTATAAACTGGTATACTTTTCAAGTGTTATTTACATCCTGTTCATTTCATGCCGCACATTCTTAAGCTCAATCTCCCTGAACATGTCCACCCGGACCGCATGTCTTCCGCCCTGAAAGTCTGCATCCAGATATGCTTTTACGATATCCTTTGCCTTTTCTATGCCTACAATCCGCGCGCCGAATGCAATAATATTGGCATTATTGTGTTCTTTTACCAGGCGCGCCGTTGTCGTGTCCGAGCAGACTGCCGCGCGTACATGGTCCACCTTGTTTGCCGCGATTGAAATTCCGACGCCTGTTCCGCAGATTAACACAGCACAGTCCACTTCGCCGGAGGCAACGGCACGTCCGACCGTTTCCCCAATCACCGGATAGTGACAGCTTTCTGCGGTGTCAGTCCCGTAATTGACAACTTCATGCCCGAGACTTTCGATATATTCTTTGATCTGCTGCTTCATTTCCACAGCTGAATGGTCATTTCCGATTCCGATTTTCATAATTTGCACCACGCCGCAGGTTCCGCCATTCATGACGCGTTTCCCGCAGCCTTTTCCTTTCTTTTCTTTTATTTTTCCTGTATCCGCACTGACGGATACTTAAGCCCGAATATTTTTACGTGAATATGATAGCATAACAATATAATTTTTTCAGGTATGCGCTTTAATATTATCTGAATTTCCTCCTTCGGATGAATTGGCTTTACAAGAATTGTCCGGATACCTGCAAGGTTTGCGCCGCAGACATCCGTAAATATCTGGTCACCCACAAAAACCGTATTGGATTCATTCGTGCCAAGCTGTTCCATTGCCCTGCGGTATCCCGAAGGCTTCGGCTTTCCCGCTTTATGGATGTATGCAGCATTAACTGCATCATTGAACATTTTTACACGGGGTTCCTTATTATTGGATAACAGCATACAGGAAAATCCCAGCTCGTCCAGCTTCTGAAACAAAAGAACCGCCCGCTCGTCAGCAGGCGCCCCATGGGGAACCAGGGTGTTGTCAATATCAAATATGATTCCCCTGTACCCCTCCTGATATAATTTTTTGAAATTAATGTGGTAAGTACTGTCCAGGTACTCATCCGGGTATAAAAATACAGACATTTTCCTGCCCCATCTCCTGTTTACACAAGCATCTTTTTCAGCTCATTCATAAATGTATTGACATCCTTAAATTCACGGTACACAGACGCAAAGCGCACATACGCAACGGCATCCAGGTCCTTTAATTTATCCATGATAATCTCCCCAATTACGGAACTGGAAACCTCTTTTTCTTCTTTGTTAAAAATCTGTGTCTCGACGTCATCCACCAGCTTTGTAATCAGTTCCACGGATATCGGCCGCTTATGGCAGGCGGAAAGCACCCCTTTTTCAATTTTGGAGCGGTCATACTGCTCCCTGTTATTATCTTTTTTAATTATGATAAGCGGAATTGTTTCAACTTTTTCATATGTAGTGAAACGCTTGCCGCAGTCATCACAAAGCCTGCGCCTGCGGATGGAATTATTATCATCCGCCGGTCTGGAATCTATGACTCTCGTATTCTCACTGCTGCAAAATGGACATTTCATTCAGTACTGTTCCTTTCTTACTTTTCTGCTTAACGCTTAGTATAACTTTCCTCTATTTGATTGTCAACAAAGAACTGGCTTTATATTTTATGTCTCATCTCTTTTTCATCAAAATCCACCAGTATAATATCCGGGCCAATCCTTATCACCTTGCACCAGGGAATACAAAACTCAATTTCCCGGCAGAAGCATCCAAAATATTTTCCGGGTCCCGGTACAATAAGCGCCGTGATTTCCCCGCATTCTTTGTCAAATTCCAGGTCCCTTACGTTTCCCAGGCATCTGCAGTCGCCTGCACTGATTACTTCTTTTTCGCATAAATCAGAAAAACGCATATATTTCTTACCACCATACAGCGAATATTAAGAAATTATATGCGTTTCGTCTTTTTCCTATGCCCTATACGTTAAAACGGAAGAGGATGACATCACCATCCTTTACCACATATTCCTTTCCTTCCAGTCCGACGATTCCTTTGTCTTTTGCTGCGGAGAGGCTTCCGCAGTCCAGAAGATCCTGATAGTTTACTACTTCGGCACGGATAAAACCACGTTCAAAATCGCTGTGAATTTTTCCTGCTGCCTGCGGCGCTTTCGTTCCTTTTATTATGGTCCATGCCCTGCATTCATCCTCTCCCGCAGTCAGGTAACTGATCAGTCCCAGAAGGCTGTAACTTGCCTTAATCAGCTTTTCCAGACCGGATTCCTTAAGCCCCAGCTCCTCAAGAAACATTGCCTTTTCATCGTCATCCAGCTCAGCAATCTCCTGTTCAATCTGCGCGCAGATAACAAATACCTCGCTTCCCTCTTCCTTTGCCATGCCGCGGACTGCCGCCACATATGCGTTGGAATTTCCGTCATCTGCAAGGTCATTTTCCGCGACATTTGCTGCATAGACTGTCGGCTTTGCGGTCAGCAGGTTATAACTTAAAAACCAGTCCTGTGCATCCTCATCATCCGGCACCTCAAAGGTACGCGCCATTTTGCCGTCTTCGAGATGTTTTTTGGCAGCCTCCAGAAGCTCCAGCTCCTTTGCAAGCTTTTTGTCCATGCGCGCCTGCTTTGCCACCTTTGCAATTCTTCTGTCCAGTATCTCGATATCTGAAAAAATCAGTTCGAGGTTAATCGTTTCAATATCCCTTGCCGGGTCAATGCTTCCGTCCACATGAACGATATTGGTATCCTCAAAACAGCGTACAACATGGACGATAGCGTCCACTTCCCTTATATTTGCAAGAAACTGGTTTCCAAGTCCCTCCCCTTTGCTTGCCCCTTTGACAAGGCCTGCGATATCCACAAATTCGATGACGGCAGGCGTCACTTTTTTGGAATGGTACATTTCCCCCAGTGCTTTTATGCGCTCGTCCGGCACCGCGACAATTCCCACATTCGGGTCGATGGTACAGAACGGGTAGTTTGCGGATTCTGCGCCTGCTTTTGTCAGGGAGTTAAACAATGTACTTTTTCCTACGTTTGGAAGTCCTACTATGCCTAGTTTCATTTTTATCCTTACCTGTCCAGAAAACCCCGTATTCCAGAATTTTCTGCCTTTCCCAAATTATTTAATCCCTCGACTCAATCACCAGCAGCTGTCCGGAAGTCAGACTGATGGACGCCTCGTCTTCCACAATTTCATTGCTGATTCCCCGTGCGTTAAACCCGCCCATGGTAAAGTTATCCAGGGAATACTTGAGTCCCTTTAAGGTCACGCCTGTTACCTCGCCTGAAAACGGCAGGAGGGAAATATACTTTCCGTACTGGTCTTTTTTCTTAAGCACGATTGGCTGGTTTATCATGCGGATTCTGTTATGCTCATCAATAATGGTAATCGGTACCTGGTGTTCGAGTCCGATGCCAAGCAGGGTAATATTTCCAAGCACATGGTCCAGCCTTGTCCCTGTTCCCCCGACAATTGTGATATCACTGGCGCCGCGGCGGACTGCCTCATGAATCGCATGTTCCGTGTCCGTATCATCTTTTTCGGGTTTTAAGATACAAAAGTCAATATATTCAAAATCACGGTAATAATCAATGATATCCGGATTGGCGGAGTCCAGGTCGCCTACAATAATATCCGGAATGATTCCTGCGCGGTAAAGAAATTCCGTGCCTGAATCCACGGCAATTACCACCTCATAACCGCCCTTTTTTATAACGTTTGTGATTATTTCGTCTGTCGTCATTCCCCCTGTAACAATTAAGTATTTCATATGCACTTCCTTCCTTCCTTTTGCATTATATTTAGAAAACTGCCTGTGTTTTTCCTGATATCACCCTTAAAAACAGCGGAGCCAGCCACAATTACATTTGCCCCGGCCTCCAGAACAGATGCTGCATTTCCCAGATGAATGCCCCCGTCCACTTCAATATCGGTCTTAAGCCCAAGCTCATCCACAAGTGCTTTCACTTCGCGCACCTTGTCCAGGGTATACGGAATCAGCTTCTGTCCTCCAAATCCCGGATTGACAGTCATGACAAGCACCATGTCCACTTCTGCAATTATATTATGCAGAATTTCCACCGGCGTGGCTGGATTAACTGCAACGCCTGCCCGGATTCCCTGTTTTTTTACCGCCCCGATGGTGTGGTCCAGATGCCTGCACGCCTCTGCATGGACAGTGATAATATCTGCTCCTGCCTCTGCAAAATCCGAAATATACCTCTCAGGCTCCTCAACCATCAGGTGCAGATCCAGCACCCGCCCGGTCTCCCTTCGGACTGCCTGTACAACCGGAAGCCCAAAACTGATACTTGGTACAAAGCATCCACCCATTACATCAATATGTACATAATCAGCGCCAGCCTCATCAAGAAGCCTGATCTGTTCCCCAAGTCTTGCAAAATCTGCTGACAAAATGGATGGTGATAAAAAATTCATTTGTTCTCCTCCATGCTGGTACAACCCATGCACTACATTTTACTCTTATAAAGAATTTTATAATTCTCATAACGCACCGGACTGATGTTTCCCTCTTCCAGTGCCTTTTTCACCCCGCAGTCCGGCTCTTCAATATGGCTGCAGCCACTAAAGCGGCATGTTGGCTCATAACGGACAAATTCCGGATAGCATGTCCCAAGCACATCCTTCGTAAATCCCGGCAGATCCATGGAACTGAATCCCGGCGTATCCATAATGTATGTCTGTTCCCCTAACGGAATCAGCTGCGTATGCCTTGTCGTATGCCTGCCACGGGAAATTTTTTCACTGATTTCCCCGGTCTGCATATGAACCAGACTCTGCATGCAGTTAACCAGGGAAGACTTGCCGACACCGGAAGGGCCTGCCACCGCAGTTGTTTTCCCACGCAGACGCTTTTTTAAAATCTCTGTATTCTCCCCGCTTTCCACGCTGGTAAAACACAGTTCATACCCCGCCGGTTCATAAATATCTGCAAGCTGCCTTCTTTTTTCTTCCGTAACCAGGTCACATTTATTAAAGCATATCATAACCGGTACGTTCTGGTATTCCATCATGCATAAAAACCGGTCCAGTAAATTAAAGTTTGGTTCCGGCTTTGCCGCCGCAAAAATAAGCAGCGCCATATCTATGTTTGCAACTGCAGGACGGATTAATTCCGTTTTCCGTGGAAAAATTTTTTCTACGTTTCCGGTTCTTTTTTCTTCATCCAGCACTGCAATTTCCACATCATCCCCAACCAGTGGTTTTACCTTCTGGTTACGGAAAATGCCCTTTGCCTTACATTCATAAATTCCGGTTTCTGCCACGTAAACATAGTAGAAACCGGAAATTCCTTTAATAATTTTTCCCTGCATATAAAACCTATTGCTTCGTGAATTTAACAGAGTGGCTTTCCTGCCTTGTGGAGGTTTCCGAAAGTCCTTCTTCGTCAATTACTTCAATGGTCCAGGTAATCGTCACTGTTCCGGAATCACATTCCATATCGGATACAGATACTGTGAGGGAGCCATCGACATCCACCGTCCCACTGTCATAAGTCACCCCGTTGCTTCCGGTTACCGTATAGCTTGCACTGACTGCATTTTCCGGTGCACTGTAGGTTTTATTAAAACTGTACGTCTTTGACTCTTCCGGACCAAGGCTTACTGTAATCGTAACCGTCGTTCCGGCCGGAACCACTTTGCCTCCGGCAATGCTCTGACGGATTACCTGTCCTGCCGGAACAGAATTATCGTAGGCCTCCTTGACGTCCACCTTCAGCCCCTCTTTGGTCAGTTTACTGTTTGCAGTATCCTTTGTATCTCCTACCACGTTCGGAACCGTCACAGACTGTTCTCCCTGGCTGATTACAATGGTTACGGTACTTCCCTTCGGTGCTGTACCTCCGTTCGGGCTCTGGGAAATTACCTTTCCGGCATCAACGGAGCTGTTATACTGATAGGATTTGCTTACACGGAAACCTGCTGCCTCCAGCATGCTGGCTGCATCTTTTTCCATCTTTCCAACCACGCTCGGAACCGGAATATTTTCCTCATTATTATCGTCATCTGTATAGTTAATATTTTCAGTACCTGCAACAATGACATTGACTGTCGTGCCCTTTTCCACGGAACTGCCCCCGATCGGATCCTGCTCTAAAACAGTTCCTTCCGGCTGGTCAGACTTCTGTTCTGCAATAACAAACATAAACAGTCCCTGTGCCTCAAGGATATTCTGTGCCTCCTGCTGTGTCTTCCCGCGTACATTCTCTACCACAATCTTCTCTTCTGCAGCGCTCTCTGATTCGCTTTCCGTTTCAGTCTGTGTCTCGGTCTGTGACTCCGGCTGCTTTCCGCCTGTATGGAACAGGTCAAAAAAGCTTCCGATCAGATAAATAATGACAATCAGGATAATCGCCGCCACAACAATCGCCATGATTGTTACCGCCTTATCCATCTTCGGGTTTAAGTCCCCGTCATCATCTTCCATATCTTCATCATCGTCTTCATCTTCCCCATAAACCGTCTCCTGTGCAGGACGGCTGCTTACAGGCTCCTGTGCGCGCTGTTCCACGGGCTGGCGCTGCTCTTTTATCTGGCGCAGCTCCTCTTCGCTGATAACCTTGGTTTTTCCATTATCAACAAGCGGCGCAATCACAACAAAATCCTCATCCGGCGTCTGCAGTGACTTACGCAGGTCGTCCAGTAATTCTTCAATTGTCTGGTAACGGCGGTCCGGATTTTTCTGTGCGCATTTTACAATGATTTTTTCGAGGCTGACCGGAAGATTTTCCGCATAGTTGCCCGGCGGCGTCATCTCCTCCTGCAGATGCTGGATTGCAACCGCAACCGTTGTATCGCCGTCAAACGGCACGCGCCCGGTCACCATTTCATACATCACAATACCCAGGGAATAGATATCGCTCCTGCCGTCCACAAACCCGTTTCTTGCCTGTTCCGGGGAGGAGTAATGCACAGATCCCATGACATCAGAGCTGATGGTATTGGAGGAAGCTGCCTTTGCAATGCCAAAATCCGTCACCTTGACCTTGCCTTCTGTGGAAATTATAATATTCTGCGGCTTGATATCCCGGTGGGTAATCTGCTTGGCATGCGCAGATTCAATCCCCCTTGCCACCTGAATTGCAATACTTACTGCTTCTTTAAAGGACAGCTGTCCTTTTTTTTCAATGTATGTCTTAAGAGTAATTCCCTCTACATATTCCATGACAATATAATAGAGTCCCTCTTCACTTCCAACATCATAAATATTTACTATATTCGGATGCTCAAGTCCTGCCGCGGACTGTGCTTCCGTACGGAATTTGGACACAAACCCCCTGTCCTCGGAAAATTCCGGTTTTAATACCTTAATCGCCACAAACCTGCCGAGGATATGGTCTTTTGCCTTGTAGACATCCGACATTCCCCCCGCGCCGATTTTGCTAAGGATTTCATAGCGATCCGCTAAATACGTACCAACTGTCAACATATTTTCACCTCATCAAGAAACTGGGTAACTGCTTACCCGCACAGTTACATAAATGGTTCTATAATCATTACTGTAATATTGTCCCTGCCTCCGTTATGGTTTGCAGTCTCAACCAGCAGCCCCACCCGTTTTTCGAGGGGATCCGCACGCAGCATAATATCACGGATTACAGAATCCTCCACCATATTGGTCAGACCATCAGTACAGATTAAAATCTGGTTTCCCGGCGCCAGTTCAATTTCAAAGAAATCCGCCTCCACGCCGGCCCCGGCACCAATCGCACGGGTAATAATATTTTTATCCGGATGTTCCCTTGCTGTCTGGACATCAACTTCCCCGATTCTCACCATTTCCGCCACAAGGGAATGGTCCCTTGTAATCTGGCGGATATCACGGTCAACCAGATAAAGCCTGCTGTCCCCAATATTCGCAACAAAAAGCCTGCCGTCCATAATTGTCGCGGCAACCAGAGTCGTGCCCATTCCGCGCCTCGACTCATCTTCTGCCGCTTCCTCAATCAGGAGCCTGTTTGCAGTTGTAATTGCTTCTTTTAATATCGTTACCGGTTCCTCGTCCCGATTTCTGGACACCGACGCAACCACACGCTGTGTCGTATAGCGTGAAGCATAATCGCCAGCCCTGTGACCTCCCATCCCGTCTGCCACGATATAAAGGTTGGGGAGGTTTCCAACGGGTTCATCTGATGCAAAGAAATAGTCCTGGTTCATTTCCCGCATGATGCCGGTATCCGTCATGGAATACGTCTTCATCCGTCTTATCCTTTCTCATAGTGGAGCATATCATCCCATCATCTGTAAATATTACCACATTCTTATGGTATTTGGCAAGTACTGCTACAGATATCTGTGCCGCAGCTGTCCGCATGCGCCGTCAATATCGCATCCCATTTCCCGCCGCACCGTCACATTTAATCCGTTTTTTTCCAGTTTTTCCTTAAAAGCCGCTGTCGCGCGGGTATCTGACGGTATAAAATGATTTTCCCGTACCGGATTGACCGGAATCAGGTTTACATGGCAGTTCATGCCTGAAAGCAGCTTACACAGCTCCCCGGCATCCTCTTTACTGTCATTCACGCCGCCCACAAGGCTGTATTCAAAGGTGATCCTGCGTCCGGTCTTTTCAAAATAATACCGGCAGGCATCCACTACCTCATGAATCTCATATCTGTTTGCAACCGGCATCAGCTCCCTGCGTTTTTCCTGGTTCGGCGCATGCAGGGAAAGCGCCAGCGTAATGGCAAACTGCCTGCCGGCAAGCTCCCGGATGCGGGGGACAATCCCGCAGGTAGACACGGTAAGGTTTCTCTGGCTGATATGCAGCCCGTTTTCATCCGTAAGCATACCTATAAATTTTACAAGCTGTACATAGTTATCCAGCGGCTCCCCGGTTCCCATAACAACCACATGGGAAACCCGCTCCCCGGTATCTTTTCCGATTGCATAGACCTGGTCAAGCATTTCCGCCGCTGTCAGGTTCCGTACCAGACCGCCGAGTGTGGATGCACAGAATACGCATCCCATCCGGCAGCCCGCCTGGGAGGAGATGCACACGGAATTTCCATGCTTATACCTCATCAGCACGCTCTCAATCAGATTCCCGTCTTCCAGCGCAAACAGATATTTCCTGGTGCCGTCCTGCCTGGAAACCTGTACTTCCTCCTGTCTTAATGCCGTGATGCTGCAGGAAGCTTCCAGCCGTTTCCTGAGCTCACCGGAGAGATTTGTCATTTTTGAAAATGTATATGCATGCTTTACGTGAAGCCATTCATAAATCTGCTTTGCACGGAATTTCTTTTCCCCGAGTTCCGTTACAAACTGTGTCAGTTCTTCCAGGTTCATTGATTTAATGTCTGTTTTTTCGTTCATCGCCCTGCTCCATCCCGTACAAATTTACAAAGGAAAAATCCATCCCCCTGTCCTGCGCGGGGAAAAATCTGTTCCTGCGATACCAGTCCAAATTCCGGAAAGTTTTTTGCAAACCACTCCACATTTTTTTCGTTTTCTTCATCATGCAGCGTACAGGTACTATATACGAGGGTACCGCCCGGCTTTACATAGTTATGTACGACAGACAGAATCTGTCTCTGCAGACCGGCAAGCTCTTTTGCCTTTTCCAGTGTCATTTTGTAACGGATATCCGTTTTTTTCCCCATCACGCCAAGTCCGGAGCATGGCAGGTCGCAGATTAACACGTCCGCCCTGCCGTGGGAATCTGCGTCATCCGCCAGTGCGTCCATTAAAACAGCTTTACAATTAGTAAGCCCGTGCCTTTTGATATTTTCTTCCAGCATTCCCACCTTGTATTCTGTCAGGTCCCTCGCCTCAACCATACCGCTGCCTTTAAGCAGCTCTGCAAGGTAAATGCTTTTCCCGCCCGGTGCGGCGCAGACGTCAATCACGTAATCGCCTTTTTTCACGTCAGCAAGCTCCGCCACCCGCATGGAACTGATATCCTGCACATAAAATTCCCCTTCCGCAAAACCGGGAACCGCGGCGGGATAATCCACACCGCGGACAAAAAATGCATGGGAAAGCCCTCCGGCTGCTTCCACAGTAATCCCCGCGGCTTCCAGCTTCTTCCTTAAATCTTCCGGCGTGGTTTTATTTTTGTTTACACGGATGCACAACGGAAACTCCCCCTGAAAGCCTTCCAGAATTTCCCTTGTCTGCTCCATCCCGTATGATGCCTGCCAGAGTGCAATCATCCATTCCGGCACAGAATAACGGACGGACCATGCCTTTGCAGAAGCCGTCCGTTCATCCGGATATGTTACCTCTTTCCATCCCCTTGCAACGCTTCTTAAAACACCGTTCACAAATCCGGACAGACCGGAAAACCCGTGCTTTCTGGCAAGCTTAACCGCCTCATTGCACGCCGCGGAATCCGGCACGCTGTCCATATACATAATCTGGTAAACTCCAAGACGAAGCAGGTTCCGGATCAGCGGTTTCATTTTATTCACTTTTGTTCTGGAAAAGGAGTCAATTACATAATCGAGGGTAATCCTCCGCTCTATGGTTCCCTCGGTCAGCCTTGTCAGAAATGCGCGCTCCTTTTTGTCCAGGTACTGGTATTTTTCCAGTACCTGGCGCAGGAGCAGATGGCTGTACTGCCCTTCTTCGTTGATGGAAACCAGCATGTCAAGCGCCAGTTCCCTCGTATTTTCAGTCGTCACTGCTTCTACCCCCGAACAGGATGATTACCCGCAGAAGCTGTAAAATTGCCGCGGCGGCAGACGCCACATAGGTAAGGGCGGCAGCTCTAAGGACTTTTCCTGTATACCCAAGCTCCTGGTCTCCTAAAATCCCCTGGGAACGCAGCAGTTCCATCGCCCTTCTTGAAGCATTGAACTCAACCGGAAGCGTCAGAAGCTGGAAAATTACTGCAAAGGAAAACATCAGGATTCCTATGTTAATAATCACTGCTGACGAACGGCTGTTAATAAAAAATCCCACCAGAATGACCGGCCATGCGAACGCGGAACCAAACTGCGCCACCGGAAGGAACGCTGTGCGCAGCTTCAGCGGCACATAACCGTGCGCATGCTGGATGGCATGTCCGCACTCATGGGCGGCAACCCCTGCGGATGCTACTGATTTTCCGAAGCAGACCACATCGGAAAGATTTACTGTTTTATTTGCAGGATTATAATGGTCCGTCAGATTTCCCGGTACATGACGCACGGTCACATCATAAATCCCCGCTGCATGCAGAACACGCATTGCCACCTGTTCCCCGGTCATACCGGAAAGGCTGTTGCATCTGCTGTAACGCTTAAAGGTACTCTTTACCATTGCAGAAGCAATCATACAGATGACTGCACCAATCAGAACCAGAAAATAGGTTCGGTCAAAATAAAAGTAAGGCATCTTCTCCTCCTTTACCAATAAATAACTAATTTGTTAATACTGTTCCGGTTTCTACCGGAAACCCGCGTAAAAATGCCCCGGTATCCATCCGTTTTTTCCCCTCAAGCTGCACTTCCAGGAGTGCAAGGCATCCCTCTTTCGTCTGCACGACCAGCGCATCCTTTTCGGTCCGTACAACGGTTCCGGCATGCATGTTACTGTCCTCATCCAGATATTCTGCCCGCCAGATTTTTAAGGTTTTTCCGTTTAAACGGGTATAGGCGCTCGGCCACGGGTTTAATCCCCTGACCAGCCGCTCCAGCTCCGCTGCCGGACGGTTCCAGTCAATGTCTCCCAGTTCTTTCGTAATCATGCTGGTATGCGTGGCGGCTTCATGGTCCTGGGGCGTAAATACCGCAGTGCCTTTTTCCAGCATGTCCATGGCTTCCACACAGAGCTTTGCCCCGGCGGCTGCCAGTTTGTCAAATAAGCTTCCTCCGGTTTCATCCTCTGCAATACGCACCTCACATTTTGCAATCATATCCCCGGTATCAATTCCCATTGCCATACGCTGGATGGTAACGCCGGTCACCTCTTCCCCGTTAATGACTGCCCACTGGATTGGCGCTGCCCCGCGGTATTTCGGCAGAAGGGATGCATGGACGTTAATGCATCCGTACTCCGGCAGGTCCAGAAGACTCTGGGGCAGAATCTGCCCGAACGCCGCTGCGACAATGATTTCCGGTCTGAATTTTTTGATATATTCGATATTGCTGTCCTCTTTGACCCTGGCAGGCTGGAATACTTCGATTCCGTGGGAAATTGCGCACTCCTTGACGGGCGGAAACTGCAGTGCCTTTCCCCTGCCCTTTGGTTTATCCGGCTGGGTGACTGCAAGTACGACTTCATGTCCCGCCCGGATGATTTCTTCCAGTGTATCCACCGCAAAATCCGGTGTCCCCATAAATACTACTTTCATAATTGTTTTCTCCGCTGTTATTCATCCTCGTTTACAACATCATGCAGGCCGCCCTTTACTTTTTCCACATAAAGGTGTCCGTCCAGATGTTCCACTTCATGGCAGATGGCACGGGCAAGCAGTTCCTCTCCCGTCACCTCGCACTCATTCATGTCCAGGTCATAGTACTTTGCCTTCACATAGTTCGGACGCGTCACCTCGCCTGCCTTTCCCGGAACGGACAGGCAGCCCTCATCCCCTGTCTGTTCCCCGGATGTTTCTATTATTTCCGGATTCACCATAATATACGGACCGTCCCCGGCATCAATCACCACAAGACGCTTTAGGATTCCAACCTGCGGGGCGGCAAGCCCGACGCCGTTTGCCTCATACATGGTTTCCAGCATATCCTCTGCAAGCGTCCGGATTCTTGACGTCATCTCCGGAATCTGTCTGCATACTTTGTTCAGTACAGGGTCTCCCTGTAAACGAATGGTTCTCAGTGCCATAATTTACCTCCTTGTTCTTAAAAACCACTTACCGGGTTAAAATCAAACTGTATTGTAATATCGGAAAATATGTTTTTTTCTTTGTTATCACTTTTTATATATGCCAGCAGTCCGTCTTTTAATTCCACAAGGGTGTCATAGGACTCTGTTTTCATGTATATGACCTTATGGTATATGTCGTTTATTTTGGAAACTGCAGCGTCTGCCGGACCAACCAGGTGAACCCTTTGCCCCTGTTCTGCAATGGTGCATTTTATGCGCTCTGCCAGAAGCCCTGCCGCGGCTTCCAGCGTATCCTGGTTCCCAAAACTGCAGTGTACTACAAGCAGATTCCATACCGGCGGATAATAAAGCATGCTGCGGTAGGCAATTTCTTTTTTGTAAAAGCTTTCATAGTCCTGCGCCTTTGCCGTCTGGATGGCAAAATGCTCCGGGTCATAGGTCTGGATTACGGCATACCCCGGCTTACTGCCGCGTCCTGCACGCCCGATGGCCTGTGTCAGAAGCGCAAATGTACGCTCGTTTGCATGGTAGTCCGCCACATGCAGCGACATATCCGCTGCAAGCACACCCACAAGCGTTACATTTGGAAAATCATGGCCCTTCACAATCATCTGTGTGCCAATCAGGATATCCGCCTCCTGGTTTGCAAATGCCTGCAGGATTTTCTCGTAGGAATCCTTTGTCCTTGTTGTATCGGCATCCATACGGATGATGCGCGCCTTTGGAAAAATTTTTTTCACATGCATTTCTATCTTTTCCGTCCCTGCCTTAAATGCGCCCAGATACCTGCTTTTGCAGGATGGACAGACAGCCGGCTGCGGCTGCTCATAGCCGCAGTAATGGCAGACCATACGCTGCGACTGATGCAGGCTTAAGGAAACATCACAGTGGGGACATTGTACCACATATCCGCAGGATCTGCATGAAATAAATCCGGAAACTCCCCTCCGGTTTAAAAAAAGCATCGTCTGCTGTTTTTTTTCCAGACGGTCCTGTACCAGCTCCTGCAGGCGCCCGCTTAAGATGGAGCAGTTCCCCATTCTGAGTTCTTCCCGCAGATCCACCACTTCGCAGTCCGGAAGCGGTTTGTTGTCCACACGCTCATTCAGTTCCAGAAGCCTGTAATTTCCAAGCGACGCCTGGTAATAGCTGTCCACCGAAGGCGTGGCTGAACCAAGTACCACACTGGCATGGTTCATTGCCGCACGTTCAATTGCAGTCTCCCTTGCGTGGTACCGCGGTACGGTCTCGCTTTTGTACGAGGTTTCATGTTCTTCATCAATGATAATCAGCCCCAGGTCAGGAAACGGGGTAAACAGCGCCGAACGGGGACCTATCATAATATCAATGTCCCCTGCCCTGGCACGGGCGAACTGGTCAAAGCGCTCCCCCTGCGAAAGCCTGGAATTTAAGATGGAAACCCTGTCCCCGAACCGGTTGTAAAAACGCATCACGGTCTGGTAGGTAAGCGCAATTTCGGGAATCAGGACAACTGCCTGCCGCCCCTGCTTTAACACATGGGCAATCAGTTCCATGTAAACTTCCGTCTTTCCACTTCCGGTCACACCCTTTAACAGATAGGTCAGGTGCTTTCCTTCTTCCATGTCTGATACCACTGCAGACACGACGCGCTTCTGATTTTCATTGAGTATTCTATCATAGTCCTTTTTCTCAAAATGTGCAACCGGATTCCGGTAATTTCTTGTTGTCTCCACCAGCAGGATTTTCTGCTGTTCCATTCCGCGGATGGTTGCCGGCGCAATATTTAACTTTCCCGTAAGCAATGTATAATCTATTTCATGTCCGGCAATCAGTTCCCTGAGCAGCCTTGCCTTTGCCGTGTGTTTTTTTTCTTCAAACAGCGCAAGTTTTCCTGCAGCCTGTTCTTCTGATAACAGAAGCCGGACTCTCTTATGCTCTGTCTGCCTGATTTTGCGCCGGACCGGAATAACCGTTTTCAGCGCCTGGTTCATGGTGGAACCGTAATTTTTCTGTATCCAGCCTGCAAGTGCAACCAATTGTGCGGTAATTGCAACACTTCCTTCATGAACACCGTTCAGGGGACGGATTTTTGTCACATCAATCTCCGGCTGGTCTGTCAGCTCCGTCACATATCCGGTCACTGTGCGGCGTCCGAACGGTATATCCACCTGCACCCCGACCGCAATCTTCTCCTCCAGTTCCTCCGGAATCCGGTACTGGAATGTCTTATCCAGCTTATCAATGGAAATATCCACGATTACATTTGCATATTTCATAATTTTCCCTGCCCTGTCAGGATATCGCAAAGTCCCTCATAGCTGCTTACGGCTGCTTCCACTGCATCCACACCAAGCGCTTTCAGTGCGCCGCTGCATTTGCTTCCGATGGAATACATGGTTACGCGGCTGTTTAATGTCTGAAGCTCCTCTTTTGTTTTTCCCGCAAGCAGCCGTTTTGCCGAGGAAGCGCAGGTAAAAAAGATTCCGTCAAAATCCAGAAGATTCATATCCTCCGGAACGCATGCCGCATTTTCATATACATTTAACCTGCCGCACTCCCCCACGGAAAGAACCGCATCCACAAGGTCGTCCTCCGCATTTTTTGCGGTCGGATACCAGATGGAAACCGACTGGAACGGGTTCTTTTTTACCTTCGTTTCAATAAATTCCTTCAGTGCCCTCACCAGACCGGCGCTGTCCTGTTTTTCCGGGATTAAATCAGAACGCAGTCCGTACTGCTGCAGCTTTTCTGCGGTTTTATTTCCGATTACCGCAATTTTTACGCCATGGAGCGCACGCACATCCAGCCCGGAGGAAAACAGGTTTTTCATAAAATACTCCACACCGTTTGCACTGGTAAATAAAAGAATATCCACCTGTGCAAGTTCCTGCCTTCTGTACTTTGCAGGAATGCCGGTAATCCTTCCCACTGCGCATTCTTTCACAAACGCGCCGCGGGCACGCAGCATCTCTGCAAGCCTGGACGGTTTCGTGCCGATTTTGGGTACGAGAAAACGTTTTCCCCAGAGCGGCCGCTCCTCAAAAAATGAAAGCTGTTCACGAAGGGAAACCACGTTTCCCACAACGACCATGGCAGGAGATAAAAGCGCTGCTGTTTTTGTTTTTTCTGCAATATCAGACAGCGTTCCTTCACATACCTGCTGGATATTTGTGGTGGCGCAGGAAATAACAGCAGCCGGTGTTTCAGGCTTTCTGCCCGCATTCACCAGACCTTCTGCAATCTGTTCAATCCGTGCCAGTCCCATTAAAAATACGAGGGTTTCGTCTTCATCCAGCATGGTCCGGTAGTCCGGCTCCCCTTCCTGCATCCGGTGCGCCGTGATTACGCGGAAGGAATTCGCCAGCCCCCGGTGTGTCACCGGGATTCCAGCATATGCCGCCCCCGCAACCGCAGAGGAAACGCCCGGCACAACGGTAAATTCCGTATCATGCGCACGAAGGTACATACCTTCCTCCCCGCCGCGTCCGAACACATAGGGGTCACCGCCCTTTAAGCGTACCACGCATTTATATATACGGGCTTTTTCCACCAGAAGCCCGTTAATCTGCTCCTGGGTAAGGATACAGCGGCTGTCTGCTTTTCCCACGTATATTTTCTCACAGTCCTCCCTGGCATCGTCCAAAAGCTCCGGCGCCGCCAGACGGTCATAAACAATACAGTCCGCTTTTTTTATTAATTCCAGCGCTTTTACTGTCACCAGTCCCGTATCCCCCGGTCCTGCGCCTGTCAGATATACCATAACTTGATTCTCCTTTCAGTTTTCTGCCTGCGCCATGCATTCAGCCGTAGCCTCTGAGGCTGCGGCCTCCGGCGTGTCAGCTGTCACCGTGCACCTTACAGTTTTTGTCCCGTCTGTATTTCCGTAAAAAGCAAGAAGCTTAATCTTTTTATCCGGCAGTATACTGGCATATGCCCCCACAGGCATATGGCAGCCCCCTCCGGTTTTCTGCAGAAAGAGGCGTTCTGTCTGTACTGCGGTTTCTGCGTCAGCATCTGCAAACGCACTGACTTTTGATAAAAGGTCTTTATCATCCTTCCGCAGTTCGATGGCAAGCTGTCCCTGCGCGGCAGCCGGAACCATCTGGCAGGGTTTTAAATACTGTGTTACCAGTTCTTCTCTGCCCAGCCGTTTCAGACCGGCTGCCGCCAGCACGATGCCATCCATTTTTTCCGTATGCATTCTGGCAATGCGGGTATCCACATTTCCCCGTATGTTTACAATCTCAAGGTCCGGACGAAGCAGTTTCAGCTGGCAGGCGCGTCTTTTGCTGCCCGTTCCGATGACTGCGCCTCTTTTCAGGCTGTCAAGGCAGTCCGCATCCCTTAACACAAGAACATCCCTTGCGTCCTCCCGCTCCCATGCCTTTGCAAAACAGAGTCCGTCCGGCAGTTCAAAAGGCATATCTTTCATGCTGTGTACCGCCATATGTATGGAATGGGCCAGAAGCTCCTTTTCGATTTCTTTCACGAAAAGTCCCTTGTCACCGATTTTATCCAGCGCCACGTTCTGAATCCTGTCGCCTTTTGTCTTTATGATTTTAAGGACAAATTCATGTTCCGGGTATGCATCCGCCAGTTTTTTCTGTACGGTCTGTGCCTGCATCAGTGCAAGACGCGAACCCCGTGTACCAATTACCACCTGCATGTACTATTCCTCTTTCTTAAGCTGAAACAGCTCGTTTAACATTTTCTGGTACTCATCCTGCTGTTCTTTTGAATCCGTATGCTTTAATTCCAGAATCGGTTCCCGCAGCAGCCGCCGAAGCGAGGCTTTCAGTATTTTTTTCAGTATCTTCTGTTCGCGGGAATTTAATGCCAGTTTGCGGTTTAAGTATTCATAGCTGTCCGCCACGATTTCATCGCACCGCAGCTGGAGGGACTCAATGGTCCGGTCCACACCGGTACTGTTCAGCCATGAAACCGTTTCCAGGAGTGCGTCTTCTATCATTGCCTGCCCCTGTTCCAGAAGCTTTCCCCGCAGCTTTTTATTCTGCTCCACAATGGCGTTTAAGCTGTCCAGATTAAGAAGCAGCGCTTTTTTTCCAACCTCCGTCTCAATGTCCCTCGGTGATGCAAGGTCCAGAAACGCCGCACGCCTGCCAGGCTTTAAACGTTCATACTTAATCACCTGGTGCGGGGCGGCGGTGGCGGAAACAATGATATCGCTTTCTGCAATCTGTTCATAACGGTCTTCGTATGCCGCAATGGACAGACCGGGAAACTTATTTTGAAGCTGTCTGGCATGTTCTGCCGTTCTGCTGCAAACACATACACCGTCCGCCCCGTATTCATAAAGGTAGCGGATGGCAAGCGCTGCAGTATTTCCGCTTCCGATGACAAATGCCTTTCTCCCGCGGATACCAAATTCTTCTTCAAGCTTTCTGATACCGACATAGCTGACGGACAGCGGCTGTTCACTGACTTTCAGTTCTGTCTTGATTTTTTTGGCGCAGGTAACTGCTTCACGGACCACTTTATTTAGTTCTTTTCCGGTGCAGCCCAGTGTTTTTGACAAGTCAAAGGCGTCCTTTACCTGCCCTAAAATCTGGTCCTCCCCCGCAACCATTGACTCCATTCCCGCCGTCACCCGAAACAGATAAGAAATGGCGTCCGTTCCGGCAAGGCTTTTGATGCAGGCTTTTAGTTCCACTCCGGGAAAACAGCTCCGGTAAAGCTTCTCCGCCGCCGAAAAAGCGTGAACCTCCGGTGCGAAAAAAAATACCTCGCTGCGGTTGCAGGTGGACAAAACCATGCACTGCTCAATTCCCTGCACGGATGCCTCCTGTAAAAAATCTATTTTCCGGCTGTCTGTAAACGACACCTGGTCCATGATATCCTGGTTTGCGTTTTTATAGTTGATTCCAATATATCCAAATTCCATTGTTATCTGCAATTCCTGCTGTGATTATTTATTCATCCGTATAAATCCACTCAATCTGGTACTGTTTTCCCACGGCTTCCCCAATATTATTGACATAATCCACCAAAAGCTTCTGCGCCCGCTGCCTTGCGCTTGCCAGAAGCGCTGTATCCTCGGACGCCGCTTTTTCCATGTTCTCCTGCGCGCTTTTAACAGCTGCCGTTACGTCTGCGGCAGCAATATCGGCGGACGCGCTGTCTATAATATAGGAACCGGGAGAAAGTGATTTTTCATCCACGCTGCAGCCCATGATTTTTCCGGGCGGCAGAGTTATGGTAACCACGTCGCCGGAAACTTTTATCTCCACGAGGGATGCATCAACCCCAAGCGTCACCACTCCGGCGTATTCCATCCAGAAATGTTTGTCCTTTTTCCACCAGAGGATTCCCTGGGCGTCCTCCTCCATAAACTTTGCAACATTATGGTAATAGCACTTCATGGTTGCAAGCTCGCAGATAGACTGTGCCTGCGCCGTCTGCGGTTCCACAGCTTCATATCTGCTTTCTGTTTTTTTGCAGGAGGTACACAGGCACATGACAGAAACTATGCAAAAGACTGCGGCAGCTTTTGGAATTTTATGTTTCATTTTTTGTACCTTTTCTTTATGATTTTTCAATCTTTTCCTCCATGAAAATTTCCATTTCATATTCTGCATCCAGCTGAAGTACAAAAGGTTTAATCAGTGCCTCCACGATATTTGCTGCATTTTCCCCCGCCAGTTCATAAATTGCAGTCTCGTTTTCTGCTTCAGCTGCCACATCTGTTTCTGCTGCCCTGTATGCCCGCTGAAATGCCATTTCATTATCCGCTTTTTTATTGATAAATATATAATCGAGAGACGACTCATCCACAATGATTTCATTGATTTTAACCGGAGGAAGCGTGACTGAAATTTTTTTATTTTTTTCATCCGTCACTATGTCCACTTCTTTTAAATCAATTCCGGCTTTGACAGTGGCTTCATAATACGCATAAAAATCAGTTTCATCATCCGGTCCGTCAATCTGTGCAACACCATTGTATACGGTTTCAAAAACGGACAAATCACTTACCTTTATGATTTTTTCCAGCGTGGATTCTGTTATCATGTTTTTTTGATGTCTCCCGGCAAAAATCCCCGGCTTTTTAATTATTAAAAACACCGCCAGCGCAGCAAAAAGTACAATAAACGCCAGCCCGCATCTGTTTCTTTTCATCTGTACGTCCATGTTATCCTCTCTTTCATGCCGGATTTATGCAGGCATGTCCGCACGCATTTTATATAGCCTGAAAATATTCCCGCATCACTTCAAGCGTCCGCGCAAAATCCTCCCCACTGTGTGCGTCTGACACAAACATCGCCTCGAACTGTGACGGTGCAACATAGATTCCGCGGTCCAGTAAGAAACCATAATAATCCGCATAGGCGGCTGTGTCGGAACGCAACGCGGACGGATAATCCGTTACCGGATCCGGGGTAAAAAATATACTAAGCAGGGAGCCTGTCTGGTTTACCGTCACCCTGCCTTTTGCCATGTCCCGGATTTCCCCGGCAAACCCTGCCGTACGTTTTTCCAGCCTTTCATAGATTCCGGTATCTTCTTTTAAAATGGAAAGCGTAGCAAGTCCTGCCGCCGTCGTAACCGGATTCCCGGAAAGCGTGCCCGCCTGGTATACGGGACCGTCCGGTGCAACAAGCCGCATGATTTCCTCCCTGCCGCCGTAGGCTCCCACCGGCATTCCCCCGCCGATAATTTTGCCGAATGCGGACAAATCCGGCTTTACCTGAAAATACTCCTGCGCGCCGCCGAGTGAAAGCCGAAAACCTGTGATTACCTCGTCAAATATTAAAAGTGCGCCGTACTGCTTTGTCATGCTGCGAAGAAACTGCAAAAATCCCCTGGCTGGAAGGACAACCCCCATATTGGCTGCGACAGGCTCCACAATTACCGCCGCAATCTGCCCCGGATTTGCTTCAAAAAGCGCCTTTACACTTTCTTCATTGTTATATTCCGCCACCAGCGTATTTTTTGTGATATCCGCCGGAATCCCGGCACTGTCAGGCAGGGAAGCCGTCAGCGCCCCGGAGCCAGCCTTCACAAGCAGTCCGTCGGAATGTCCGTGGTAGCATCCCCGGAATTTAATGATTTTATCCCGTCCGGTAAACCCGCGCGCCACACGGACAGCACTCATCACCGCCTCCGTGCCGGAGCTTACCAGACGGCTGACCTCCATGGACGGCACAAGTTCTGCAAGCAGTTCCGCCATCTGCACTTCACGCTCGGTCGGCGCACCGTAAGTCAGCCCCTCGTCGCAGGCGGCTTTCACTTTTTCTATGACAGCCGGATGGGCATGTCCTAAAATGCCCGGTCCGAAGGAACAGACATAATCAATCATTTCATTTCCGCACACATCGGTCAGGTATGCCCCCTTTGTGCTTTTGATAAACTTCGGGATGCGTCCCACTGCCCGGCAGGAACGCACCGGGGAGTTCACCCCGCCCGGCATGTGTTTTTTTGCACGTTCATATAAGGTTTTGTTCATGGTTCCTCCAGAAGCCACTGCGCCGCATCCAGCGCATGGTAGGTGATAATCATTTTTGCCCCGGCACGTTTCATGCCCGTCAGGTTTTCCATGACTACTTTTTTCTCGTCTATCCAGCCGTTTGCGGCGGCTGCCTTTACCATGGCGTACTCACCGCTGACATTGTATGCCACCACCGGGATATGATAAGATGCAGTGATTTCACGGATGATATCAAGATATGCCATGGCAGGTTTTGCGATAATCATATCCGCCCCCTCCCTGATATCCTCCTCCACCTCTCGCAGCGCCTCCCTGCCGTTTGCCGGATCCATCTGGTAGGTCTTTCTGTCCCCGAACTGCGGTGCGGAATGCGCCGCGTCCCGAAACGGTCCGTAATAGGCGGACGCAAACTTGGCGGAATATGCCATAACCGGTGTATAAAGAAATCCAGTATGGTTTAATGCATGGCGGATACTGTCCACCTGCATATCCATCATACCGCTTGGCGCAATGATGTCCGCGCCTGCCTTTGCATAGCTGACTGCGGTATCCGCCAGAAGGGGAAGCGTCTCGTCATTTAAAATTTTTCCGTCCCTTACCAGCCCGCAGTGCCCGTGGTCCGTGTACTCGCACAGGCAGACGTCTGCAATCACCAGCAGGTCCGGATATTCTTTTTTTATCTGCCGGATGGCCCTTTGCACAATGCCGTTTTCATCATATGCGCCGCCTGCCATGGCATCCTTGTGCAGCGGGATTCCAAACAGCAGGATGGCGGAAATACCGCATGCCATAACACGGTCCAGCTCTTCATGCAGATAATCCAGTGAATACTGGAAAATCCCCGGCATGGAAACAACCGGTTCTTTCGTATGCTCTTTTTCCGTTACAAACACCGGATAAATCAGTTCATCCGTGCGGACATGGTTCTCCCTTACCAGATTCCTCAGTACTGCGGACTGCCTTAATCTTCTTGCCCGTTCCATGGTATCATCCCCTTTATTTTATACTTTCCTTTTTTATTTCTGCAATCACTGCATAAAGCTCTTCGTTTTCCAGTTCTCTTTTATTCTGTTCCAGAAGTTTTTCAAGGACTTTCTGATACACCTCTTTACGCATATTTTCATCCTCCACATGGGATTTTACGGTGTCCCTTATGCTTCCCATATATTCGCCGACAGCCCCCAGCTCCCCTGTCAGGACGCCGGAGAGCGCATGTTTTAAATACTGTGTCAAAAGCGGACTGTTCCCGCCGCTGGAAAATGCGCCGACCAGATTCCGCTCTTTTATGTAGGATGGAAACAGAAATGTGCAGTCCTCTTTCTGGTCCACGGCGTTTACTGCAATTCCTTTTGCCTTTGCAAGCTCTGCAAACCGGTGGTTAAACTCCCGGTCAGAGGTTGCCGCAACGGCAAGCGCGCAGCCATCCAGATCCTCTTCTTTAAATTCACGCAGGCAGACGGAAATTTTTTTTATGTTTTTGATTTCCTGTTCCATCTGCGGCGCAATGACCGTTACCTCCGCGCCAAAATCCAGAAGCACAAGAACCTTGCGGTATGCCACCATTCCGCCGCCTACAACCAGACAGCGTTTTTTTTCAATATTCATAAACATTGGAAAATAAGCCATAATAATATATTATATTTCCTTCCATGATTTTGCAAGTATATCTCGTGAGTGTTCGCAGATACTATAAGAAGAACAGCACCCGCTTTGCGAAAAGTGCTGCTACAGAATAACCACAGAGGAGAAATCAATGAACTGGAAAAACTTCGTACTATGCGGACTGACCGGCTGGTGCATGGAAATTCTGTTTACTTCTTTCGGAACTCTGATGAGCGGAAATGCAGAACTTATGGGACATACTTCCATCTGGATGTTTCCCATTTATGGCATGGCAGCCATGATTGGTCCCATTTACCAAAATATCGCACACTGGCATGTTCTGGCACGGGGATGTCTCTATGCTGCGGCTATTATGGTGGGGGAATTTTTAAGCGGCAGTGTTCTACGCTTTTTTTCCATTTGTCCATGGGATTACAGCGGCTCGCCCTACAGCATATACGGTCTGGTAAGACTTGATTATTTTCCCGTATGGGTAATTGCAGGCCTTGTCTTCGAACGGCTTCTTTGTTGGCAAGGCACCCAGAATAAGAGGGAGGCTCCCGAATAAAGGGGAAGACTCCCTCTTCCCCCGAAGGGGTTATTTACGTCTGTTTGGGTTGGTGTATTTTTCCTCGCAGTATTTGCAGCGGTATACCTCTTTTTCTTCATCAGTCAGCATAAAAATCTGGTCCAGCTCCTGCTCGATGGAAGTCACACAGCGCGGATTTTTGCACTTTATGACATTTTTTACCTGCTTTGGCAAAGTCAGGTCCTTTTTTTCCACTATTTTATTTCCCTGAATGACATTGACAGTAATATTATGGTCAATAAACCCCAGAATATCCAAATCAAGGGCTTCAATCGGACATTCGACCTTTATGATGTCTTTTTTTCCCATCTTGCTGCTTCTTGCATTTTTAATGATTGCCACGGAACAGTCCAGTTTGTCCAGTTTTAAATCATGGTATATCTGCAGGCTCATTCCTGCCTGTATATGGTCTAATACAAATCCCTCATTGATTCCGCTGATATTAAGCATATGAACCTCCTGTCCGTTATCTTAAACGGTAATTTCCAGTAATGTTAAAATAAGCGCCATTCTGACGTAGACGCCATACTGTACCTGCCTGAAATACGCAGCCCTCGGATCGTCATCCACCTCCACGGAGATTTCGTTGACGCGCGGCAGCGGATGAAGCACAAGCATATCCTGTTTTGCCAGCTTCATTTTTTTCTTTGTAAGAACATAATAGTCCTTTAACCGGATGTAGTCCTCCTCATTGAAAAAACGCTCTCTCTGAACTCTCGTCATATAGAGAATATCCAGCTGTCCCATGGCGTCCTCCAGGCGCTCCACTTCCTCAAATTCAATACTGTTTGCCCGCAGTACATCCTCCCTGATATAATCCGGAATTTTAAGCTCTTCCGGGGAAATCAGTACAAATTTTACATTGGGATACCGGATCATGGCATTGATCAGTGAATGCACGGTCCTGCCGAATTTTAAATCCCCGCACAGCCCGATGGTAATATTTCCCAGGCTGCCCTTTAATGAGCGGATGGTCATCATATCAGTTAATGTCTGGGTTGGGTGCTGATGGCCTCCGTCCCCGGCATTTATGACGGGAATACCGGACCTCTGGGAAGCAACTAACGCAGCGCCCTCTTTCGGATGCCGCATGGCACAGATATCTGCATAGCAGGAAACAACACGTATGGTATCAGAAATGCTTTCACCCTTGGCGGCAGATGAAGAATCAGAACTGGCAAATCCCAGTACTGAACCGCCAAGATTGAGCATTGCCGCTTCAAAACTTAATCTCGTTCTGGTACTCGGTTCATAAAAGCAGGTGGCAAGCTTTTTCCCCCTGCAGGCGCCTGCATATTTTGCGGGATTCTTCTCGATATCACCCGCAAGGTTCAGCAGGTCTTCCAGCTCATCAACAGAAAAATCCAGCGGACTCATTAAATGTCGCATGTTATTCCTCCTTTTCTTTCCAAATCATTATCACATTTTTACCATCATATAATAACGGGAATCATATTTCAAGAAAAAACGGATTGCATTTTGAAGTTTTTCCGTTACAATATAGGTATACATTTGTCTGATGAAATTATTTTTATATTAATTAAAATTTAAGGAGAGTATAAAAATGACTGATGAAAAAATGACACAAAATCCGGCAGGCGATACTGTGATGTTTCAGGAGCGCAAACGGCTTTTATTTTTCGGTCTGCCATGGACGTTTACGAAATACACCGTAACACCGGATTTAATTACCATTAACCAGGGACTTCTTAATACAACCGAGGACGACTGCTATATGTACAAGGTCCAGGATGTGACGTTAAAGACCTCCCTGGTGGAACGTATCTTTGGATTATCCACGGTTGTCTGTTATACCGGCGACGTCACAAATCCGGAGTTGTCCATGGTGCATATCCGCAATGCAAAGGAAATCAAGTCCTATCTGTTAAAAGCGTCTGAGGCAGCACGCTTAAAACGCCGCACCATAAGCACTACTGATATCAGCGCACACGGGGCGGATCTGGACCAGGATGGGATTCCGGATATACTGGAGTAAAAGGAGCACAGCGCATAAGAGTTCCGCTTCGCGGAAGCGCTGTACGTAGGCAATGCCCTTTACAGGGCATTACAGTACGCGTAGTAACACCCTGGAAGGACAGGGTGTTACAAAGGTCTGCAGCAGCAGGTGCAGAGTGCCTGCATGCAGAGCATGGACATACAGAAGCTGTTGTAGCTGCCGTATGGTCTGTCATAAGAACTTCCCATATTTGTATACCATGTACCGCCAAATTCCAGATGCTGCTGGAACTGGCGGTATTCTAAGTTACTCGGCTCAAATGAAACCGCATGCCGGATATGTTCAATTGCTGTTGCAGTATTCCCTGCACCGTCGTTTGCAACAGCGCTGTAGTAATACCATTTGCCGTACCGCTGCATCACAGGAATTTCATTTAGTACATGCAGTGCCTCCCTGTAACACTGGTTCTGCAGGTAGTTAAACGCAGCACGAAGATTTGGCGAATCCTCATTTCTCTGTCCGTACGACTGGTAGGTTCTGTTTCCATATGAATAAGTACCGTGAAAACCGCCGAACGGCCCCTCACCTGTTCCTGCACTCCTTCCGGCGCCTGCTGCAGCGTTTCCTCCTGCAGCGCCGTAACCCATTCCCTGCTGCCGCTCTTTCATAATCTGGTCATATGCCTGCTGCACCTGCTTGAACCGTTCCTCTGCCTGTTCCTTGTTTGGGTTGTTTACATTTGCATCCGGATGGTATTTCCGGCTTAACGCGCGGTATGTCTTTTTTATTTCCTCATCCGAGGCGCTCCGGCTGATGCCAAGCACCTGATATGGATCTGTCATTCTTTTATCCTTTCTTCCTTTTTTTCTTCTTCAACTGGATATATTCATACTTGGACCACACACCTGAATAAATAATATTCCGCAGTATGTCTGCATGAAGCAGAACCGGAAGTCGCTCAAAAGACTTGGCACATTCAGAAATCATGCTTGTCATCATCAGCCTGCAGAGTGTCTCATATTCTTTTTCATCTTCGGTATGCAGATGACGCAGGGGGTTATAGGAATCCTTTTTTTCATCCTTTTCCCGGTCCTCATAGGCATCCATCAGGTAAATAAATTTTCCCAGGTAAAATCCAAGTGTTTTTAATTCATCATACCACTCGTCTTCCTTCCATGCAAATATTTCTCCGATCATTTCACCCGTAAGCCCCGCCACCAGGTCGATATTTGTTTCGTTTTTTTCTTCGCATTCATTCAGTTTTATAATATAATCTTCCACTGCAGCCGTCTGCCTGGGATACATCTGCTCCACCTTCCCGCAGTCGTTCCGGAACATGGAAGCAACCGTTTTTCTGGTATAGTTTTTGTCATCCTTCCAGTCATCAATCAGGTTGTAATACGCCAGAAGTACGTTCATGGCGGCAGCATAGGTTTCGGTTTCATTGACAAGCGCTTTTCTCTTTTTCACCGGATGAAGCACGCAGGTAAATTCCCCGCTTTCTGTCTGCGGCTCATACAGACCGGTCAGTAACACCACCAGGAATGTCATATCATAATTGAGAAGCGCCTGCCCTTTCGCCCCGCAGAATTCTTTCAGCTTCCGGCAGAGCCCGCAGTAATAGGACTGGTATATGTCCCTGTTCTTCTCTGATAATTCTTTTCCGTTTACATTGATGTAGCCAAACATGGTTTCATGCTCCCTTTACTTGTATTGTCTGTTAAGATTTGCGGATAAAATTCGCGCGGCATTTCGGGCAGGTAATTTCCACTTTTCCATGCCCTTTCGGCACACGCACCCGCTGTCTGCATGACGGGCATTTATAAAAACGGTAGGTTCTGCTTTCCGCCGCCCGTTTTTTAAACCGGTTCCATCCCACCGTCCGCTGGTATCTGAAATTCAGGTACTTCTGGTTTTCCTCATACCGCTTCGAGGTGTTTTTTGAAAACATGCGGAAATACATATGAATCATTACCAGAAGGGCTAAAACCGTAAAAAGTCCGAGTCTTGTTATAATTCCAAGCACCAGAAGAATCAGTGTCATCCATGTCTGCAGGCGGGATAAATCATCCACGCCGTTTCTTCCTGACATAAACTGGTAGAATTTTTCTTTCATGCGCCATACCATGCCGCAGGATATACCGCGGCTTATTCCTTTCTTTGTATTGTCATAAAAGAAATCTTACGCCAGCAGAAAAGTATCGTCAAGGCAGATACTGTATTTTTAGACAAATTTTACAAACTGTTTTGAATTTTTCTGTTCCTCTTTAGAAACAGAGTATTGTTGCAGGACATAAGGCATGCTGCAAAATTAAAATGTATATTACAAAATTACATGATTGACATGAATTCGAATAAATTTTAAAATATTTATAAATATATAATTATAAAGGAGGAAAACAGTATGGAAACATACGCATCATCAGGAACAATTCAGTGGGCCGGGTATCCTGCAAATGAGAATTCAGTCAGATTATCATATCCATATACCAGATCATTACAGGCAGGAGCGCTCATTAATGGTTCAATGGCACCTTTGGATGAAGGGAGAATATTGGTAAAGCCGCTTAACTATAAACTTAAGTCAGGGAAATAAATCGTAACACAAAAGTTTGGTCCATCTATATTTTCAACCACTATTCCAATTAATATTACACCAGCATCAAATTATGAAAATACAACAATTGAAATATTGATCAGCTTTTCGGAGATTCCGGCAAGTGCAGTACTGACTGCGAGAGTCTGGATAGTCTGGAAAGCAAGTAAACGAAATGGGTTTATAGCTTTATATGTTGAGAAAAGGAGAATTTGATATGAGAAAGAAAGTTCTGGTTTTTGTATTAGCTGCAATGGGCATTGCCTGCGCTTCCTGCGGAACGCATGAACAAGATGTTAAAAATACGGAACCGTCAGAAGACCGGGTGATTAAGCAATCCTTTGAAGTGAGTCCGGGTATTAAGGCGGCACAATTAACGTATAAGGTGAAAACAGATAAAGAACAGCGGGAAGTTGAAGATGCCAATTATGTTCCGAAGGGAATATTTTCACTTTACGAACTCGCCAGCATAACACAGGAAGATGATGGATATACACTGGTATATGATGGAATTTATAATGATGCATATGTGAATATTGATGAAACGGATACCATAGTAGTTGAAGAAAAACATTTTGACGCCACAGATGGAAAAAATCTGGAATTTCCCGTCAAAGTTTCGGAATTAGGGGTGTGCATTGAACCAACAGAAGAATGGCAGAATGACAATCGCAGGGCGTATGTAATAGCAGATTTAAAAGATGGAACCTCCCGCCTGATAACAAAGCTTCCGGCTGTTGATCCGGCATCCAGGAAAAAATACCAGACAGAACCCCCTGAAGAAGTTCAGAAGATTATGGAACTGGAAGATGATGTATACCCGACTTTTATAACACAGGGCTGTGCAAATGAATTGCCGAATTGCGGGATAAGAATTGCGGTAAAAGTAAAAATTGATGTAGGCCAAATTGAAAAGATAAGGCTGATTGTGCAGAAAATTGAGTGATTTTTTCAGATAAGTGTACCAGAATATCCATTGCAGTTTTCCATGATATATCTGGTACACTAAATTTTATTTCAGGTCTCAGATTTTACTGCAAAAAACTATTGTATTTTCACCATCCGGATGTTACAATCATGCCAAAGCATTATTTTCATATGGAGCAGGTCGTACATCAAAGATGTACAACAATATGGAGCATATCCGGATTTTCATTTCACAGAGCCGATTTAGATAGCAAATCCCGAAAATTCATGCTTTTAATTACCATTTTATACAATCGAAAGCAGGAAGCTGATGGGAAAATCCAGACATGCCGGTCTGACTTTTTTCTGTTATATTTCCTGCACTGTAATTTTTCCCCAGGGAGGAAAATTTTTATGACGGGAAACAGAGAATACTGACAGATGCCGTATTACAGAAAAGAACTCCTGCGTAAATACGATATGACATAAATTTTAACAGGACATCCCATGTCTAATGCAGTAACAACCAGCTTTTCCTGCATGATGTCGTGTTGTTTTTACTGTTTTGGGGATATGATATCACTGAAAGGAGGAGCTGACATTGGATTCCAGAAAAATGGGCAGATTTTTAAAAGAACTGCGCAAAGAAAAAGGGATGACGCGGGAACAGCTTGCGGAATACCTGAATGTTTCCGGAAGAACCGTTTCAAGGTGGGAAACAGGCGTAAATATGCCCGACCTGGATATTCTCATTGAGCTTGCTGACTATTACGGCACTGATATCAGGGAATTACTGGACGGGGAAAGGAAAGGTGAAAAAATGGATAAGGAATTAAAGGAAACTCTGTTAAAGACGGCAGATTACAGTAACAGCGTAAAACAGAAACTCGAAAAACGTATGTTTATACTGTTTACTCTCGGACTGGTTTCGTTCGTTACGTTTCTTGTTCTGGATTTTTCCGGAATGACAAAAGACACCAGGCTGGAAGCAGTCGCATGGACAGCGCTTGGACTGGCATTCGGCGTTATGGTTGTCGGACTGCTTTTTACCAGCGGCTTACTGCTTAAGATTAAAACAGTAAAACAGCGGCTGGCGGAGAAAAAATAATGAAAACCGCAAAGGGAAATGTAACAGGCTTTTACAAAAGCCTGTTACAGCCTCTCCATCCATACCCTCTTTTGAAACAGTACAAATGAAATTCCAAGCCTTACACATTCCTCCAGGGACAGAATCAAATATACCTGCGTGACCGGAAGGTTCCAGACAAATGCGGAAAGCAGCCCAAGCGGGACGCCAAATCCCCATGTACCGATAATATCAATCCACATCGTATATTCTGTCTTCCCCCCGCTTCTTAAAATTCCGCCGCCAAGTATCATATTCTGCACTTTTACCGGGGCAATCACGGCAATTACCAGCAAAAGATTTCTGGTTAGCTCCTGCACCGCAGGCTCTACCTGGTAAAACCGCACATAAAACGGACTGAACACTGCCAGCAGCAGGGACAGAAAAACAGAACCCAAAAGCCCGTATCCCATCAGCTTTTTCGACTCCCGGTACGCTTTGTCAAAATTTCCGGCGCCGAGTGATTTCCCAATTAAGATGGCGGACGCCTGCGCCAGTCCGCTCAATGCCCCGATGACTATTGTCTGTACCGGTACGGTCATCGTCATCGCTGCACAGGCGTCTGTTCCGATATTTCCATAGACCGCCGTATAAACATTTTCCCCCAGACTCCATAAAAACTCACAGATTAGCATGGGACTAAGAATCCTTATGTACTGCCTGTTATCATCCCATGACGTGGAAAACCGGATAAACAAATGCCTCTCCTTTTGAAATACGGCAAAAAAGAGAACCAGGATAATTCCAAAGGAAACGACCTGTGCCGCCACACTGGCAGCTGCCGCCCCTTGCACACCCATGCGTGGAAATCCCCATTTCCCAAAAATCAGCAGATAATTCAGCCCGGTATTCAAAACCAGTGCAAAAATACTGGCACACATTGGAAGAACTGCAATTTCCATACACCTGAGCATTGTCGTCAGCATGGAGTTTACCGCCATTGGCAAAAATGAAACCGCCAGAATACGGATATATTTTACAGCAAGAATCCTTGTTGCCTCATCTTTCGTGTACAGCCCCATAATCACTTCCGGAAATACCATGCACATTACTAAAAACACTGCTGCCAGTCCAAGGGAAAGCACCATGCTGGTAAAGAAACTCCTGCTTACTGATTCCTCTTCTTTTTTCCCCATGTACTGGGAGATCAGAATGCCTGCAACGGATGAAACCGCAGCCAGAACGACGGTGTAAATGGATGCAAACTTTCCTCCCAGTCCTATTCCCGCAATACTGTTTTCCCCCAGCTGCCCGATCATCATCTGGTCCACGACACTGAACGATGACTGCAGCAGGGACTGCAGCGTGACAGGCAGCGCTATTTTTATCACACTTTTTTTGAAAGAATTTTCCATCTTATTTTTCCTCCCCGTATTTTCGGACACTGTTTCGTTACTATTCACGGTCCGGGACCGCTCATAGTAACGATTCGGGGCGATATTTTGAGTTTTGCTTCGCAAAAATCGCCCCTCACTCCTGAATCATTTTCTCACGGAATGCGCAGCTTGTGCGCATTCCTGACCCGTGAAAAGTAACACTGTTTCATTACTATTCACGGTCCGAAAGACCACTCATAGTAACACTGTTTCTTTCTATCAGGCGAACCGGCAGTTTCACAGTCCTCTGCTCCACGGTTTCCGGTGCATTCCTGAGCTTTAAAAGAACGGAAACTGCACTCTCTGCCCGCCTGGCAGCATCCTGCCTGACGGTTGTCAGCCTGGGAACGCAGTACCGGCACAGCGGACTGTCGTCAAATCCTACCACGGAAATGTCCTTTGGCACGCAGATTCCTTTTTCCCGGAGAAAGTTCATAAATTCCATGGCATAAAAATCGGATACCGCAAAAACAGCGCTGTGCGTCAGAATCTCATCCAGCTTTTCCTGGTAAAACCGCATCCGCTCCTTTTCCTGAAACGGAAGCTGCATAAAATGAACCGCAGCGCCCGCGGCTTTCTTACAGCCCTCCATCCGCTCCATGTCCATACAGATGTAATTATCCGAAAGGCATAAAATTTTCCTGTGCCCCATGCCAATCAGATAGGTTCCCACCTGAAAACCGCCGTCAAAATTGTCAATCGTCAGGTTGCAGATTCCTTTTGTTTCTTCAAAATACCCGTCATATACCACAAACGGAATATGCATGTTGTCACGCAGCTTTTGGTAATCCTGCTCGCAGAACCCCATGATTACAAGCCCCTCCATATTCCACATGGATGCAAACCGGATGATTTCTTTCCACTCCGTTGTCGTTTTCACCATCATAAAATATCCCGCCCGCTCAATTTCATGGGACAGGGCGTTTAAGGAGGAGGAAATGAAACCATCCTCCAGCACATGTCCTTCATACTTTTCATGGTTATTTACCACAATCCCGATAATTCTGGAATTGTTCTGCGCCAGAAGTATACCTGCCATGCTTGGAATATAGCTTTTTTCTTCCAGCAGCTGCTGTACCCGTTTCACAGTTTCTGCTGAGATTTTACCGGTTTTTCCGTGAATCACATTGGATACGGTTGCAGTACTAAGTCCCAGTTCTTCTGCAATATCTGATATTCTGACCCGTTCGTTTCCCACCGTTTTCACCTTCTTTTTTGATATGTAATATTCCAGCGAAGCTGGGATATTGCCTGCGCAAATTGCTTCGCGAAGCGAACTGGAATGCAATTTGCTCCATATATGTAATATTCCAGCGAAGCCGGGATATTGCCTGCGCAAATTGCTTCGCGAAGCGAACTGGAATGCAATTTGCTCCATATATGTAATATTCCAGCGAAGCCGGGATATTGCCTGCGCAAATTGCTTCGCGAAGCGAATTGGAATGCAATTTGCTCTATAGACCAGTATAGTGCAGTTCCTGCTTTTTTACAAAGGTTAAACGCGTAACCCCATACAAAATGACATGCCGTTTTTTGTGCAGAATTACAGTTAAAGCTTCATGCAGTTTCATCATTTACAAAACCGCATGAAGCGGTTACAATATGAATATGTTAAACGCATACAACATCGTCATGATTATACAGGGAAACCGGGCGGCTTATTATAGCAGACGCGTGATGGATATGCAGTTCCATATCATTGCGTCCATGGCCGATATCGTGGAAAGCAGGGATGAAAATACAGGAGGCCATACCAGGCGCACGGCAGGATATGTGGAAACGATCTGCAGGCAGCTAAAGAAAATGAATGCATTTCCTGATATACTGACAGACCGGTATATCGAGGATATGGTCGTGGCAGCCTCGCTGCATGACATAGGAAAGATCCATATCCCGGATTCCGTATTGAACAAGCCCGGCAGGCTTACAGACGAGGAATTTGAAATTATGAAAAGCCATACAACCGCCGGAAGGGATTTGCTTAATCAGGCCAAGCAGGGACTCGGGGAGTTTGAATACCTGAACATGGCGATTGACATGGCAGAATACCATCACGAATGGTGGAATGGAAAGGGATATCCCAATGGCTTAAGCGGGCACGCATTTTGACCCGGCTGTTATGGAGGCTTTTTTTGCCGCGTACAAAGACCACAGTCATACCGGCGGGTAAGCACATGGTTATGGCAAACCAGTCAAACTGGATTGCAGACCCTTACCATATTTCCAGTAAATGGAAAAAAAGTAAAAAATAATACATTCTGCCTTCATTTCAGTACTTGCAAGTCCGGCAAAAATTCTGTAACATAGAAAGCAGGATTGTGATACAGGTTTCTGAAGTACTTCTTACAAGAATGAATAACAGGGGAGGGGCATATGCGTAAAAAATCTCATATTTCACTTGCGAAACACATTGTAACCATGGCAGGCATCCAGTCGTTTGACAAACACAAAAAAGCGTTTTATATTGGAAGTATTCTGCCGGACTGCAAACCGTCTTTTATTACCAGACGGCATGAGATTACAGGAACCTTTTCACTTGTGGAAAACAGAATCCACAAGCTTACACATGGGTATCAGAACATCGGGGATTTGTCCACGGTTTATTTTACAAGACTTGGAGAGGTAATTCATTATATTGCCGATTATTTTACGTTTCCGCATAACAGGGAGTATCCGGGAAATATCAAGGAACACTGTATTTACGAGGGGAAGTTAAAACACCAGCTCCGGTCTTACATCAAAGATGTCAGCGCACAGACCCTGGAAATACAGAACGAGACTTTCCTCCCGTCCGGAAACTGGAAACATTTTAACAATGTGCCGGATATCTGTAATTTTATCCGGGAGGCACACGCAGACTATATCCGCAGACAAACCCATTCGGTGGAGGAGGACTGCAGGTATATCGTGGGAATCTGTTCGCAGGTCGTGATGGCGATTCTGCATGTATGCATTTCCTCCATGTCTTCCGCGGTTTCCTGTTACGGATAATCCGTTTCTTCCAAAAAGCAAAATAAAATTCAAGAGGAAGGCGCATCCATGACAACTTTGGAAAAAACAATCGGAAATGATACAGTCCATGCTTGGAATTGCCCATGAATATGCAAATCCGCCATTGATAGAACAGGATTTTGATCCAGCGGTTGCAGGACCGGGACAATTATGATATAGTTTAAAATGCATGGTGCAGGACAGGTGATCGCGGCTGTAAATACAATACCCCCTTCGGGATATTACACTTTACAGGTGAGGAAAGTCCGGGCTTCACAGGGCAGGATGCCGGTTAACGGCCGGTGGAGGAAACTCTAAGGAAAGTGCAACAGAAATATACCGCTTATTGTAATGCTCCCCATAGGAAGAATGCCCTACAAATAAGGAGCACAGCCATGAAAAATTCCGCTTTGCGGAATGTGCTGTGCGTAGGCAACACTCTCCTTACGGAGAGTGTTACATAAGTAAGGGTGGAAAGGCAGTGTAAGAGACTACCGTGCGGCTGGTAACAGCCGCAGCCATGTAAACCCCATCCGAAGCAAGACCAAAGCAAAGCATTGACGTGGCCCGCCAGCTTTAGGTAGGTCGCTTGAGGCGGCTGGTAACAGTCGTCCTAGACAGATGATCACCCAACGACATAACCCGGCTTATCGTCCTGCTGTCCATAAAAAAGCCCTCCGCAAGGAGGGCTTTTTTACTGCCAGCAGACGCATATGCAGTTACATTCGCTGCAGAAGTTTCGCAGGCAAAATCCTTTTATACATGAAAACAGCTTCCCCCCACAAACTCCCGCACAAGGGAACTCTGCATAATGCCCTCGGTCGGCAGCGGCAGGAAGTAATCCAGGAATTTCAGCAGACGCTTTGCCTCCGAGTACTCGGTACTGTCCCTTGAAATCTGGAACAGAAGCGGTTCCGCATATACCTTCATTACGGCAATTTCATACAGCAGCGCGGAATTAAACATCACATCGGCACTGTCCTGGAACGGAAAAATGTTTTTCTCCTCCCCGCGGCGGACGCTGCCCCACATCGCAATGGTTTCCTGCGCACTCGTGCCGCGTGTCCTTGCATCCCTGACAATCCGGCGGAGCAGACGGCAGTCCGAGGTCGGAAGCGGGTTATGCTCATCAATATTTAACTGGGTAAGTGCGGAAATATAAATTTTAAACTTGCTCTCTTCCGGCAGGGAATAAGAAAGTCGCTCATTCAGTCCGTGGATTCCTTCAATCACAAGAATATCATCTGCTCCAAGCTTTAATTTTCTGCCCCGGTATTCACGCTTGCCGGTTTTAAAATTAAACGAAGGCATGGAGACTTCCTTACCTGCAAGAAGCGCCGTCATATCCTCGTTAAATTTCTCCAGGTCAAGCGCTTCCAGGCACTCAAAATCAAATTCCCCGTTTTCATCACGCGGACACTTTTCCCGGTCCGCATAATAATCATCCAGCCCGATGGGATGCGGCGTTAAGCCCTTGGAGAGAAGCTGGATGGACAGACGGTTGGAAAATGTCGTCTTGCCGGATGAGGACGGTCCTGCTATCATTACAAATTTTGTACCCTTTTTTTCTGCAATCCGGGCAGCAAGCGCTCCGATTTTTTCCTCCATCAGCGCTTCCTGCAGGAGAATGATCTGTTCCCCCTTTCCGGCTGCAATGGCGTCATTTAACGCGCCAATCGTACCAATCCCCAGCATCCTGCTCCAGCGGCGGGAATCCCGCAGGGTATGGTAAAGCTTGTTGGAAGTGGAAAGGGGCTCCACGGCATCCCCCGAACTGCCAGGAAGAAGCAGGACAAACCCTTCCTCATACGCTTCTATGTCAAACATTCCCAGGCAGCCCGTGGACGGCACCATATATCCGTAATAATAATCTTCCATTCCGTCTATGGAATAGATATTGACACGGGAACTTCTGCGGTAATGCAGCAGACGTTCCTTGTCTTTCATTCCTTTTACCCGGAACAGCTCCTCTGCATCGGTTGTTTTATAGCTCTTTTTTTCAATGGGCAGATCCTCCTGCACCAGTCTTTTCATTTCCTCCCGGATGGCGGAAATTGCCCCTGCATCGGACTTTCGTCCTTTCAGTTCACAGTAATAATTTCCTCCCAGGGAATAATACACCCTGACCTTTACTTTGTCGCCCCAGAGATTTTCCACGGCCTTCTGCATTAAAAGCGTGACGCTCCTGCGGTATGTACGCCGTCCGTCATGGCTTGCCATGGTAAGAAACGAAACTGTACAGGATTTTGTTACCGTTTTAAAAAGCTCCCGCAGCTTACCGTTTACATTTGCCAGGACAATCGTGTGCCTGTACTCTGACTGGTATTCCCCGGCGATATCCTGCAGTGTTGTTCCCTCTGTTACCTTTATATGCTTTGTATCTCCCTGTCCCAGCTTTATCGTTATTTCATATTCCTGCATTTTTTATTGCCCCCAAAATCGTATATGCTGATTCATTATAATGCAGCTCCTTTCGGATTTCCAGAATCCGCTTCTCCACTGCCTCCGACCGGTTCCCGGACTCCAGCCTATGCAGAAGTCCGGTAAGCTGTCTGTGCTGGCGGACCATAAACCGCCGGAGCACCGGATGTCCGCCGCGGAGCAGAAGCGGCCCGTATATATCGCACGCCGCCTTTGTCTCATCATCCACCCGCATCCAGATTCCGCCGGATTCATCCCTGACCGCTTTCATCATCGGATAATATTTTCCATCCTCATATACCATATCCTCATCTATTATTTTATACTGGTGCTCCCGTAAAAATTCACGTACCTTACGGATATCCGACTGCGGCTGCAGAATCAGTTCCGCTGCCGAAGCACAGACTTCCTCCCCGTCCGTTAAAATATGTAACATCAGCTCACCGCCCATACCGGCAATGACAATGGAATCCGCCTCGCCCGCCAAAAGCGCCGAAACGCCGTCGGAACGTCTGGTTTCTATGTAATCTTCGAGATGTGCGGCTTTAATATTTTCCGCTGCACGGGAAAGCGGCCCCTCGTTAATATCCATGGCAATGGCAGCTTTTATCTTTTGTCTTTCAACCAGTGCAATCGGAATATACCCGTGGTCTGTCCCGACATCCGCCAGAACCCCGCCGGAACCCACCATGGCTGCAACAGCATTCATCCTTTTTGAAAGTTTTACCATTTTACTCTAAATAATCCTTAAGTTTTCTGCTCCTGCTCGGATGGCGGAGCTTACGGAGCGCTTTTGCCTCAATCTGCCGGATACGCTCCCTCGTAACGTTAAATTCCTTTCCCACCTCTTCGAGGGTGCGGGCACGTCCGTCCTCCAGACCGAAACGCAGGGTCAGAACCTTCTGCTCCCGCTCGGTAAGTGTCCCCAGGACTTCCTCAAGCTGCTCCTTTAACAGGGTAAACGCCGCTGCATCAGCCGGAACAGGCACGTTGTCATCCTTGATAAAGTCCCCGAGATGGGAATCCTCCTCCTCACCGATTGGCGTTTCCAGGGATACCGGCTCCTGCGAAATCTTAAGGATTTCCCGCACACGGTCCACCGGCATGTTCATTTCCTCCGCGATTTCCTCCGGGGACGGTTCCCTGCCAAGCTCCTGCAGAAGCTGGCGGCTGACACGGATTAATTTGTTAATCGTCTCCACCATGTGTACCGGAATCCGGATGGTTCTTGCCTGGTCGGCAATCGCCCTTGTAATTGCCTGGCGAATCCACCAGGTGGCATATGTGGAAAACTTGTAGCCCTTGCGGTAGTCAAACTTCTCCACCGCTTTAATCAGTCCCAGGTTTCCTTCCTGAATCAGGTCCAGGAAAAGCATTCCGCGCCCGACATAACGTTTGGCAATGCTGACTACCAGCCGCAGGTTTGCCTCCGCAAGACGCTTCTTGGCATCTGAGCCATGGTCCACGGCAAGCTGGAGCTCCTTGATTTCCCCGCGGATTTCCTCTTTTTCCTTTTCGTCATCGCTGTCTTCGATGCGTTCCTTTAAAATCTGGATTTTTTCAATGGCAACATTTCCGTCTTCCATTGTCTGCGCAAGGTCGATTTCCTCTTCTGCAGAAAGAAGCGGCACTTTTCCGATTTCCTTTAAATACATGCGTACCGGATCTTCCACATTGATGCCGTCCGGAATGGAAAGGTCAAGCTTTTCTACTTCCACCTCGTCCTCTTCATCCAGAATGATATCGTCGTCATCGTCATCATCGCTGATGCGGAGTACGTCAATATTATTATGCTCCAGAATATCCAGAATTTCTTCCAGTTTTTCCGCATCCGGGTTCAAATCCCGGAAAAAATCGCTGATTTCCTGGTATTCCAAGATATTTCGCTTTTTTTTGCCGATTTCGAGAAGTTCTTTGATCTTCTCTTTATATTTTGTCTTCATTTCCTCTGTCTCTACTGTTTCTACTGCTGCCTTCTCTTCTTTTTTCTTTGCCATGTCGCTTCGTCCTCTCAGGTTACTTTCTATTTTGTCCTTAATCAATGGAAATATGCAATTTTTCCAGCTTCTCCAGTGCCCGCCTGTCCTCTACAATCTGCATCATTGCATTTAAATCCGTAGGAACTGCATGTTTCGTACGGAAATCAATGCTGTTTTGCTTGATGCGGATAATGGTTTCTTTTAAGGCTTTTTCCATGTCGCTTTTTGTTTCCACTTCATGGATCCTGGCGTTAAACAGTCCTGCAATTTCTTTCTGCTCCTCTTCGCCGGGAAAAAGGTCTATGATTTTTTCCGGATGAACCGCCTGCTCGCTGCTGTACTGCGCAAACACCTCCTGCGCCACCTTATGGTACAGCTCCTCCGTAAAATCATCTGCCGTTATCAGTCCCCGTACTGCCTCAAACAGCCGGTTGTCCTCGATCAGCCATGTTAAAAGCAGCTTCTGCGACTGCTTCATTCCGTCCTCCTTTTTCTTCTTTGGGCTGATGCCGCTTTTTAGCGGGGAAGGCTTTACCAGCCCCCCTTTTGCCGCAAGGCTGTTTACAAGCTTTCTTAAATTGTCAAAACCCATCTGGTATTTATCCGCCACTGCTTCTATATAATTGCTTCTCTCTAATTCCTCAGAAAAACCAAGAAGCTTCCTGGCTGTTTCATTATAAAATGCAGTCTTTGACTCCGGATCATTCATATCATAATTCTGTTCCAGAACCTGGATTTCAAACATGAAACTGTTCGTTGCACTGTCAATCCGTTTCTGGTATTCTTCTGCACCAAGTGCCTTGATAAATTCATCCGGATCCTTGTATGGCTGCATATTAATGACTTTTGTTATGATTCCGGCTTCCTTTAAAAGCGGAATCGCACGCAGCGCCGCCTTAATGCCTGCGCCGTCGCTGTCATAGGTTATGTATACTTCTTTCGTATACCGTTTTAACAGGCTGGCATGTCCGCTCGTTAAGGATGTACCGAGGGATGCCACTGCATTGTCAAATCCTGCCTGGTGCAGGGCTATGACGTCCATATATCCCTCGCACAAAAGAAGCTGGTGCTTTTTTGTGCTTTTTGCAATATTCAGACCGTACAGATTACGGCTTTTGTCAAAAATTTTTGTTTCCGGGGAATTTAAGTATTTCGGCTCGCCCTCTCCCATCACGCGTCCGCCGAATCCGATGACACGGTTGTGGATATCCATAATCGGAAACATGGCACGGTTCCAGAATTTATCATGCCCGCCCCGCACCTCGTCAATTGTCACCAGACCGGTTTCTTTTAAAACGGCATCATCATAGCCTTTTTTACGGAGATAACGGTATAAATCATCACTGTACTGGTCCGCGTAGCCGAGCCCGAATTTTTTAATTGTCTCCTCCGACAGCTGCCTGTTTAAAAAATATTCCCATGCCCGTTTTCCGCGCGGACTGCGCAGCAGGGTGTAAAAATATTTCGCGGCTTCCTTCTGGATTTCCAGAAGCAGGGTACGCCTGTCCGCCTCCCGCTTCTGCGCCGCCGTCATTTCTTTCTGCGGAAGCTCCACACCGGCGCGCTCGGCAAGCGCCTGTACTGCCTCTGCAAAGGTATAATTTTCATACTGCATCAGAAAGCTGAAAACGTTTCCGCCCGCGCCGCAGCCAAAACAGTAATACAGCTGCTTGCCGCCTGACACGGAAAAAGAGCCTGTCTTTTCACTGTGGAACGGACAGAGTCCGAAATAGGTACTGCCCTTTTTGTGGAGACGCACATATCCTCCGATGACGTCCACGATATCGTTCCTGGAGCGTACTTCTTCAATTATTTCGTCTGAATAAAAGGGCATTTTGTCCTCCTGTTTCTTTTGTTTTCTTAGATTCATCTTTGATGAATCCAAGGAGCAAATCACATGCAAGTTCGCTTCGCGAAGTGATTTGCGTAGGAGATTCATCAAAGATGAATCTCAATAACCATCCACCTGCCAGGCTTCGGGCATGAAGTGTTCCTTGAATTTTGTGATGGCGTACTGGTCGGTCATGCCGGATATATAGTCACAGACAATCCGTCCCCTGTCCTCTCCCCCGTCAAGCATCGCCCGCAGTTTGTCAGGAAGCTCTTCAATATGGTCCATGTAAAAATAAAACATCTGCTCCAGCATTGCCTTTGCCTTTACTTCCTCGCCTTTTGCAACGGGATTTTTATACACGTGCTCAAACATAAAGAAACGCAGATCCCGCATTGCCTGCGCAGTCTCATCGGACATAATGATATCGTCCTTTCCCATACTGTTTATCACAATGTCATGGATCAGATGGTCAAGCCTTGTCCTGGTATCGTAGCCAAGCGTTTTGCGAAGCTCTGCCGGAATGTCTTCCTCCCGTAAGATCTGCGCTCGTATGGCGTCGTCAATATCAGAATTAATATAGGCAATTTTATCGGAAAAACGGACGATTTTTCCTTCCAGCGTATGCGGCATCAGGCTGGTCTGGTGGTTTAAGATTCCGTCCCTTACCTCCCACGTCAGGTTCAGCCCGTCCCCGTCCTTTTCCAGCTTTTCGACAATACGGACGCTCTGCTCGTTATGCTGAAAGCCGCCGGGATAAATCTTATTCAGGATATATTCGCCTGCATGTCCGAACGGTGTATGTCCCAGGTCATGTCCAAGTGCAATCGCTTCCACCAGATCCTCGTTCAGGCGCAGCGCCTTGGCTATCGTCCGGGCATTCTGCGACACTTCCAGCGTGTGTGTCATCCGCGTCCGGTAATGGTCCCCCATCGGTGTAAGAAATACCTGTGTTTTGCATTTTAAACGGCGGAAAGACTTGCTGTGCAGAATCCGGTCCCGGTCCCTCTGGAACACCGGACGGATATCACACTGCGGCTCTTCCCGGTCCCTTCCCTTTGTATGTATACTTAGACAGGCATACGGACTTAAGTTTTCCTTTTCCATTGCCTCAATCTGTTCACGAATTGTCATATTTTCCCCACCTGTAACATCCCAGAGGGATGCTGCCTGCGCAAATCGTTTCGCACAGCGAATTCCAATACGATTTGCTCCATTTTGAACTGTAACAACATGCTCTATTAATAATATTCGGCAAAATCTGCTGATTTCCTTTTTTTCATTCGAAAAAGTGTTTTATTTACAAAAATTCCGGTGTGAACATTCTCACACCGGAACCTTTGCCGTTCCCCGGATGGAATTTACCACGGCAAGCGCACAGTTTTTTGCAACAGCTGTCACTTCATGGCTCTTTCTCCACTGCTTTAATGACTCCTCCACTTCCCCGCACTGTTTCTGCATCACATAGCTGTTTAAATGACTGCAGTAGGACATCAGTTCATCAAAATCCTGTATCCGTTCCAGAAGATTGCTTCCATACTCCTGCTGTTCCAGTCCTGCAATTGCAATCACTTCCATACACATATGAAGCTCTCCCGTCACATCCGACGCCTCCATCAGGATATCGGGACGCGCTTTTTTTGCCTCAAGAAAATATTCCTTCGCCTGCCCGTAATCGCCTGCGGCAAAATATCCTGCAAGCACCTGCTTCACTTCCGATACCTCTGCTTTTTCACCAAGCATTCCAACCATGCATTCGCTGACTGAAAGCTTTTCATGTGTAATCCAGACATACTGTAAAAACTCTGAAATAAAACCGAAAATCCTGCGGTGATAGGAATCCTCTTCTTCCACCTTTACCCGTTTTTCCACCTCAGACAAAACAGAAAACATCCAGCTGCAGTATGCATCGTATATATGCCTGCGGCAGATCAGCATATTTCCGAAATAGGTATGCTTTTCATGTACCAGACGTTCAAACGTCCGGTAATATTCAGGATATTTTTCTTTTAATACATTTGCTGTTTCATCCAGGTATATTTTTTTATGGTGTGAAATAAATCCTTCGTAATAGGAAAAATTTAACTGAAGGCTTTTGGTCGTAATGATATCATAATCCGCAAGTACATCCAGGATTTCTTTTTCCGTAAACATATATCCCTGCGGATTTAAAAGATATCTCCTGTAATGGCAGGTTCCGATGACTTCGGCATCTGAATTTTTCCACGCCCAGTACATGCCTGTCAGTTCGCTGTAATAACAGTTTTTTTCTGAAATATGATCCCCGCTGTCATCCCCCGTATAGGTGCAGATTTCAGGCACGTCACAGCTGCCGGACTGCAGCTGTTCTGCCGTCATGCCATGCTGCAGGAGCCATGGTTTTCTGCCTACATGCAGCGGTATATACATGTTGTCTTCCGGCACCCGGAAGGTTTTATGCGTCATTACATAAATTGCACTTTTCACTGTCTGCTCCTTCGTCTTCGTCTTTTTCTCCTGCGGGGTTTCTGTCCGTTTTCTTTCCGAAACTGCTGGATACTGTCCCATATTTTTGTATAATCACGCTCAAACAGTTCCTGTGACAGCTGCCCGCTTAGCAGTTCCCCGGGAACTGTTTCCACGATTTTATCCGCAACAAACCGTTTGCTTTTATTCTTATATGCATACATCCCGTTCAGCTCCTGGATATGGGCAAGCTCAGGCCTCCACAGAATCTCAATCTTATGCCCCCAGTCCAGCTTCGGGTTCTTCTGCGGCCTGCGCAGAAAATAAAAATCGGCGCCAGTGTCTTCCTGTTCCACGGTTATAATTCCCCACCATTCCGGCACATGTTCTTTGACATGTACCGCATGGCTGGTACCTGCAACGATAATATTGTAATCATAGTAAAGGTCGTAATCTTCCACCTGCCGGCCCAGTCTTGCATAGGTATCCGCATCACTTTTAATTTCAATTCCATAGAGCGCATCCGGAACAACCATAACGGCATCCGCCCTGGAACGTCCCATTACCTGTTCCTCCAGCAGCCGGATTTTGCCATAGGTCTCCTCTAAAAACTCAAACAGGGGTTCCCTGATATCCTTATCGTACAGCATTACTCTGTCCGCTTTGCATCTGCTTTTGACTGGAATTTTTCATTCTGGACAATAAAACGCTCATGTACGCCCTCTCCAATCAGTCCTGCTTCATCATACGCCTTTACGGAAAATGTCAGTGCCCTTTTGTCCACTTTTACAAGTTCCGTTTCACAGGTCACCTTCATCCCGACCGGCGTTGCCGATACATGCGCTACATTCAGTGCGGTTCCAACGGTACCGCAGCCTTCCTCCAGCTCACCCTGAACACTGTTCCATGCTGTTTCCTCCATCAGCGCAATCATTGCCGGTGTGGCAAAAACATCCAACGCGCCGCTTTTTAATGCCTTCGCAGTATTTTCCTCCGTTACCATTATTTCCCGCTTTGCCGTGATTCCTGTTTTTAACATAGTTTTCTCCCTTGCCGAACATTTTTTCTATGTTAAATCATATATCAGGAGCAATCATATTGTCAATATTTGCGTGAAAGACTTTGAGATTTCCAGACAGTTATGGTATGATTACGGTATGAATATCCTGGAATATGAAAACTACCATGAAAAAATCACACACGGAAAAATGGTATTTCCGTATAATACCTATTTATGCTCGATTCCCCTGGATTTTCCGGAGGTTCCCCTGCACTGGCATGATGAATTTGAAATAATTTATATCAAAAAAGGAAGCGGCTGCATTACTGTGGATTTCCGCCAGTACAAGGTCATGGCGCCTGCCATTGTTTTTATTGTGCCCGGCCAGCTCCACTCCATTGGCCAGCTGGATGATTCCGCCATGGAATACGAAAATATAATTTTTCATCCAAGCCTTTTACTTTCCAGAAAATCCGACGTTACCACATCGGAATTTTTACAGCCGCTGATGGCGGGCAAAATCACGGTTCCCACTGTGTTTACCCCGGTCTATCCCTACTTCCGGGATGTGGCGGCGCCGATTGACGCCTGTGATGAAATCTGCCGGACAATGCCGCAGGGATACGAACTTTTTATCAAAAGCCAGCTGTTTCAGTTTTTCTATATTTTAAACAACCGCTGCAGGAATTTATCCGCCCCGAAGGAACCGCGCAGGGTACTGGAAAAGATGAAAATCGTTCTCAAATATATTGAAAATAATTACATGCACAAAATTACGATTGCAGAGATTGCCTCAGCCATTGACTTTTCCGAATCACACTTTATGCGGTATTTCAAGGATACCATGGGAACCACGTTTGTTGACTATCTGAAGGATTACCGGCTTACCATGGCATCGAGGCTTCTCACAACCTCTGATTCCTCAATCCTTGATATTGCAGCGGAAACAGGATTTGACAATCTTTCTTATTTTAACCGTGCATTCAAAAACAAATACCATATGACGCCGCGGCAGTTCCGGAAAGAAAGCCGCGAATAAAAAGGAGTACATCATGGCGCAAAAGAAAAAAACGGATGTCACCCGTCTGGTTACCTTATTAAATGAAACCTATGGAACGAACCTGAAATGCTATTTAAACCACGAAACCCCCTTCCAGCTTTTAATTGCCACCATGTTAAGCGCCCAGTGTACGGACGCAAGGGTAAATATCGTCACTGCGGATTTATTTAAAAAATATCCGACTGTCCAGAGCTTTGCAGACGCAGACATCCGGGAACTGGAACAGGATATTTATTCCACCGGTTTTTATAAAAACAAGGCAAAAAATATTATTGCCTGTTCGAAAAAACTGCTGGAGCTTTATGACGGGGAAGTCCCTTCTGAGCTGGAACAGCTTACCGCCCTTGACGGCGTCGGCAGAAAAACTGCTAATGTTATCCGGGGAAATATTTTTAAAGAGCCGAGTATTGTCGTGGATACACACGTAAAACGCATTTCCAGAAAACTCGGACTGACAGAAAGTGAAGACCCGGTGGTCATTGAAAAAGAGCTGATGGAAATACTGCCGAAAGAACAGTGGATTTTGTATAATATCCAGATTATCCAGCATGGCAGGACGATTTGTACGGCAAGGAATCCGAAGTGCATGGAATGCCCGCTGGCGGAGGTGTGTCCGTCAAATCAAAATATATAATTCTGCCATTTTATTTTTCCGGGCTGCCGGTTCTCATTTCGCAGATCAGCAGCCCGATATTGCTGCCTGCATCTTCTTTTAACTGTACGATATTTTCACAGAATTTTTCTTCATTATGAACTGCAGAATCAATATTTCTTACCAGTGATTTTGCATCATACTTTGATTTCCTGTATGCCGGAATACGCTTCCTTAATTCCCTCTCAGAATATCTTTGTTTTGCAGTAACCTTTGGATTTTTAAGCAGCTGTTCCCTGTCAATTTCTCAACATCATTAAAATGCAGTAAAAGCCAGAACTCAAAACACGGATTCGTCACATAAAAACCAAAACCTCTTTTTTGACACTGTTCCAGCACATACTCATACTGGCTGTCCGTAAAGCTTTCCCTGTCACGGTCCACAATAAAGCAAATTTTATCAAATCCCTCTGCAAACGTAATTTTTCCATATTCTATAATTTTTGTCACGTCGTTCATCAGATTTTCCAGTTCTGTTTCTTTTTCCAGGCTGGAAACAATTTTAGCACAGTCTTCCTCCGGGTTACCGGAAATCTTATCCAGCGTAACCCCTAACTGTTCCTGGCATATCCACATTAACGTATTCCATATACTTTTTTTAAGCGGACGACTATTCGTTATATGTCCCTGATCCTGAAAGTACTCCATGATCCAGTTTAAAAGCGTCTCATAGGAAACCTTTCCACTTTGGAGTTCTTCCATATTCTGCACAATCCGCTCCAGAATCTTTCTGGGATTACTCCAGCCTTCCTCACTGTAACTGCGCACAATGGGTACAAGCTCGATGAGCGGATTAATCCTTATTTCTTCCTTTAATTCATTCACGGCATCAAAATAGAGGCTCTCTGTTCTTTCCCCCACATACACCAGAAAATACTTTTTCTTTTCCTCATCTGATGTTAAAACTTTGACACGCTCTGCAAAACTTTTCTTTTCTCTCACGTGCCCTTCCTCCTCCCAATTTGAAATCAGTTTCTGCAAAGCATTATTCTACAGGAAAAATGGTACTGAAAACCGGAACTCCCCCATAACGTCCCTCTAAATATGCCTTATCGATTTTCTGGTCAAACCTGGCATTATATTCTTCCAGGGAATATATGTCCGATGTTCCGTCTGCTTTTTTATTAATAAACCAGATTTCATCCCTTCTGAGCAAATCAAAGTCCATTAGACGGGATTCATGGGTAGTAACGATTAACTGTATCTTTTTTTCTGCAGCAATCTGCAAAAACGATTCTACAAATTTATACGTCAGACTGGGATGAAGACACCTGTCCAGTTCATCAATCACATACGTCTTTCCCTCTCCTGCCAGAAGTATTTCCAGCAAATCCAGTAATCTCACTGTTCCATCTGATTCTTCTGAAAATCGGAAAAGAACATCCTCTTTTCCATGTGAAAATTCGATGGTCTGGCACTTAATTTCTTCTGTTTCATCAAGTGTAATGATGAAAAAATCATACTTGCTTCTCATTGCCATATTTATCTGATTTATATGTTCATTATTTCTAATTTGTATCCTGTTATGTTCAACATCTGCAATAACTCTCTGTCTTAAACTATCTGATAATTTCCCTAATATACTTTCTAATGACATATCCACCATTTTAAAACTGGTAATACCCGTTCCAAATGCTGTAATAATTCTGCATATTTCCTCCACGTTTTCCGCTTTGGCAAGGTATGAATAATCTGAAACTGGCTGATTCGGAAAAATAATATCAAAATAATACTTTATCCAAAAAAACACCTTCCGTAAAATTCCAGCCTGTTCATATTTCTCATACAGACTTTTTTTATTCTGGTTCATTACAGATAAAAAAAGAGCCGTAGAATCATCACGAATATCATCCGCATAAATGTTTACTTTTTCTGTCAAACCTTTAACTCTTAAATCTGAGCCAAGTTTATATGTTCCTTCTTCAATATTTCTTTCAAATATCACCTTTTCCGAATTATCCGGACGTAATTCCACCAGCCACTCTGAGAGGAACCGGCTCTGGCTGAGAACAACTTCAAATCCATAGGAATAGTACTTTTCATTCAGCATAATCTCAAGTTCAAAATAGCTGGGCTGATTTTTATTAGCGGGATTCACTTTACAGTATTTTTCTGTATGCCCGTCCGGAAGACCTGAAACAACAGTCTCCCGCATAAAATTCATTGCCTTTACCAGATTGGATTTTCCTGCAGCATTGGCTCCGTATACAGCAGCAAATTTTAACAGTTTAATTCTGTCATCATCATAAAGATGCTCCTTTTTGCTTCTGACTTTTCCTGAAATCATTGAAAATTCCTCTGTACAGGAATCATCCCTTTTATCAAATGATAAAAAGTTTTTTATATTAAACCTAATCAGCATACCACCCTCTCCTTCTGCTATATCATATGTGATTTTTTCACTTTAGTCAACTTTATTTACTCATATTATTGATATTATTCTTAATTATCCCCCTATTTTATCACTTTAATCCATCTTAAATTTATGAACAAGCCCTCTGTTCTGCTAATAAATACAACAAAAACTGCCGTTCATAGTATAAACCATAAAACGACAGTTCCTCTCGTAGCGAGAGAGAGACTTGAACTCTCAACCTCCCGGGTATGAACCGGACGCTCTAGCCAGTTGAGCCATCTCGCCATATCTGTATAAAATTCAGAAAATCAATGGGACCTATAGGGCTCGAACCTATGACCCTCTGCTTGTAAGGCAGATGCTCTCCCAGCTGAGCTAAGATCCCATTTCATCGGTCAGAAGTAATTTCATCCCTGACCGACTTGATTATTATAGCCTGACTAAAAGGAAATGTCAACACCTTTTTGCAAATTTTGTAAATTTCGTGTAACAGTTCAGTCAGCTATGGCTGAACTGTTACCTGTTTTATTTCCTCCCCGGTCTTCATGTCAAACCGGAATCGTTCCGCCACTTCTCCGGTATCGTAAACGCTTTTTGTATAAATAATTTCTCCCGCATCTTTATCCAGGTCCATTTCATACAGATACCGTACCCCGTCTTCCAGCTTTTCCAGATTTCCTATCCAGTACGGATAACCGTACAGTTTTTCCAGCTCCCACATATGGTTGGACACTTCCACACTGACTCCTTCATCCGTCAGCAGAGGATAATCACCGTTTGGATATTCTCCGATTCCGGCATCTCTGCCAATCTGTTTTAAGTAACCGGCGGCGTAAACCAGTTCCTGCCTGGTCAGTTCCTCATCATCAGCTTCGTTTCTGTTAATACAGCGCTCCCAGTATTTTTCCGGAAACAATTCATGAATGGAAGAGATATAATATCCCCCGTCCATCGGGTATCTGAAATCTTCCAGCACATACCCGTTTTCTTCATCATGGGAAAAAACGATTACAGCCGGAATCGTACCGGTTCCGGAACCTTTGATAAATCCACCGTTTTCAAATCCGTACTCACCGTACATTGTCAGTGCATATACGGTGGTTTCTGCGTTTTTAACTTCTTTTCCCAGCAGAATATGACCTTCCGCCACACATTCCAGGGCCAGGGCGCCATAGCTGTCAGCATTATGGGAAAGCACAGCCTTTCCGACGGCTTCGTCCAGGTCTGTGACTGCTGCCTCTTCCTCCCCGTCCAGCAGCTGGTACCAGTTTCCCAGTAAATCGGTAATTACAACCATATCCCCGCTTATAAAATATTCCTGTATACCGTTTTCCAGTAAAAAAACACCTGACAGCTTCCATTCAGACATTTTTTCATCAGACCGATACAAAGAAAAAATTCCGTCACTTTCCAGAAGAACATAGGAAATGCCTTTTTCCCCGTCCAGCAGGGGCGCATACCCATTCCGGCACTGGTCACTACTTTCATTTATAAAGACGGGATTCCAGTTTTTCCCGCTGTCGGTGCTTTCAAACATATAGCCGTTGCTGTGCATCTGTGCACCTATATACATCTTCCCGTCCCGCAGTGCGGACATGCTTGTGGGATAACCGTCAATCCGGCTGCTGATGTCTGTTTCACTGTACGTTTTCCATCTGTCGTCTGTTGAATACAGTAACTTCATCATCTGCCCGCCTGCCGGGGTACTGCAGTATAAAAGATATCCGATGTTTTCATCCTTCATGCTTAAAAACAAACCACCCTCATCGTATTTTTCCCCGATAGAAACCAGCTTAGTATCTCCTTCATTTTCCGTAAGAACAATGTTTCCATCCCTGTACTCCGCCGAAACAGAAAAATTATTTTCCTTTTTTATTTTTCCGTCATCAGAATTAACAAGTTTCAGCGAAAGCTTTCCCGTTTCCGGTATTTCCTTTAAAACCGGTTCACTGGAAACCGTACTGCCCGCGGGCTGCAGGACTGTCTGTACTGCTTCCGGCTTTAAGGTACTTACACTGACAAGACAGACTGCTGCTGTCAGAATGGCAAGTATGCATACCGGAGTCGCTGGTTTGCTTTTATTTACTATTTTCTGTATCCTCCGCTTCATAATTTTTCCTCCTCCCGTCATGGTCGTTGCAACTGAAAAATAGTCCTTTGTTCTGGTTTTTACCGGAACAAGTCCAAGCAGCGTCCTGCCATATGAAATGCGTTCATTTTCCCCAAGCCGCTTCAGCGCCAGTTCATCGCAGGAAAGCTCGCAGTCCTGCTTTGACAGACATGCGCAAAGCCACACCAGGGGATTCCACCAGCAGCAGATGACACATAAGCAGCGCAGGACGGACCAGCATAAATCCCCCTGTCTGTAGTGGCAGTATTCGTGCGTCATCATATGCAGGCGTTTCTTTTCATCCCCTGCCATTTCCGGCGACAGATAAACTGCTTTCCCATACAGGCACGGGGACGGGAGTCCTTTTACCAGATAAACCGGGAGGGGAAAATCCTGTTTCAGACGGCTTCTCCTCTTATGCAGGCAGACTGCAAAACGAAGGTTTTCCAGTAGAAAACAGAGGAACAGAAAAAGACTTCACGCAGCTGCCACGCCAGTGCAGATTCTGTACATATTTTTTTCTGCACTGTCCCCATGCGTGGATTTTCCGCTTTTTTTCTGAAATGAACCATCCTCTGGCGTTAAATTCCTGCCAGCGGAATCTTTTTCCCCGTCCAGCTGTCCTTCAGCGGACGGCTGAACCTGTAATTCCCTGTGCCCGTTTCCTGCCGCAGACGTTTTCTGCGGCCTTGTCTGCAGAACACCTGCTGCTTCTGCGGCTTTTCCCTGAAACTCCTGCTGCCGGTCTTCCCATATCCCGGACAGCTGCCAGACGGATAAGAAACTTTCCATCTGCGGCACAGGAAATACCAGAAGCTTTACTGCCACCAAAAGCCAGAGTGCATACTGCAGGCGCATGCTGGTTTTATTTCGGACGGCTGTTCGTAAAAGCAAAAATACCAGTATAAATAATGATGTTGTAAAAACCATATAATACAAATTTTCCATGCCAGACTCCTTTTTATTTTTCACACTCATTCAGAATCCGGTTCAGCTCTTCAATTTCCTGCTCCGACAGTGCGTTCTGCTGCACCATGGCGTTTAGCATCAGTCCGATTTTTCCATGAAACACTTTGTTTAAAAAATCTTCTGTTTCCTGGATTTCTGCATCTTCCTTTTTCCAGTCAGGATAGTAAAGCTTTGCCTTTCCCCCGTCGGTAAAATGGAGCGCACCCTTTTCCTCCATGCGCTTTAAAAAGGACATAACCGTGTATTTCGTCCATCCGGTTTCTTCTTTCAGCGCGTTTGTAATTTCCATCATGGTTCTCGGCGACTGTTCCCAGAGGACTGTCATTACTTTCCATTCTGCATCTGTCAGTTTCTGTTTCATATGTTTCCCCTTTCAGCATTTCATAAAACAAAACAAGGTTGACATCTGCCTACCCCTTTGTATAAGAATAACATTTCGGGTAAGCATTTGTCAACCATATTTCTTAAAATGATGCTGCGTTACTGGTATTTATCGCTGCTCTCCCAGCAGCCGCTCCACCAGCTTCACGCAATCCGCCGCATCCTTTGAATACCCGTCTGCCCCAATTTCATCCGCAAAACTCTGGGTAATGCAGGCGCCGCCGATAATTACTTTGCTTTTGCAGCCTTTTTCCCTGCAGATTTCCACCACATCCTGCATCCGCATCATGGTGGTGGTCATTAAGGCGGACAGGCCAATGACCGCTGCATCTTCCTTCATCGCGGTATCCACAATGTCTTCGCACGGTACGTCTTTTCCCATGTCAATCACGTTGTAACCGTAGTTTTTAAGCATCAGGACCACCAGGTTCTTGCCGATATCATGGATATCCCCTTCCACGGTTGCAATGACGATTGTCGGCATTTCCTTTCCATCGTTCTTCTTTTCGAGAAGCGGTTCCAGATAGTCGATGGCAAGCTTCATGGTGTTCGCGCTTCCAATCAGCTGCGGAAGAAAATATTTTTTCTGCTCAAACAGTACGCCGACCTCATTAATGGCTGGAATCAGGGAATTGTTGATAATATCCTCCGGCTTTTGGCCTTCTGCAACTGCTTTTTTTACCTCGTCAACAACCGTTCCCTTGTTCCCCTTTAAAACCGTTTCAAAAATAATGTCTCCTTTGCCCTCTGTCTGTCTGTCTGTAGAATTTCCCCCGTTTTCCACAGCCTTTTTCACCACGACAGTTTCATAGCCCGCCTTCTGCTCCGCCAGTTTATTCATGCGTTCAATATAGCGGATATCGCTGTCCGCACGGTTTAACAGCATGTCCGAGGCAAATGCAGCGTTCATTAACAGCTCCTGGGACGGATTGGCGATTGCCATGGTAAGCCCTTTGCAGATTGCCATGGTAAGGAATGCCGTATTGACAAAACTCCGCTCCGGCAGTCCGAAGGAAATATTGGACAGCCCGCAGATGGTCGGAAGTTTTTTTACTTCTTTACAGTAGGCAATGGTTTCATAGCATTCCTTTGCTGCCTTTGGATTTGCCCCGATGGTGGCAACCAGCCCGTCCACCACGATATCCTCATGCGCCATGCCAATGGCGACTGCCTTATCATAAACGGTGTTCAGAATCCTCTGCTTTTCCCTGGCATCAGCCGGAAGTCCGTCGTCCGAGAGCGGAAGCAGGACAAACATTGCCCCGTATTTTTTGGCAAGGGGAAGCATTTTTTCTATTTTTTCTGTTTCCAGGGAAATAGAATTAATCAGCGCGCGCCCCGGATAGACGCGCAGCGCCTCCTCCATGACATCCACATGGCTGGTATCCAGGCTGAGCGGGCAGTCCACCGTTGCGGAAACCTCATAAATGACCTGCTTCATCATTTCCTTTTCGTCAATGCCGTTCATTCCCATATTGATATCAAGGATTCCCGCGCCGTTTTCCTCCTGCTGCATCGCCATTTCACGCACCAGATCCAGCCTGCCTTCCCGGAGCTGCTCCTGCAGCTTTTTCTTTCCGGTCGGGTTAATCCGTTCCCCGACCACAATGAAATTCCCGTCCAGTCCGATTTCCACGTTTTTGCGCTCCGAAGCCAGAATCCTTCTGTGGGATGTAAGCGGCTCATGAACCTTCATTCCGGAAACGGCAGCAGCCAGCGCGCGGATATGCTCCGCTGTCGTGCCGCAGCAGCCGCCGACAACTGCTGCCCCGGCTTTAACGAGCGCAATCCCTGCTTCGGCAAATTCCTCCGGTGTCATACGGTATACCGTCTTTTTCCCCTCCAGCTCCGGCAGTCCTGCGTTTGGCTTTGCAATAATCGGAACGGTGGCGTACTCCGCCATTTTTTTCACCGCATCCACCATTTCCATGGGACCTGTGGAGCAGTTGATTCCAATGGCATCCGCGCCAAGGGACTGTAAGACGACAACAGCTGTCTCCGGCGGCGTGCCGTAAAGCGTCCTGCCGTCCTCGTTGTAGGTAAGCGTCACCATCACCGGAAGGTCGCAGACCTCCTTAATGGCAATCACTGCTGCCCGGCACTCCTGCAGACTCATCATCGTTTCCACAACGAATAAGTCCACGCCTGCCTCATACAGAATCTTAGCCTGCTCTTTATATACTTCCACCAGCTCTTCAAATAAAAGCTCCCCCAGCGGAAACAGCTGCTCACCGGTCATCGTCATGTCCCCGGCAACAAGCGCCTGGTTTCCCACGGCTTCCTTTGACAGCCTTACCAGCGTCCGGTTTATCTCCTCCAGCCGCTCCACCAGGGAATATTCCGTCAGCTTTATCCGGTTTCCCGTAAATGTGGGCGCATAGACAATATGGCTTCCAGCTTCCACATAACTTTTTTGTAAATCAGTAATCACCTGCGGATGCTCCATCACCCAGCTTTCCGGGCATACCCCGACCGGCATGCCTGCAGACATCAGGTTTGTTCCTGTTGCCCCGTCTAAAATCACGGGAGCGTGTTCTTTTATAAAAAGGGAAAATTCTTTCTTTGTCATCCTGTACCTCGCTCTTGCACTTTTTGTTATTTCTTTATATAATACCCCATAGTACCAAATAAAATCAAGTGAGGTAATTTATGCCAGATATACGTCTTATTGCACTGGACCTGGACGGCACGCTGTTTGACAACAGCAGCCGAATCAGTAAGCGCAACATAAAAACCATACAGAAAGCATTAGAACACGGCGTCCATGTCGTGATTTCCACGGGACGCCCGTTTGCCGGACTTCCGTTTGAACAGCTGAAGGATACCGGAATCCGGTACGCCATCACTGCAAACGGAAGCGCCATTTATGATATTCCAACCGGTAAATGCCTTGCTGAGGAAGCAATGGACGAAGAAATCATTCTTCCGGTCCTGGATTTTCTTCTGACTAAGGATATCCATATGGACGCCTTTATCGGCGGAAAGGGGTACACTCCTGTGCAGTGCATTCCGGCAGGCGAAAAGCTTACGGTTCCGGTTTCTTTAAAACATTACATTTTAAATACGAGAATCCGGGTGGACAACCTTCCAAAATTCATTCAGGACAACCAGCTGAAAGTTCAGAAAATGACGCTGAACTTTTTTCCGGAAGAAAACGGAATTTTTAAGGACCGGGATGAAGTAAAACAGTTTCTTCAAAAAAACTCCCGTGTTTCCTGCGTCAGCGGCGGCTATAACAATCTGGAATTTACCCGCGCAGATGTAAATAAAGGGGCTGCGCTTTATACACTGTCAGACATCCTCGGCATAAAACCGTCACAGACCATGGCGATTGGCGACACCGGAAACGACCTTGCGATTTTAACAGCCGCCGGTATCGGCGTCGCCATGGGAAACGCCACGGAAGAAGTCAGAAAAAATGCCGACTATGTGACTGCCGATAATACAAAAGACGGGGTGGCGCTTGCAATCGAGCATTTTCTTTTTCCCTAACCCCGCAGAATCTGCACACATTTTTTCATAGCGTTTATGGTGGCGTCCACCTCAGCTTTTCCGGTCTGCCTGCCCATCGTAAACCGTATGCTTCCCGGCGCCCATTCGGACGGTACCTGTATCGCATCAATGACATGGGAAACCCTGGTCTGGCCGCTGCTGCAGGCGCTTCCTGCAGAAGCGCAGACGCCCTCTTCCTCCAGAAGTATCAACAGTGACGTGGCGTCCACATCCTTTACACTGACATTTACATTTCCCGGCAGGCGTTTATACGGATGGCCGTTTAAGCGTATGTCCGGAATTTCATGCAGCAGACGCTCTGTAAAATAATTTCTCAGGCGCACCAGGCGCGGACGGGTCAGATGCATTTCTCCTGCTGCGATGGAAAGCGCCTCCGCCATTCCTACAATTCCTGCCACATTTTCTGTCCCGGCACGTTTTCCCCGCTCCTGTCCGCCGCCATGGATAAATGACGGAAGGTCCCTGTCCTTTCTCACATATAAAAAACCAACCCCCTTGGGACCATGGAATTTATGCGCGCTTGCGCTCAGGTAATCCACCGGAAGCCTTGCCATGGACAGCGGTATCTGCCCGACTGCCTGCACGGCGTCGGTATGGAATGCAATCCCCTTCCCCTTAAGCTCCTTTCCAATCTCGGCGACCGGTTCAATCGTCCCGATTTCATTGTTTCCCGTCATAATGGACACCAGCGTCGTATCTTCTCGCAGGGCGTCCCGCAGGGTTTTTGTATCAACCATACCGTACTCATCCACATCCAGGTACGTCACGTCATACCCAAGGCTTTCCATATACTCGCAGGAACGAAGCACGGCATGGTGCTCTATTTTGCTGGTAATGATGTGCTTTCCTGTTTTTTTCTTTGCTCCGGCAACATTTTTGATTACCCAGTTGTCAGATTCACTTCCGCCGGATGTAAAAAAAATTTCTTCCGGATGTGCATCCACTGCCGCTGCAATTCGTTCGCGGGACTCTTCCAGTACCCGTCTGGTTTTTTTCCCCATCTCATACGAGGTGGATGCGTTGCCGAACTCATCCATCAGATAGGGTTCCATCGCCTTTTTCACCTCCGGGAGCAGCTCGGTTGTGGCTGCATGATCCATATAGATTTTACAACTCATATTCTGCATCCTCTTTTCATACAATTATTACCAAGTTCACAAATTGGAGTATCCCTTGAGACTTTCCAGATTCGCCAAAAATCCTCTGATTACCGGAACGCTTTTAATGACAGCCGCCGGTATTTTAAGCCGCATTATCGGCTTCTTTTATAGAATATTCCTCTCGCGTACAATTGGTGCAGAAGCTCTGGGAATCTACCAGCTGATCGGTCCGGTTTTTACCATATGCATCGCGCTGACTTCCTCCTCCATCCAGACCGCCATATCCAAGTTCGTCGGAGATATGATTGGACAGTGTTCAGATTCCGCCTGCGGGGAAAAAAGGGCACGTTCCTACCTGAAACTGGGACTGCTGCTGTCCACTGTCCTTGCATCCATTACCGCTCTTTTTGTGTACCGCAATGCCGGATGGATTTCTGTCCGTTTTCTGGGCGAGGCACGCTGCGCACCGCTTTTAGTGCTGCTCTCCTATGCGCTGATCCCATGCTGTATCCATGCCTGTATCAATGGTTACTACTACGGAAAAAAGCGCGCAGGCATCCCGTCATTCTGCCAGCTTGTGGAACAGATTGTGCGGGTGGGAAGCGTCTGGATTTTTTACCAGGTACTGGTGGAAAAGGACCTGCCGCTTACGGCGGAACATGCAGTTCTCGGACTTGTCCTGAGTGAATTTGCAGGGCTGTTTGTAGGCGCTGCCGCACTTTCCCTTGAAAAAAAACTTCCAAAAAATACATGCAGAAATTCTACTCCCGAATACAGGTATATGATGCGGATGTTTCTTGCCATGGTTATCCCGCTAACCTTAAACCGTGTACTGCTTGCTGCAAGCTCCAGCGTTGAAAACCTGCTGATTCCGCAGAAGCTGCAGGTCTTCGGGTACTCTGCCGCAGACAGTTTAAGAATCTACGGAATATTAACCGGAATGACGATGTCTGTCGTTCTTTTTCCAGGGGTCTTAACCAATTCCTTTTCTGTCCTGCTTTTGCCGGCAATCTCCGAGGCGCACGGACAGAACAATGAACGCGGCATTTCAAATGCAATAAAAAAAGCAGTCCTTTACGGACTGCTGTTAGGTTTCCTGTTTACGGTTATCTTTTTATTTTCCGGAAACTGGATTGGAAACCACCTGTTCCACAATGCACTCTCCGGGGCTTTTATCCGCCGTCTTTCATGGCTCTGCCCGCTGATGTATGTCACAAGCCTGCTTGGAAGCATTATACACGGACTTGGCAATGCAAGGCAGATGCTTTATATTAATCTGCTTGCCTGTCTGATCAGAATCGGCATGGTATGGTTTCTTGTCCCGGTCTGCGGCATCGGCGCATACCTCTGGGGAATACTTCTCTCCTATGTATTTACAACCATCGCGTGCATGTTCTCACTGCGCAGTTATTTTTATTCAGCAGATCAGAAAGGCTGAAATCACTGCGGCTGCCGCCAGCGCGAAGGCGACGTCACTGATATAATGCACTCCGGATACCACGCGTATCACCGCAAGTCCAAGCGCCGAAACAAGGCAGATGATACCGCAGCACCGCAGGCCCTGCGCAAATAAAACGCCTGCAATCATGGCAGCGGAAAATACATGGCGGCTTGGGAAGGATTTTCCTTTTGTATGTTGTATCACCGGCTCCGCCTGAAACGTCTCATACGGACGCGGACGGTTGACCAGACTGCGGAAAACCGTAACTGCAAAAAGCCCGGCTGCCGGCACCAGCACCGCCTGAAAAAGCCCGGCATCCCTGCTGGCAGACAGCCGAACCAACAGAAAAAAATAGGTAAAAAAAACCACTCCCGTCAGTATTTTATTTACAATATGTAATGACCGGGCCATTCTCGGTTTGCTGCGAAATGGCTCAGTCATTTTTAAATAAGTCTGTTTTTTCATGGATAACAATACTTTCTAACGTGCTGTGTTTCCGTTATTTGCACCTGCTCCGGTTCTGGTGCCGTTTGTGGTATTATTTGTGGTGTTATTTGTAGTGCCGCCTGTACCATTTGTGCCGCCAGTGGAATTGTTATTATTTGTGCCATTGTTATTATTTGTACCGTTGTTATTGTCACCGGTACCTGTCATGTCTTCCACACCATCCACTACTGCATTTCCGGCATCCTCCACTCCGTCTACAATATCATCACCAAGATTCTCCATATCCTGGCCTGCGGAATTGCCGTTTCCGTTATTATTGTTTGTGTTGTTCGAGTTGCTGCCGTTCGGATTCGTGGTGTTTGTCGTATCCGTTGTTCCGTTGTTGTTGGTCTGGTCCCTTCCGGTACCACATGCTGCAAACAGACAGATACCTGCTGCCAGCACACATCCCATCATCAGAACTTTCATTTTTTTCATCACACATATCTCCTTTTCACGTCGTTCTTGGTGGAGCAAATCACATGAGAGTTTGCTTTGCAAAGTGATTTGCGCAGGCAATGCCCTTGCCAGGGCATTACATATCACATTGTAATTTACATCCTTACACGGGTATTATGTGTAAAAAAATAAGTTCTATACATCATAAAGCAGATGCTCGATTAAAAAAATAAAAAAACGGCAGTTATTTTCTCCGGCCTGCAGGAGCGCCGTCAGATTGACAAACACGTATTCCACAAACGCATCCTCATTCAGCTCCATATTCCAGATGGACGGGTCCACCCGTGAATCCGCACGCAGCACTTCCAGAAACAGGGCAAGCGCTTCTTTCTTTTTGTTCTGCCCGTTCATCCGTGAAAGCCAGCTGGTATCATAATGCACCAGCCTGCCATATAAAAATCCGTAATACTGCTCCAGAAAAGTGGCAAAATCCATACCCCTTCTGTAAAGCTTTTCCTGGTCCTTTAAAAGCCTGTCCCAGAAAATCCCTGATACCTCTGAAATCAGCGATTCCTTATCCGGATAATAATTGTACATGGAACCAACGGCAATCCCGCATGCCTTTGCAAGCTTGCGGATGCTTACCTGGTCCACGCCCTCCTTTATTGCAATCTCCATTGCAGCGTCAAGTATTTCCTCTTTTGATGTTACTTTCTGTCTCATTGTCTGCCCCTGGCTTTTGAACATTGTTCATAATCAGTCTAATATATAATGCCCTCCATCAGGGAGAGCATTACAATCATAGCACAGGAAACAGCAAACATCAATGTTTTTTCATCTTAGGCTGGCAGATTAACGATGCGATATAGGAGAAAACAAGCGCTGCCGACAGCCCTGCCGCACAGTTTTTGAAACCGCCCAGGAAAATTCCTGCAAATCCTTTTTCATCCACCATTTCCTTCACGCCCTTCCAGAGATTGTTTCCAAATCCCATAAGCGGCACGTTTGCACCTGCTTTTGCCCATTCCGAAAACGGACCGTAAAGTCCGACTGCACCAAGCACGGCTCCCAGGCACACCAGAAGCACCATGATTCTTCCCGGCATCATTTTGGTTTTCTCCATGAGTATCTGGGCAAATGCGCAGATGATTCCTCCCACGATAAATGCAATCACGTATTCCATTTTACACTCCTTTCCTGAAATGACAGCTAATTCGATGGTGCGGTAAGCACCACTGCATGGGCGATTCCCGGAATGGATTCTCCCTCGTTAAAGCTGACCGTGGATAAAAGCGCCCCGGTCGGTATGAAAAGGATACGCTTTAATTCCCCCTTTGCCAGCCTTGGAAGAAAATGCGCGCTCAGCATGGAAGCCGCACAGCCGCATCCGCTGCCCCCGGAACCGGTTCCCTGCTTTTCATTGTCATAAATCAGTATTCCGCAGTCCTCATGCACTTCACTGATGTCATAGCCCTTTTTCTTTAACAGGTCGCAGAGAATCTCCTGTCCGACTTTCCCAAGGTCGCCGGTGACAATTGCATCATAATCCTCCGGTTTGCGGTGAAAATCCTCCAGATTCTGTGCAATGACCTCGCATGCCGCCGGAGCCATCACGGCTCCCATGTTCATGGAATCCTTCACGCCGTAGTCAACGATTTTTCCGGTGGTGATTCCCTCCACTTTTGCAAGCGCCTTTCCTTTTTCCGCATTTGAAGCAAGCACAAACGCTCCGCCGCCGGTTACGGTCCATGTCGCGGAAACCGGACGCTGGTTCGCATACTCCAGCGGAAACCGGAACTGTTTTTCCGCACTGGCAAAATGGCTGGAAGTAACAGCCGCCACATAATCCGCATAGCCTGCAGCAACGGTCATGGCGCTTAAGGATAATGCCTCCCCGCAGGTGGAACACGCCCCGTAAAGCCCAAAAAGCGGAATCTGAAACGACTTTAAGCCAAAGGAGGACGCAATCAGCTGTCCCAGCAAATCACCTGCAAACAGATAACGGATATCCTCTGGTTTTTTTCCTGATTTTCCAAGCGCCAGGGTCAGAGCCTCCTGCTGCAGGCTGCTTTCCGCCGCCTCCCAGGTATCCTGCCCGAATTTATCATCTTCCCCGATACAGTCAAACTCGTCTGCATGCGGTCCTTCCCCTTCTTTTGTGCCGACCACCGAAGCAGTCCCTATAATAAAAGGAGCCTCCGAAAAACAGAGACTTCCCTTTCCCGTCTGCTGGTTCATACAAACCCTCCCCATCCCTGATTTAACAATAACATACGATAAATGATCAGTTTCGATGTTCACAGGTATAGTATCTGTTGTTTGATACGGAATTATTCATTTTGTTATTTTCATGATTGCTGTTTCCATCTTAAAATTTCTTCCAGCCGTTCCTTCACCTGCTGTTCCTTCCCTTCCCCGGAAGGCTCATAATACCGTCTGTGTGCCAGCGCATCCGGAAGGCACTGCATGTTTGTCAGCTTTTCCTTTGTGTCATGCGCGTAAATATAGCCTTTCCCGTAATCCATTTCCTTCATCAGGTTTGTCGGCGCATTACAGATCTGTAACGGCACCGGCTCCGCCGGACGTTCCCTGATATCCGCCTTACAGGCGTCGGAATCGGCAAGCCCCACATCCTCGCTTGCAAACCGCACCAGCCGCCTTGCAATATATAACGGGTCTTCCCCGCCGTCCAGCATCCGCTGCATCCAGTATACCGCCGCGTCAGGGTCACTGTTTCTCATGGACTTGTGAAGTGCGGAAATCAGGTTGTAATGCTCCTCACCGTTTTTGTCATACAAAAGAAGGCGGCGGTTCATGCACTGCGCCAGAATTTCCTCATCCACGCAGAGAACCGCCTCTTCATTCATTCTGCCGTTAAAAACAGCCATTTCCAGTGTATTCAGCGCTGTTCTTGCATCCCCGTTTGCAAAACGCGCAATTGCCTTTAAATGGGTATCCTTTATCCGGATATTCATGTTTCCAAGTCCCGCTGGGCTTCTTAGCGCATGCTCCAGAAGTTCCCTTAAATCCGCTTCCGACAGTGCCTTTAAAATAAATACTTTACAGCGCGATAACAAAGCAGAATTAATTTCAAAGGAGGGATTCTCGGTTGTTGCCCCGATTAAAATAATGCTTCCCTTTTCCACGTAAGGAAGAAACGCATCCTGCTGCGCCTTGTTAAAACGGTGAATCTCGTCCGTAAACAGCAGGGTACGGATTCCCCTTTTACGGTTTTGTTCCGCCTTTGCCATTACTTCCTTAATTTCTTTGATTCCGCTGGTCACTGCGGAAAACTCCACAAACTCCGCCCTTGTCCGCTCTGCAATAATCCTTGCCAGCGTCGTCTTCCCCACGCCCGGCGGTCCCCAGAATATCATGGAGGAAACCTGGTCCTCCTCAATCAGACGCCTTAAAATCTTTCCCTTTCCAACGAGGTGCTTCTGTCCCGCATAATCATCCAGCGTATGCGGCCGCAGGCGGCTGGCAAGCGGTGCAGAGGTTTCTGTACTGTCAAACAGGTTCAGTTGTTCCATCATGTATTTCACCTTACCTTCTTCTGACAAACATTCCAATCATGACACAGAGCACTAAAAGAATCCCAAGTCCTGCCGCTGCGATTGTCCTGATACTGGAAAATGCCTGCATGTCAGCGCCTTTTTCATACCCGCTGGCAGCATCGATATACCATTTATCCGCCAGCTTTCCGCCGCTGGCTTTGGCAAGATTACTGTCCATCCGCCATTTTCCAATCGGAAGCGTAACCGTTCCTCCGCCCGGAACTTTTACAAGTCTGTTATTCAGCAGTACCGGAACCTTTTCACCGTTTGCAAATTCCGCCATATAGTACTGGGCATAGCTTTCCTTTGCCCTTAAAAGCATGACCTTTAAGCTGTTTGTCTCATAGGATGAAGCATTGGTATCGTATGCAGCCGGACGGTAGATTCCCGTCGGCTTAAGGTTTTTTGCATCTATTTTCAGTACAAAAAGCTGCTCCGGGTCTTTTTCGTTTTCCACTGAAGCTGCTGCATCAAGCACAGGGATATCCCTGCCGCCCTTATATCCTTCATTATTTTCCGGTTTTTCCGTAATATCCGCACTGGAGCGGGCAGTGCTTTTAGAATATACCAGCTTTTCGTACGGCGGCAGAAATACAAGAATCCATACAGCAATTATGATAAGAAACATGAAAATTACTGCACGAAACTGTCGGGTGCCCCTTGTCATAGTTGTCTCCTTTTTTTATAATTTTATGTCATTTTTGTCCAGACAGTTTCTTTTTTACAGTGCCTGCACCGAAATGTAAATGTTTCTTCGTATGTACCGTCATATTCTTCATAGCGGCAGAAATCCCCGCAGCAGCATGGCCACAGGTCTTCATTAAAATCAAATGCCAGACTGCACTCCGGCGTTTTTTTCAGCAGTTCCTCTTTTTTATCCGAATCCACCGCGGTGATGTCTTTCAGGTACGGGTTGTTAAATGTAATCCCGAATTGGTCCGCCGCCGCACCGTTTCTGATACAGTCGGCGCAGAACTGGTCCTCTCGGTTTAAAAAACTTATTTGTTCTGATGCGTCAAAAGCCGCCCCGACATATAATGCCGTCTGCTCCTTTTTGCAGATACAGCAGATACCGTCTTTTTTTCGGACAAATTTATTCTTTAACAGTTTCCCTGCAGCATATGAAAAACCGGGAAGCTCTCCCGCGCGTTCCGAAGGTCTGGTGACCGGTTTTTCCTTCCAGGAATCAAACGACAGAAACTTTTTTAAATCCTTTTTATTTTTTGGGTTGTATCCCCTGGCAAAAGCCTCTTTCGCTTTTACGGGATTTCCGGCTTTTAAGCAGGCATCCGAAAGAATGGAATAGTAGGAGCTGTCTTCTTTGGCCTGCTCTTTTAGCTGGTCAAGAAAGCAGAAAAATTCTTCCACGGCAGCTTCATCCTCCCACTCATCAAGGGGACGCTTTCGCATGTATTCCGTCATTCTGGCTTTATCTTCTGAAAATGACATCGTTTTCCTCCGCAGCGCTATGCACTAATTGTATAAAGGTATGGATATTCCTCTTTTCTGGCATACAGTTTTTCCATCATATCCTGCAAAATCTGTACGTTATTTAACAGCACTTTGTATGATGCACGTTTTTCCAGGTCATCTGAAAGTCCGTCATAGGCTGTCGTTATCGCATCCTTGTAGTTTTCCAGCGTTACACCAAAACTCCTGCCGCCCATCTCCGCAAACATCTGCTGACGTTCAAATTCGGTCATCTCTGTATCCATGCTTCCTTCCGGCACTGCAAACACAAACGGAATTCCGCGCTTACAAAGCTCCTTCCAAATCGCAGACTTCCACGGAATAAATACAAAGTCGGCTTCCCCATACAGTTTTAACACGTCATCTGCACAGGCACTTTCCCACCCGTCCTGCTCTGTTTCCCTTCCAGTAATTAAATCAGCAATGGAACAGCTGACCTCGTTTTTTTCGTACAGTACAATATATCCGTCCTCCGGCAGGTTTGTTTTAATGTATGCCGGATAAACGCTGATTACCATTGTATTTTTCATAGAAAGTTACCTCCTGATCACCATTGTGTTTCCATTTTAACACCATTTTTCTGAATTGTCATCTTATTTGAAACAATTCTGGAGGCTCATCTGTTAATTTTCCCCCGCCCCTGCCCTTCTTGCCAGCTCCAGACAGCCCATAATTCCCTGGTTGTCATTTAAACTGGCAGGCAGTATATAATGCTCCATGTCATTAAGCTCCTCTGTCAGGATATAACCGTTTAACATCTCTGTGACTTTTGCACGGATCAGCGGAAACAGCTGCTGCTGGTGCATGACACCGCCGCCTAAAATTATCATCTCCGGTGAAAGTGTCAGGATATATCCTGCCAGCGCCTGTGCTATATAATCGGCTTCCAGCTCCCACACTTCCTGACGGTCAGAAAGCACTGCCGCTTTTTTTCCCCAGCGTTCCTCAATCGCCGGACCTGACGCCATTCCTTCCAGACAGTTTTTATGGAACGGGCATTTTCCCTCATAATGGTCGTCACTTCTCGGACGGACGAATACGTGTCCCGCTTCCGGATGCAGCATTCCATGCAGCAGCTTTCCGTTGATATAGATCCCGCCGCCAACCCCGGTTCCGAAGGTCAGGTAAATCACGCAGTTTTTCCCTTTTGCCTGCCCGAACGTCACCTCTCCGAGAACAGAGCCGTTTACATCCGTATCAAATCCGACCGGACAGGAAAGCGCGCGCTTAAATTCCCCCGCAATGTCATAATTCTGCCACGCTTTTTTCGGGGTTGTGGTGATATGCCCGTATTCCGGGGATTTTTTATCCAGCTCCAGCGGTCCGAAGCAGGCAATCCCCAGTGCCTCAATATTCTTTTCTTTAAAATAGGAAATCAGTTTCGGCATGGTGATTTCCGGCGTCTCTGTGGGGATGGAGACCTATTCATAAATTTTTCCGGTTTCGTCTCCCAGTGCGCATACCATTTTTGTTCCGCCTGCTTCCAGTGCTCCCAGTTTCATAGTTTCCTCCGTTCTGTGCCAGGTTCTGTGCGGCTCTTCTTCTGCCGCTGTAATCTTTTTAATGATAGCATTCATATATTGTAATTTCAACAGAGGATGGATATAAAATTGGCAGATTTCCGATTACTTGAGTAAATTACTGCAAGGATTTCCGTCCAGATCCAATAATCCAAAATCCAGATATTTATAATTCCACAGTGCACAGCCTATATGGTTCTGCGTAAATATTTCTGTCAGGTCGCTTACCCATGCTTTCGCCGCACTGGCAGGAGCATGGGCAATAACTCCAAATTCACCACAATATATTTCCCTGCCTGTATTTTGTGAAAAATCTATTGCGTGCTGCAGCAGTTTTTCCATCAGTTTTTTATCATTCCCTGTTTCTTCCGCTACCAGTGCATGTTTGCGTTTCCATTCCATATGATTATTTAAATAATCAGCAAAGTCTGAAATATCATCAGGATATCCAACCGCCTTATCAAATTCCCTCATTTCATCTGAAAAAGCCACCTGCTGGTGCGTGAATACCTGCGGGTCATAATAGTGGAAATTATAAAAGACATACGGATCACTAACCACCTCCAATTCCTTTAAATAAACAACACTGTTTTGCCCGTTACTTCCAACCAAAATCCACCTGTCAGAATCTATACTCCTTATTTTGGCAATACATCTTTGATACAATTGATTCCACAGAAACGAACCAGACTGTGAAAAGTCAAAATCTTTTCCCGTAATATCTGAAAACGGATAAGCCCCGCTTGCGTCAGAAACTTCATTCAATAATTCAAACATGATAGTTATTCCGGTAACGTCTAAAAATTCCTGCGCCAGTAATTCCCAGACTCTTATAAAACGCTCCTGCAATACAGAATCAGTCAGCAATGGCATGGGCTCCTCCATTGCTCCGTATACATTACCATATATATCATGCAGATCCATGACAATATTTAAATGATAATCCGAACACCATTTTATGCATTTATATATATATTCCAGTGCATCAGTATTCAGACAGTCTCTGTCCGTATCATAAATCAAATATCCGCTGACTGGCAGACGTATATGGTCAAACTTCCATCTTGAAATTTGTCTGATATCTTCTTCCTTAATAAAAGAATCAAAATGCCGCCGAAGGCTTTCTTCTGTCAAAGGTCTTTGTGCAATGATGTCATATTGCGAAAGCCAGCCTCCGATATTGACTCCTTTTTTAAATTTCTCATAAAGCATTATCTTACCCTCCAAACATACTTTCATCTGCATTTTTGTACCAAATACAAAATATTTCATAAATATGAAAATATCAACAGGAAAATTTGGTTAATTTATCTGTAAAAATTAGACATGTGCCATTTGTAAAACACTTTATTTTTGATTTGTATTGTAAATATTCATTCATGTGTGTTGTCGTGGACTGTATAAAAAACAGGACATACACTGTATGCCCTGCTTCTTTCACATATCATTTTTATTCCATCGAAAATGTAACCGTCACATTCCCGCTTCCAAGCACCTTCTTAAGTTCCCCCTGCGTAACACCGTTAATCTTTCCGATTCTGGTAAAATCCCAGGTATTCGTGTCATAATAGATTACCAGCGAATTTCCCTGGTAAAGGATAATATCGCCTGCCTCTGTCACAATATGCTCGTCATTTGTTGGAAGATCCGTACCAATCGGTCCCACCTTTTCCATATTTGCATAATCATGCATCCGAATGGTGAGCGGTCCTTTGGCAAGCAGATCCTTTAATGCAGTAACTGAAGAGTTGTCTGCAAGTGATGCCATAAGCACTGTGTCTCCAATTGTAATTTTCATCATATTCCCCCCGTTTCTTTCCCGCTGCCGCTTTCCGATATTTCCAGTCCGTCCAGCCACTGCGGCACGGTTTCATGAATCTTTCCAAGCCCGGAGCTTCCTGTCCAGAATCCGTCTGGCACTTTAGCGCCTTTTGCTGATTCTTTTACATGCGCAAAGCTGGTATCCGGCCTGCTGCTTCCCGATGTACAGAATGGAATCACCATTTTTCCGGTAAAATCATATTTTTCCAGAAAGCTGCGTACTGCCATAGGCGCGTCCCCATGCCAGATCAGTAGTTAAAATGGAGCCAGTCTCTGTTATGTGTTGAAAACATGGGCTTTAACGGCATACAAAAGTGTGTACTGTGTCACTTACCTTTCGTCATGGTTCTCCATTTTTCAACTCCATCCAGCAATCCACCCTATCACTTCTTCTCATCTGATCTCATTACATTTTCCAAACTAAGCAACCAGTGAATTTTTGCATTTTCATTAATTCTGTGACTACTAAAATTCAGTGCCAGAGTAATAGTTACCCACATCATCCAATTCTTCAATATACTCGTTTAATATACCAATAGAACGGATTTTCATCCTTAAGTATTCCCCTTCAGATTATTATAGCTCATTGCATATATTATCGGTTCATCCTTTGTCCAAGATACTTAACAAGTAATTCTTTTGCTCTTTGATTCTTATGATTTCACAACAAATCTATTCCCTATCCCTTAAATTTTTCCACTTAGAAATCCATGTATTCCTCTCTTTATCAAAAGAAGCAATTCTCTTTGTTATAACTATTTCCCATAATACCAAAAGAAATGGTACAAATACATGCATAATTGTTTGCAAATTAACTTCTTTTCCTTTAAAATAATCAAAAAAATAAAGCAAATAGCAAATCAAACTTAATATCATACCCTCATAGTATTGAGAAATAGTAAGATTGTCATATATATTATTATGGACAGAGTTTATCAATTTGTTGTTGCGAGTTTCCCAGTTTAACCCCTTTATTTTATTTTCTATATATACAATAATATATGCAGATAATTTAGCCATTGCAGTTCTATAATAAGTAATTCGCATTGAAGTAGGTATAATAATTCCAAAAGGCAACAAATACAAAATGCTATTATCACCTTGCACTGCAAAAGCTAAGACTGCCACTACTGTTGTTATCATAAACATAATTAAAGAATTGTGCAATTCTATTTTCTGCTTTATTTCCCCTCTTATATCTTCGTACTCTTTTATTATATTATCATGCGCTTTCATATCGACTTCCCTTAATCCCAGAATTTATTGCTTTGTTCATACTTTACATCGCTATCTTTTATCCCAACAGCATTAAAAGCGGTAACCAGACTATTATATGCTCCATCATCATACCAATAAGCTGTCCATTTCGTATTTTTATTTACGGATTCCTTAATTTTTCTCAGATATGGCATATCCACGTCACCAGCAGACCATCCAATAATAATCACATTGCTTACATCCTGTAGTTTTTCAAAAAAACTGCTGTGTAAAGAAATGATGAAGTCTGTATCTTTATAAATTGCCTCCAGATATTTTGCGATTGCCTCTTGTATGCTGGCTTCTCCTTCTTCATATTCCTCATCCGCTTCTTTTTTCCACTGATGATGTTTCCTAATTTCATCAATGTTGCAGTGTCCCATGATAGGAGGAACATCTGATACACTATCTATCCCGCCATGAATATGTAGGACATTTTCAATATGATAAATCCGTTCCAATGTATCGGTATAATTAAAATTTAAAAAATAATCCTTACAGCCAATCAATGCCCTTCTTTGGCATTTAATTTTGCTTGTATCAATCTGCTCTATCCATTCTTTCACATAACCTTGCATATTATTTATAAAACCAAATTGCTCCTGCCAATATACATCCATTGTATCCCGAATTCCAATATTACCACCATCAAGCGATAAGTCATCCAAAACACAGGAGGAAATATTTAACATTTCTGTCGTATTCGGACATCCCATTTTTTCCTCAAATCTGCTCCATAATGCATTGTCAACGGACTTATCCCATCGTTCCTGTGCTTTTTTCGTATACCAAGGTTCTGTATCATCTAATGGCTGGATATCATACAAAGTCTCAAAGCCATTCAGAAAGTATGGCTGTGTCGACTCTAGATACTCTCTAAATTTCCAATATTCCGTCCTCAGTCCATGTGCGACATCAAATCCATTTCCTATAATATATAAAGACTTCATTCTGTGTTCTCCTCTGTAACCATAATGTTTGCCTTCTGTATCTTGCTAGTATAATATGCAAAATCAATAACTATCAAAAAGATTATTTCGATACATTTTCCTATTAACGTTTGCAATACTTTGTGCTTTCTTTTTATAATACTCCTGTTTTTTTGCCGTATCATATATACCCTTTGAATGGCAATGAGGACACTCAAATTGTCCATCATTACCACAATTGAGTTGTATGACCCGTTGTTCACTGTCCCAACAATGCGAACAATAATACAAATCTTTTGTATCTCCTTGTAAAGTAACAAATGGCAATTCATGTCTTACTATATTCTCTGATACATCACGTTTCTTTTTCAATTCTGTGTTTTCTTCTTTTAGCCTAGCAATCTCTGCTTGCATATCAAGTGCTTGTGAACTTAAATCTAGCAATTTTTTATATAATTCTACATTATCAGCTTGTTGCACAACTTTTGCAACATCTTTTATTCCTTCATATAAACCCATTTTGATACCTCCTTTTATCATACATTACATCGGAAATTGTTCTTTATCCATATTTACTTCATTTTATACTTATCCTATCTGGCATGATTCTCATCATAATTTCATTATAAAATCCCATTTAAATACTTTGCATAATATCATCGTACTCTCCTGTTCCACAGTTTTCTACCTTTATTGTCTGTCCAAATAGATTTTCATAATATGCTACAAACTTTTTATCATAAGAAAATCTTTTTCGTATAAGTTCCTTGCTTAATCCAAGCTTTATAAGCACTTCTACCCTAAAAAAGACTTCAAAACAGTATGTAATCCCCCACAAATCTGCTTGACTTAGTAGTGGTTCATTTTTATGTGATGCATGAGTATAAACATCTCTGTCTTTTTTTATATTTGTTATTATGCCAGTACAATTGCTATTGTCAGTATCTGATAATACCATAAAGCAATTATTTGTAATTCTATTCAAACATTCTCTAAAGCCTTCCCCCTGATCATCACAATAACCTTTGATAAATTTTTTATCATCCTCATCTACTAACTTTTCTACTATGCTATCTCGAATTTTTTTAAATTCATTATGAGCTTTTTTTCTATCTCCTACTCTCTCTATTCCTTCCACCATCTGCATAGCTTTTAAAAAATTATTTACCGTAAAAATTTGTAATTCTTCATCCATCATAAGCTGCTGGTATGCTTCAAATGCTACTCTATCCTCGATATACAATTCTCCAAACTGGCTGATAACTTCATCAATATCTTGATGAAAATCAGAAAGTTTAAATATTTTTCTCCGTACATATCCGTGAGAATCAAAATGCTCTTTATCAAAAGTATTTAATCGTTCTTTGAGAAGCATAGGTTCTCCCAAATACTTATATATTTCTTCCTTTTGTCGCACTTGTATTCTAGTTGTTGATATTCTTTCTCCGCATAATATTTCTAAAAACAAGATAAGACTATGAATTTTTTCTTCGATATCACTAATTGATAATCCGCACTCATGTGAACAATTTACTATGTATTGAATTCCGTATTTAATTCCCAATCGTATATCTGTACCTATACGTTGTACTATCGGGGCTACGAAACAAGAAAAACCATCATCCTTACCAATTTGTTTTATATTTGTATCAATATAAATTTCTGACGGCATATGAAATGAAGTATCTTTTATATCCAATTCTCCATAAGGTGTAAGGCCTATCAATTCTACGCCTTCTGTCACTTGCAAAGTGAAATCTTCAAAGCAATTTTCCTCTATACTACAATATTGATTCCCCCAAAAACTTTTCTTTGCTTCACAAGTAATTGAATAAACAACATCTTCTATTCCTCTTGTATGCTGGTCAATAACCCAATATCCCATAATAGTCACATGCTGGTCAACTGTTTTCAAATAAATAATATCATTGTCATTATGTTCCATCTGCTGATATAATTCTCTGGATAGTTCTTTTGTTTCTATTCTTACATTATAGTTTTCAGATACTCTAATCAATCCCGCTATAGAACACTCTACTTCCCCTATTTGCTCAATTGTACAACTTTTACAATAATTCAATAACTGCTTCATAAATACCTTTTGCCCCCTATTTCATTAATTCTCTATATTATCTGTCCGCATTTCACATCGTGCCATATAAGCAAAAGATTTTGCATTAGCACTCAATATCATAAAGTGCTAGCAAAATCATAACATACTACCTTGATTTGCGCAACTCGCATTTTTATTTTTATTATTATCTATGTTTTACTATAATATCCTTTTCCTATAATAAACGATAAGCAATATATCTGTACACCATACTAATATGACAGTTATCATGCCTACAAATTCTTAATAAAATTCAAATCCTTCCTATCCACCGCCTTCTGCAACTTCGCATTCCTTTTCTTCAATTCCTCATTCTCCCTCTGCAGTTCCCTTACCTGCTGCTCCAGCAGTGCAAGACGCCCTTCCATTGCCCGGTCGATAATCGCCCTGCGGGGATCAATTAAACCTGCCTGACTTTGCACTGCATCATCCATCTCTTTGCGGACGGTCGGATTCTTATAAAAGAACCCTCTGGAAAGCCCCGTCATTTTCATCAGCTTGGGGACAGTGATCCGCTCCTGCCCCATCTGCAGTTCCCGGATTGCTTTCCTTGCCTGTGCAATCTTTTCCTCACTCCGCTGCCGGTTCTTGGTAACCATCGTGTCGTATTTGTTCATATTCCTCACTCCATCCATCCAGATTTTCATAAATAATCTTTGTCATCATGTCCCTCACCGCCCTTGTTTCATCTGCCATAAGCTGATTGCTCATCTTCCGGTAGTGCTGTACACTCCCCAATCTTTTATGCCCTAACAGCTTTGCAATCGTCCAGTCATCCAGATGCATCTCCGTCAGCTTTACACCGTAATAATGCCGGAACATATGCGAGTTAAAGTGGAACGGCTTCCCTTCATCATCCCGCAGCTTCTCCCTCTGGATCATGGCCAAGACTTTATACTTTATCGTGGTATACTGTAGCGGACGGCTGACATTATTCTCATTAACAAATATGTACTTTGTCTCTCCATACCGTTCTATGGTATAGTCAATCGCTTTCTGAATCAGCATGGTTAGTTCCCGGCTGATTGGTTTTTCATAGGTATCCGTCTTGACCTGATGAATACGGATCATATTCTGTCCATGCTCATTGTAAAGGCAGTCCTTTCGAAGCGTCAGCGTGTCGGATATTCTCGTCCCTAACATCTGATGTATCACGAGGCATCTTGCAATCTGCTCGTCCATTCTGGCGATATGGGCATTAAGAATTTTCATCTCATTTTCCGAATACACCTTGAACTCCGGCTGTTCCTCCGGTGGTATGTCTGTATTCAGGAATAACCTGTCAAGCTGCGGGAATTGGTACAGTTTTCCTACTGTTTCCAGCATGGAACGCAGACTCAATACCTGACTGCTCGCTCCTTTCTTGGGAGTGCATTCCGTCATGCGGTATATCAGGTATGCTTCCAGAATCTCTCTGTCTATCTCCGCACAAGACTGCACTTTGGGATATTTTTCTTGCAGGTATATAGAAAAATGCCGCATAGCATTCAACCCGTTCTGTATTGTTCCAAGTGCTTCATACTGCAGACGCAGATACACCGCTTTCTTTATTTCCTCCCTCATATCCGGCTGACTGATTTTGGTAAAATTTAATGTTTTTACGTTATAAATCGGATTACACCGTATCGCAAGGTCAAGCCTGTCCAGTTCCCATATGTCTTTTTCCCTCTCATCCCGTTCATCGGCAGGCTGTAAAAAACGCAGGATTCTCTCAAAATATTTAATCTGCTTGGTATCTACCATGTGTTCATTTCCATAAACATTCACTTTTTTCGTGGTCAGCGGATGCCCGTTTTGCAAAAGCCAGCCCCTGAACTGTCTCATCCACTTCTCCGGTTTCCTCTCCAGAAAACTTTTAATGTGGCTGGTATCCTTTTCTTCGAGGAAACATACAAGCCTCCGGAACAGAATCTTATCACTCAGGATTGTTGCAAAAGAGACCTTTTCCCCTCGGTGCAGCACAAATCTCTTTAATTCCTTTTTCAGACCTTCCGATGCAATCCCCGACATATCATAAAAGGGTGAAACATAGTTTGTATTTCTCTGTTCCTCTGTTGCCTCTGCGTAACATTTCAGCTCGCTATAATAAATTCTGTCCTGCTCCATCATTTTCTCCTTTCCGCAGTCCGGATGCCAGGTCATGTTCCGGATCATTGAAGTATTCCTCACTTGCTTCTGCCAGTTTTTTTGGCATATAGTCAATGTACTGCCGCGTCATTTCCTCATAAGCATGTCCGAGATAATCACGGATACTCTGGATGGATACCTCGTTATCATAGAACATAGTTGCCACCGTATGGCGGTAATCATGGGACTGGAAGATATAATTTCCTCCCGCAATGCCGTTTTCCCCACAACACTTTATCATCTGGTGGCGAAATGTCTGGTAGTTACAGGCACCGTTACGGCTGTCCTTGAAAATATATTCATCCGGTCCAATCCGGTTCTTTTTCAAATATACCTGCATAATCCGGTACAACCCCTCCGGGATTGGAATCCTTTTGTATGTTTTCATCTTGACCTGATAGACCTGAATCCACGCATCCTCTCCCTGCCGGTAATAGGCATTTCCTTTTAGGGTGCATACCTCGCTTGCCCGCAAGCCGATACACCACAGATGCAGGAACATACACCGGAGATGCTCCGGAAAACGGTGGAGTTTCTGTATGATATCCATATAAACCTCATACTCCACGCTTCTGTCGTGATGTACGGGAATTTCCTTTTTCCAGTAGTATTCCGCCCGGAACGGTGCATTTTTTATATGCCCCCTGACTTCGAGGAATTTGAAAAAATGACGGATGCCCGATAACCTTTCATTAAACCCTTTGGCTGCTATCCCGCTTTCCTGCAGCTTTTTGATATGGTTTTCAATATCTTCATTTGTACACTTTCTGACGTCTTTGGCAAGGTTTTCAAGGAAGTTTCGGACAAACCGATATCTTCCTGTTACCGTGCTTAATGCCTGCCCGGTAATGCCCAGCTCATATTTCATATACTCTTTCGCATATTTCCGGTTCTCCCGGTCCGCTATCTCCAGAAAGGATATGCTTTCCAGTGATTTTGAGGGGTCCCTCCTGCGTTCCGTGATATGAAACCGTTCCAGATACCATACGTTTGCCTGCCAGTGGATTTCCTCTGCATCCAAAAAAACTGACTTCCTTGCAATGCCTATAATATGCTCATAGGCAGATGGCACTTTTTTTCCATTAGATTTTAGATTTAATGTGTTTTTGTACTTTTCCATCTGCTCTGTTTCCAGTGTTTCAATATCGTCCACCCCATTTTTAACACAGAAGCCATAGAAATACTGTAATGCCAGCAATCGGTTTCTTCGGATATTTCTGTCCGCATAATTTTCTATCACGCAATTCAGCGCTACAAATATCTGCCTCTTTAACCGCTCCGGACATTGCTTTGTAAAATCCCACTCCAGAATCTCCCTCTGTCTGCTATCCATAAAAGATTCTGCCACTTCCCGTTCGGGATGATAGGGCAGGTATAAAATCTCATTCCGATACTGCCACTGGTATTTCTGCCGTCCCGCCAGCGTCTGCATCTGCTGTCCGATAAAATGCCGTCTGATTTTATCGTAAGCGTTCAAATAAGTACGTCTGCTATTTTTACTGATCTGGTCTGTCAAAAACACTTCATACTCCTGCCTGACCGAATAATCCATTCCCTCAATGCTTCCTATTTCCTCAGCAATCAGAAATTTTTTCAGCTTGTTCCGCGGCGGCGATGGAATATCGGTAAAGGCATCGATTTCCCGGTTGATATTCTGCCGGCGCTTTTCCCTGATTTCTTCCGGCTCTATGTACTTTTCTATCTGCTGTAAAGCATATACCGGCATATCCATTCTCCTTTCCCGTATTCCATTATGAAGTAACTCTGTTACACCTGTTTGACTACTTCAGCATTTCCTGTATCCCGTATATGGCTGAATGTTTCTCATAAAATTCATTACTTGCCTCAATCAGATTATCATCCACCATATTCAGGTACTGGATGGTCGTTTCCAGATGCTTATGCCCAAGCGCCTGACTGATCATCTCCAGACGCCATCCGGCTTCCCGGCGCATATTTGCAAAATATCTTCTCAGCATATGCGGTGTGATTTTAATCTGGGTTTTCTTTTCCATCCTCTCCAGCATTTTATAGACACTGTCCACTTTTAATGGTTTCCCTATACCGTCCCCCATAATGTTAATGAACAGGAATGTCTGGTGCTGCAGTAACTCCCTGTATTCTGCGATATAATACAGCAAAAAGTCAAAGGTTGAATCGCTGATTTTTGCCTTTCGGTATTCCGCATTCTTTGCTCTGGAATCATTCTCATTGTCCTCCCGGAAATATACCCCGACCAGATGGTTTCGATAATCGATATCCTTTACATAGTTCACACCGAGTATTTCTCCAATCCGAAACCCGGTTTCTGCTAACAGAAGCAGCAGAAGCTGATTCCTGCAGTTCGTGCATGACTGCAGGATAGTAACAATCTCATTCTGCTTTGCCGGTTTCCCCCTTCTGCGTTCCTCTTTCAGATAACCCTTAAAAGAATGATTCCGCAGGACTCTTTTCACGCCCACACTGTTGACTTCCACAATCTGGTTATAATACAGGACTTTCAGTTCCCTGCCGCCATCGCTGCTTTCCTCGACAAAAAGATAGAACCTGAACACATCTTTTAGGTATGCGTTGCAGGTTCTGTTATCCGGCAGTTTATTTGTTTTTCCCTCTGTATGGCATCCGCTTTTGAGCCATTCCAGAAATTTTGTAAAGTGTTCCGTCTGCCTGTCATACGGCAGACTGTATATATCCGTAATCCCCATATCTCTTGTATCCAGATATTCCAGATAATAAAGGATGGAAAACGCTGACCGCCTCACTGTATTGGGGGAACGCTTGGACATCGTTTTATGTTTCAAATACCGGGAGGGCAGTTCCACAATGCCCATCGTTTCGTTATCCCGGATGTAATAATATTTTACCGATGCATCCCTTACCATCTCCACGCTGTAGCGTTTCATCTGCCTCACTTCCTCTCGTCCGGAAACCGCTTATTCTGCGGTTTCTTAACTCTATACACAGTATACCCACTTCATGCCGGAAAAGCCAGCACAAAGACCGCAACTCCCGCCCAAAATACCAACAAACTTTTGCCCGAAACCTTTCCGGTATTTAAGCAGAACCAACAAAGGCGGAACTGCGTCCATATAGCTCAACGGCACCAATTTGAACCCGCCATTGAACCAAGTATCAAAGATAATATTCTTCTCCTTTTCGCTCCCTAATAAATGCCTCCACTTCCTTCAGGCTGCCTGTCCTTCTGCACTTCGGCAGAACACACAGCACATCTTCATGGTAGCGCCCGCCGGGAACTGCCCTGTGGTCCAGTATGGACACCACGCAGGTATCCCGCTCCGTCCGGATTGCCCGCCCGAATCCCTGCCGCAGTTTCTTCTGCATATCCGGCAGGGCAATGGCCCGTATATATTCCCGCAGTGTGCCGTAGTTCTCCCTCTCCGCCTCACGGATGGGATCAGGGACAGAAAAAGGCAGTTTTACAATAATCAGGGAAGATACCATATCACCCGGAAAATCCACACCCTCCCAGCAGGAACCCGCTGCCAAAAGGACAGCATTTCCCATCGTCTTAAATGCTGCGATTTCTTCTTGGGCATGACGCCACACCTCCACCATCGGAAAAGGCATGTCCTTCCGCAGTATCCGGCAGACATTCCCCATCAGGGAATAGGATGTAAACAATACCAGCGTATGCCCGCAGGTTGAGCGGGCCAGCGACCGGATGTGTCCGGCAATCATTTCTGCCTCTCTCCGGCTTCCCTTCCGATATTCCTTCAGCGTGTCCGGCAGATAGAGCAGGCAGTTCTCATCATAAGCGAACGGGGATTCTGCCACACACTCTTTGACCGGTCTTGGTCCGCAAAGACCGGTCTCCTGCCTTGTCCTTTCAAATCCATCCCCCGCTTTCAGCGTTCCGCTGGTAAGGATAGCGGGGAAACTCTTTTCCCACAAGGTTTTATACAGCCTTTCCGGTATTTCCCTGCTTGTAGCACAGAATACCGGGTATTGCTCCTGATCTTCCTGCAGATACAGGATGCAGGATTTTTCCTGTCTTTGAAACAGTTCCAGCACCTCTGCTGCTTCTTCCAGCCGGTTTCGTATCCAGATTGGAACTCCCCCTTTTAACTCTGCCGCTGTCTTTGCAAACAAAGAAGCCGTTTCCTTTAACGCCTGCTTGCAACCCTCCGGGCAGGTAAACGTCCCGCTGTCGGCGCCGCTCCTATCCTTATCTCCGGCAGCCTTCAGACTGGCAAGCAGCCCCGCATATGTTTCCCGGAGTCCCCTTGCTTCTTTTTTCCTATGTTCCCTTTCCAGATAATCACTGATTTCCAACACTTCATCCCGGCACAGGCTCATCCCATACATCTGTCTTGCCGCGTCTGGGAGCTGGTGGGCCTCATCCACGATAAGCGCCCCGTAATCTGCAAGCAGCGGACGGCTGCCCCTCTCCCGGTGCAGTACATCTGCCAGCAAATAATTGTGATTGCAGATTTGAAAAGCAATATCCTCCTGTGCCGCCCGTTTTAAATAGTTCCGGTAACGGCAGAAATGTCCTGCGGGGCATTCTTTTGGACAACTTCCCGGAACACTTACGAGCTTGCGGTCAAAACCGCTCAGATTCTGCACCTTGTCCATGTCATAATGCAGGCGCAGGGAGTTCAGCGCCTCCCTCTGCTTCTCATTTTTCTTCTTGTCTTTGACCGCCTCCAACCGCAATGCCAGCCTACGGTCGCAGACAAAATGCTCTTTCCCTTTCCGGATAATGCCTTTCAAGGGACTTTGTATGATTCCTTTTTCCAACAGGACTCCGGACAAAAATGGCAGGTATTCCTCCATGACCGCCCGCTGGAGGGCAATGCTGGAGGTGGAGACCACCAGAGAATCCGCATTCCGGGAAAATCTCCCGGAAGCATGCTTTTTTATCAGAATACCCGCCACGAGGTAGGCATAGGTTTTACCGATTCCCACCCCGGCATCGCAGAGCGCTATTTTTCCTTCCAGCAGTGTGGAGAGCATTTCATGGCAGAGACGGATCTGTTCTTCCCTGACCGCAAGCCCCCGCTCTGGAAGAATGGTACGGAAGATTTCCTCCACCTCCCGGTGTGCCTGTTCCCGGTACTGGTTGTGATGCAACATCCTATCGCTTCCTTCCCCGTATGCGTTAATACCACATCAATGCGGCCATGAAAAACCACAGCCGCATGTATCTGATATCAACGTCACACATCTTCATTGATTTCTTTATTTTCGTTTCCGCTGCTCCCGTATTTGCCACGCACCCCGGAAGCACTGCCCTGTAAAGGGCGGGGAACATTACAGGCGGGCATCCGGCATGATGCCGCTCGCAGATGTCCTGAAGGTCTTGCTGATTACAACCCGGAGTTCATCCCATGCTCTCTGGCAATAAAACGTATCATTATCCCCCGTTTGTGATTATGGCGGAAAGCCTGCCACGGCTTTCTTTCAAATGTAATGGATCGCTCAGAATGAAGCTGGCGCCGATGCACAGACAGACCACCCGGAAATGCTTTCCTCATCCGGGCAGTCTTTTATGACATACAGCACTGGCTCCATCCGTCATGGCGCTTACTTTGTCACGCTACTACTTACGGGAACGTACCTGTAATGCTGTGTATGAAATTGTCAAAGAACACAGGAGGGATTTTGTTCCCCTCTATTATATAGCCGATGGGAACCCTGCTTTTTTCTCTCACCTAAAAAATTTTTTTAATTTTTTTCTTCAGTCGGTGTATTCGGCAGTAGACTGCCCGCCTGCTCATACCGGTTTTCAGGATAATTTCCGGAATGGAGTATCCCATCGTTTTTAACAGAACAATCTGCAGTGTCTTTCTGTCTGCCGCCATCAGGATATGTAACAGTTCCTCGTTTTCCACTGCTTCCAACAGAGAATCTACTCCCAAAATCTCCTGCTCCGGCATATTTACCGCCTGTAGTGCATACTGCTCCGGGAATACCGTCTGGTGTTCCCGATACCGTCTCTCACATTTAAAGTCCTCCCAATCCAGCCTGCGGAGTTCCCCGATGGATTCCTCATCCATTCCAAGACTGCGGAGCTGCCGTTCCTCAGACTCTTTCCACAGTCTCCATTTCTTTTCCTCTCTTGCTTTGTTATAACCCATTTTTCTGTATCCACCTCCGATTTGAAATTTTTTAGAAATCAAACCGAAGTGTGGCGGCGGTCTTGCCAGACATGCCAAAATATAAAAAGCAGATATTCCAGTCATTTTTACTGACCGGATATCTGCCGTTCGTCGAACCTTGGAATGTAATACAGAAATGAAAAGAAACAGAAAGAAGTATGTCGAATAAAAAAATACCACAATCCCCTTGAGGACTATGGTATGTAGAAGAATGTTATTCTTTTGTCTGTATCGTTTTCTGCACCGTTTCCAATGCAACGGTTCCGGTTCCATAATATTCCCTTTCCGAGAAAAGAACCATAAAACATTTTTTCTGTACTTTCCCCATCAAATTTTGTAGATAAGGGAATTATATTATAGAAAAACGTGGAAACACCTTGTTTTAACATGGATTTTGCAATGTAATATCGCAAGTTTTGACAAAAAAATAACAGTCCCTTTCAAATAGAACCGTTATTTTCTGATACAATACTAAAGCAATAGCCAATTTCCCTAATACATTGTAAAGAGAGCATAGGAATTATACAGAGTTTTTTCCGTAAATTGCGGACGTGATACCCGACTATATTGTTTTCCCTGCCGGTTGGAAATGAATTCCACACATTCTGGTAAATCTGTTCATAAGTCACAACCCTTCCTTTATTTACTGCAAGCATACAGAGAATATCAAACTCTTTTGTAGTTAGGTTAATTTCCTGAGAATTGCTGTAAATTTTCCTGCGTTCCGGGCGGATTTCCAGACCGGGAAGGGATAATATAACTTCATCCTTTAATGAATATTTACGGAAATCCGGATACTTTTGCAACATATTCATTATATCAGCAAATGCCGTATTTTCATTATCCGTAAATTCCATAATAAGTAATTTGCCTATATTATCACCTTCCCATAATAATACCATAGAGCATTTTCTTTATCGCTGCAAAATTCCAACAACCTCATTTTTCATTGGCACTGCAGGAATTCCACCTCTTTTTTGTACACATAAACTGGCTGTGGCATTTCCAAACTTCGCACATGCTCTCCAATTATCCCATGACATTGTCTGCATATCCACCTGATACTCTATATATTTTGACAAAAACCCGCCCCAGAAAGAATCCCCTGCCCCTGTAGTATCCACTACTTCTGCTGGAAATCCTGAGATTTGTTCATGATTCTCATGGTTAGCCAAATAAACACCCTGACTGCCTAATGTAATAGCCACTAACTTAGGCCCCCGTCTTAATAATTCTTCAGCGGCCTGCTGGCAGTCCGTTTTCCCTGTAAGCAAAACACTTTCCTCGTCTGATATTTTCAGCATATCTGCATTGGGAAGGACACTTTGTATTGCCTCTACCGCATCCATTTCCGTTTTCCATAGCGATGCCCGATAATTTGGGTCAAAAGATATCAGTGCGCCTGCAGACTTTGCGATTTTAACAGCCTCGATTGTGGCGGTTCTTGCGGGTTCATCCGTCAAGGATAAGGAACCAAAGTGAAATATTTTACAATCCTGTATCCCCTGGCAGTCCAGTTCCGATACTGACAGACAGGTATCAGCACCCGGTTTCCTTGCAAAGGAAAAACAACGTTCCCCATTTTCATTGATTGCAACAAACGCAAGTGTCGTAAAAACAGAATCATCCTCCACAATATAATCTGTGCAAATCCCTTCCTGTTTCAAAGTCTTTTTTAAAAAATTGCCATGCATATCGGAACCGATTTTCCCAACCATGGCTGTCTTATATCCCATATGGCTGACTGTGGTCAATAGATTCGCAGGGGCTCCGCCTGGATTCTGCTCAAACAGTTTCATTCCATTCTTACTTACCCCCGATTCTGTAAAATCTATCAGAAGTTCACCCATGGCCATTACATCATACTTTTTTCCCATTTTTCAGCTCCTCCACAATTTCATTATAATATTTCTTGTTCAGACGGTAGAAAAACAGTACCACTGCCGTTATAAGCCAAAGCACTCCCGGAATTGTAGTAAAAGCATGTTTCATTACGGCAAGCACGGCATCATTTTGCTGCTGATTGGCAACATACCCAAATTTTCCAAGCATGCCGGCCAGTAGAGCTGTCCCGACAGCCATCCCGACTTTATTTCCTAGTGAAATAAATGCATACTGAAAACCGTCATTCCGAAGCCCGGTTTTCCACTGCCCGTATTCTGCGCAATCTGGAATGATTGCATAGATTGCTGTATTAAAACCAGAGAAAAAGAATTGTGTCAGCCCGGAAAAGATATAAAAGGCGGCAGGATTTTCCCTTACGCTGAATAAATATAATATAAGCATAGAACAGCCTGTCAGCAAGGCAAATATTGATGCTGCCCTCCCTTTATTATTTGTCTTTTTAAATACCGGCTGAAAACAGGCAGCACCTATAATCGATGGGATAATAATGCACATGGAATAGGTTGTGTAATAAGACGCATCGCCCTCGACATAGGTAAAATAATACAGGACGTCCGCATTTCTGCCATACAATGTAAACCCAAAGAGAACCTGACCGGCCAGCGCCAATAGATAAGGACGGTTTTGTATCACAGCTTTTAACTGCACTTTCAGGGAAATCTTCTCTTTTTCCGGCATCTGAACAATTTCTTTTGTCTTCGCAAAACAGAAGAAATGGCATGCCGCAAAAATACAGCCATAGATAATTGCAACAGTAAGGTAGCCGGTCTTTGCGCTGTTCTTTCCGAAAACAGTTATCAGCGGAACAGTAATAATATTGATAATACCAATGGCAATCATGGCAGCTACAGAACGGGAGGTATTGATTTTTGCCCTCTCGTCAATGCTCTGCGTCATTGCACCGCATAGCGTCCCATATGGGATATTCACACATGTATATCCTAATACCAGAAGACAATATGTAATAATCATATAAATAATCTTCGCCGTATTGGACCAGTCAGGATGCGCCCAGAAACTAAGTGCAAGTATGACTGCCGTGACAGGCGCAGCAAACAAGAGCCATGGGCGGTACCGTCCCCACCTCGTCTTTGTCTTATCCGTGAGCCCTCCAATAATTGGGTCATTGATTGCATCCCAGAACCTTGAAAAAAGCATTAACCCGGAAACAGCCGCCATACTAATTCCAAATACATCCGTATAAAATATCATCAGAAAATTACTCACAAACATCCAGCTGAAATTACATCCCACATCCCCAAAACCATAAGCTATTTTACTTATGAAAGGCACTTTGCCATTGCTGTTTTTGCTCTCCATGCGAACCCTCCTCTCCATAAAACGGTCTTTATTCCTGCACATTAATGATTACTTTCATCGTTGTCTCACGGTTATTGTCAATATACTGATAAGCCTTTAAATAATCCCGAAATGCAAAGGTTTTGGAAATCAGCGGTCTTAGCTGAACACGTCCCTCATTTACCAGACGGATGCCGTCCAGATAATCGTCATGCCGGTACATCATGGTGCTTTTGATATCAAGCTCATGGTCGTTGGCAACTGCAAGGTCTACCTCTGCCATCCCCGCAAATACAGCAACCAGAACAATAATGCTCCCCTTCCTTGCATGCTTAATCGCCTGCCCCATGGTAATATTATTCCCTGCGCAATCGTAAATCACATCTGCCTTATCCGGGCCGAACGCTTCCAGCATTGTCTCTCCAAAATCTTTGTTCAAAGTGTTCACACAAATATCAACTCCACATTCCTTTGCCTTTTCCAGCCGCAGGTCGCTGACATCCGTAACCATTACCTTTGCAGCACCCATTCCCTTTGCAGCCTGTGCCACTAAGTTTCCAATCGGTCCTGCACCAATCACAACAATATTCATTCCCGTGACATCGCCAACCTGCTTTACGCCATGGACAGCCACCGCAAGGGGTTCAATCATTGCGCCTTCCTCAAAAGACATCTCTTCCGGTATCGGGGTTACCTTTGACGCATCCACCGCAAAATATTCAGAAGCTGTTCCTGTCGTCTGAAAACCCATCACTTTCAGTTCCTCACAGAGATTGTACTTTCCGTGGCGGCACGGATAACATTTACCGCAATATACCTGCGGTTCAATGGTAACTTTCTGCCCAATGTCAAAATCTTCCACACCTGCCCCGATTTCTGTAATCTCCCCCGAAACTTCATGGCCCTGTGTTACGGGGTAGGAGGTAAATGGGTGTTTCCCATGGTATACATGAATATCTGAACCGCATATACCGATATTTCTGATTTTTACCATTACCTGACCATCTTCCAACTGTGGAACCGGCACTTCCTTAAAAATAATCTCACCGGGTTTTGTCATAATCTGCTGTAACATAAGCATCATCCTCGCTTTCTTGCTTTCTTTTATTAAACGTTTTATTAAAGTAATTACATTATTGCACCAGATGCTGCAAATGTCAATTATATTTTTTCATTTCTTATATTTTCTATAAATTTTCAATGTGCTATTTGTAAGAATTGCACAAAAAAACAGCCACCAAGTTTAAATCATAACTTAATGACTGTTTTTTCTCTTATATTGAACTTGTCCTTATATCATCTCCATTACCTTCCAGAAAAACTGCTTTGCCACTCCCACTGCAGATGCCTCTTTTCGATAAGAACAGTTTTTCAGGTAACTTAGATCATCATCAAATAAATTATATCTAAAAATTTTCCTGCCAAGCTCAACCATATGATCCTGCAGATATCCACCAACTTCACCCCCTAAAATAATATCCGTATCATAGGACATCCGCAGATTAGAAATCAATATAGCCAGATTTTCCAGATACTCCTCCCAGACTTCTTTTGCCTTGCCATCCGTCTGTATTCTTACCATAAACTCCTCTAACTTTTCCTTTCCATCCTGTGTCAGCACACTTGCCGCACAGTAGGCGTCTGCACAGCCGCATTTACCGCAATAACACTTTCTGCCGCCCGGAATCAGAATCATATGCCCAAATTCGCCTGCCTTGCGGTTCTGCCCAGTGAATAATGCCCCATCCATGCAAACTGCCCCGCCAAGGGTATTATTTAGAGATAAATAAATAGAATTTTTCAATTTCTGCGGATTTTCCGCCAGCAAAGCCGCATTCGCATCATTTTCAAAATATACGGGCATTGCCAATATCTGCTCAATCATCTTTAAACTATAGTTTTCCAAATTCAATGCATGAGATTTTACAAGGAGCTTTTCCTTTTGATTGATAATCCCAGGCAGGGAAATCCCAACACCCAGTATTTTATCTGGATCAATATGTGTTTCATAAATTTTTTTCAGTTCCTCTGCCAGCTTTGTATAATATGATATATCCGCATCAAATTTTAACCTGATACGCTCCTGTTTCAAAACCTCCCCACACAAATCAACCAAAACAATCCCAAGATGGTTTGCTGTAATATCTGCACCAAGAGCAAACCTGTAATCATTTTTCAGTCCAATCAGAACAGCTTTTCGTCCCCCTGTAGATTCCAGTTCCCCTTTGTCCGTTACCAGTCCAGTTTCCATCAATTCATTTACATTGGATAACACGGTAGGCATACTCAAGTTTAATTGTTTCGCCAGCTCTACTTTTGAAGTGTCCCCATGGTTTAACATATAACTAAGTATATTATATTTTGTTGCTTTTTTTCCCGAATATAGCATATATCCTTCCATTTCCTCTCTTTTATAAATCCTTTTATAAAAGAATTATACTCCGTAATGGGAAATAAGTAAAGTTGAATCGTTACGATTGTTTTATCTAATTCCGGCTTCTGGCAGACTGTGTGCAATATCCGTATAATTCTCTAAAACAGCGCCTTATGCCGCAAATACGCTTTACCCCTCGGATGATTATGCAATAATGGCGATGGTAGAAAGCGGGCTTGGCATCAGTGTTTTGCCACAGCTTATTTTAAAACGGATACCGTATAAAATCCTTGCCAAAGAACTTAATGTTCCGGCATACCGCAATATTGGACTAGCATTACGCAGCAACAAAAATGTATCCTTAGCTGTTAAGCGATTTATAGAGTATTTGCAATACCGTTGAAAGCAGACAACCAACAACAGAAAAAACAGTATTTGTTGCCGGTGTTCTACCACTTCCGAAATGTTCTTCATTATGACATAATATGCCAACCATAAATAACCTCTTTTTAGCACTATACCATCCCATTCATCAGAATTTCCGCCCGTTCCTCTGCGGTCTTGTCTTTATTCTGCATGATGTCAAAAAATGCCTGCATACTTTCCTCCGACTCACTGGAAAAGCACGGATGGGAATTATTCTGTATCACATCAAACACATTATCCAGCTTGGTAAACTCCCCGCTTGCATGTCCATGCCCGGCAAGCTGTTCCAGTGCCTTGTCCATATTGTACAGTTCATCCTCCACTTCTATCAGTAATGCCATATCCTTTTTGTCCATCGTAATGCCCTCCTTCTGTAATTACTGTCATTCCTCCGTTATTTGCATTCCTCTTTTGTTGGAATTTTGCGTCATGCCTTATCCTGCCCTGTCAGCAGCTTTGCCCGTTCTTCCGGTGCTTTTCCTGCATCATCCAGTATATCCAACAGACATTCATACATTTCATCCTCCCCACGGAGTCGGATTTCCGCACAAATGCCATGTTCTATCACATCACACACCCGGTCCAGTTCCCGCAGCACACCGCCATCCCTGCCATGTATCTCCCATTCCCCCAGCAGGAGTTTGTTCAGTTTCCGGATGGCATCATACACATAAACCAGATGTGTCATATCCTTAACATCCAGAACAGAACCTTTGGCACGCATTTTCTTTTCAGAGGCAAGCTGCACCCCATCCTCAAATCCCAGACGGTAGGATTCCTCCCCGTACCGTATGTTGTATTTGCCCCATTCGTCCTCCAGTCTGTCAAACGCTTTCCAGCATTCGTCTGATTTGACGGAATCCCTTGTAAACGCTTTTGAAGCTTTACGCAGTGATTTCATCTGCTGCCGGAAGCCGGCACTGTTCTTCAATCTTGTTTCCAAAGGCTCTCCCGTGCGGGAGGAAATAAATTCTTCAGATATAAACCCCAAACCTCTCTCATCTCCTTCTGTTAACAGAAATCATATGTTTGTCACTATTACAGGCGTATCCTAACAAATCAATTCCAGCCGATGCTCATTTTTTCCATACTCATACATCTTCATGGATAGAAGTCTGGCAATATTCTCCATACTGCTCATGAGCGTTTCTATGTCATTGTCCTCATCCTTCCCCAATCTCCTGCACAGGTTCTGTTTTGCCAGATATGCACTCTCATACAACTGAGAACACTCTTTTCCCTCGGCAAATTCATCCTCAATCGCAAGTTTTTCAGAAATTGAAAATATTTCTTCTTCCAAAAATCCATTCATTTTTTCATAGATAAGTTCCTTTCGCATCATGTATCCTCCTTTTTTGTCTCACTTTTACAACCGATTTTATCATCCCTATATTGTAAAATCAATATAGATGGTGCAAAAAGTGAGACAAACGTATGACAGAAAGCGACAATTATCGACAAAAGGAGAGATTTTTATGCCAAAACCAAGGACTCCGTCCGGTGAAAAGAACTTAATCAGCAAACACCTCATCCAGTTGCGTCAGGAACGTGGTCTTTCCCAGCGTGATCTCGCACACCAGCTCCAGCTTGCCGGATACGATATCGATAAAAATGTCATTACCCGGATTGAAACCAATCAGAGATTCGTTACAGATATTGAACTTCAAGCATTCTGTCAGGTGCTTGGCGTTAATTTTGACGACCTGATTGACCGGGAGGACAAAGCGGACTAATTCAGAATCCCATATCCAAGAATGGATGCGGAATCTACCGGATAGTGATTCTGTTTCACGGCATCTCCGGAGTTCCCTTCAATGGTATACACGATGCCTTTCTCACACTTCTCCACGATTCCTACATGGTCGCTCTCCCCGTCTCTTTTTCCATTCTCCTGCCAGTCAAAAAATATAACCGTTCCGGGTGTGGGCGTATATCCCCTGCCCTGCCACTTACCCTTATCTTTAAACCACTTTACGCCATCGGTGCAGAGGGAAAATTTCGGCATCGCACCACTCTGAATGAATCCGCACTGCTCCCCGCACCAGCTCACAAAGCAGGCACACCACGATACATGGCTGTTAAACCCATACCATGACCAGAATTTTTCCCCTCCCTCATTTCCGATTTCTGCTTTTGCCACGGAAACAATCTGGCTGTTTCCAAACAGGCCGTCAAATGGATTCCCGGCAGAATAATAACGCAGCACATGGGGGACATATTCCGGATCACCATAACTGCTCCATCCATGCGCCTCTGCCTGTTCCTCGGAAAACTGTCTGGCATTCGCCTCACTGTACCCGCCATAATTTTTGACTGCCCATGATATGTAACCGTTCCCATAATTGTACCCCTGCAGGGATAATTTCAGCCTCTCCATATCCTGCGGCCCCATGCAGCCTGCTCCACTGATACATCTGGCATAATACTGAATGCCTGCCTGAATGGAGTAATCCGGATCGGTGATTCCTCCCGGTTTTTGGGGAAAACGGGTATTGCAGGGACATTCGCTTGCCTGCATCGGGTCCGTTCCCTGCCCGCCCGACTCCTGCATCATGATTGCCTGTATCACAGGGACATATTCCGGTATCCCATACTGTCCGGCATATTTCTTTATGACAGCAGTATAGGAAAGCACTTCCTTACTCAATGGCTGCGGACTGGAAGAACTGTCACTGGCGGACAGTGCGCCTCCGATTATCCCCACTGCAATAATAAGGACAAGCACAATGATTACTCCCACCGTTCCCAATCCTGCCACCAAAGATTTCACTGCCACCACTCCCGCCTTTGCTGCCGCTGCCGTTCCCTTGGCGGCAGCTTTGGCCGCTTTTTTTGTGTTCTTTGCCGCTTTCGCCGACCGAACGGCTGCCTGCTTTGCTGTTTTCGCTGCTTTTTCTGCCCGCTGCTTTTGTTTCATCACCTGCTGTGCCTGCGTTCCTGCTCTGGCATAGGGAGATGTCTTTATCGAACGGGGAGGCGTTTTTACCGTTCGTTTTGCCGACGTTTTTACCCCTGTCCTCTGCATCTTTCTTGTTCTGATTTTTCTCTCTGCGCCCTCCTGACCAGTTTTGCGAGCCGCACTTCGCTGCCCCGCTTTTGGTGTGTTTGCTTTTGATGTGTCTGCTCTCTCTCCGGCGTCTTTTCCCTCTGCTCTCCCGCCGAATGCTTTTGTCTGGAAATCTTCTTCTGCTGCAAAACCCTGCCGTCTTTTCTCCTGTGCTTTCTCACGGGTTTTTACCGCCAGTTTCTTTCCACCGGCATAGGCTGTTTCCATAGCATGGCTGCCTGTCCATCCCCCTGCAGAGGATACTTTAGCGGCAGCATATTCATTAGGGGATTCTTCCGTTGATTGATCCATAGAATCTTCCATACCATCAGCCACACGGATAGGCCTTCCGGCTTTTTCTTTTGCCTGCAGTGCGGCTGTCCTCGCCAGTTCTTTTGGCATTCTGGCTGAGCCGCTTCTTACTTTTGGCTTCTTTTCGCTCTTTGTCCTGATATCTTTTATACCCGTTACCTCCCTTCCGCTTTTCAACGCTCCCAATCACATTTTTTCTTACCTGCCCGCTCCAGTTTTTTCAGATACGGTTTGATATCCTCTACCGCCTGCTTTACCAGCGGATGATCTCTGTATGCCGGAATCAGGTCAATCACATCCTGTGCGATTCCTCCGCCCTGATATAGCGGCCATCTGTTATCGGAATAATCGGGGATGCTTTCATCCTGAAGCACAAAACCGATTCCCGGTCCACAAGACCTGTTCCTCCCACAAATCCTCCCATACGCTTTGACTGCCTCCGCTAACGTCAAATTGTCACGCAGTTCCCCCAGCCGTTCCGGAAACTCCATACACTCTGCCGCATAAAAAGATATTTCTGCCATCTGCTATTACCTCCATCCATAAATTTTCTGTCCTTATGCTGCGATAAAAATACCGCTGCAGCACAGATTCATGCTGCAGCGGCATTCTACATAGATTACATTTTTTATATATCACTCACCGGGTTTGGTCGTCATCAGCCGGTACAGTTTCGTATTCTTCGGAAATGTATTCTCAAAGGGGACAATGTTTCCCGAACAGCGGATCAATCCATGTCCAGCGCCCACGTTGGTGATGTAGGAAAGCTGATTGTCTGAAATGTTTAATAACCCCGCCAGTTCTTCCCGGTCTGTGCTTGCCTGATTCAGCAGTATCAGGAACTCACTGTTTGCCAGCATAAGCCTTGCCGTATCGGATTTCAGTAGTTCCTCAACATTCTGCGTAAGCCCTGTCACAAAACCGGAGTATTTCCGAATCCTCTTATACAGACGATAGAAAAAATCGGCACTGTACTGGTAACGGAATAACAGATAAAACTCATCGGCAAAAATCCATGTGGTTTTTCCCTTTTTCCAGTTCTGGATAACACGGTTGAAAATGCTGTCCAGTGTCACTAACATGCCAAGGGGCATAAGCTGTTCCCCCAATTCCCGGATGTCATAATCAATGATCCTGCTCTTTGTATCCACATTGGTTCTCTGGGCAAAGGTGTTCAGGCTGCCGTTGATAAACAGTTCCGAGGACAGGGCAAGCCCCCTCGCCTCATCTTCCGGCTGGAGCATAAGCTGCCGGTATAAATCTTTCAATGTCGGTATCTCGCCCTGATACCCGCTCTGGATATAATCCCGGTACACATCTGCCGTACAGCGATCCAGAATGGATTTCTCTCTGGCGGACAGGTTGCCCGCCCCCACAAGCTGTTCAAACAGAGACAGGATAAATTCCGACTTCTCAATCAACGGGTTCTTATCATCGCCATAGGCAGAATCCATATCCAATGCATTCAAGTGGGTATCGGAGGTTGCCGATATGCGGATGACTTCTCCCCGCAGTTCTTCCACCAGTGACGTAAATTCCGACTCTGGATCGAGAATCAGGATGTCATCCTCTGTAGAAAGCGCGATGTCCACGATTTCTTCCTTCGCTGAGAAACTCTTGCCCGAACCGCTGACGCCAAGCCGGAAAGAATTACCGTTTAAGAGTTTCCTCCGGTCAGCCACCAGCATATTTTTACTGACGGCATTCTGCCCGTAATAAATCCCGCCCGGCTGCATAATTTCCTGTGTATGGAATGGAATCAGCACAGCCGTGGACTCTGTGGTCATGGTGCGCAGGGCATTGATTTTACGCAATCCGTATGGCAGGACGGTATTAAGCCCGTCCACCTGCTGCCATTTCAACGTAGAAAGCTGGCACAGATGTTTCCTCGCCACCGAAAGAAGCGTCTCCGTATCCGACTCCAACTGCTCCCTGCTGTCTGCCATATGCACCATCGTAAGCAGGCCAAACATCATCCGCTGGTCGCGGGTGGTCAAATCGTCAAGCATTTCCTTTGTCTCTTTCCTCTGCAGTTCCATATCGTAAGGCACTACGGCAGAAAAGTTGTTATTCGCATTCTGCCGCCTCTGCCAGTTTGTCACATTGGTTTCCACTCCAAGCAGTTTATTCTGTATCTCCCGCACCGCCTCATCCGTAGGTACCGGCAAAATATCGATGGACAGCATTAAGTCCCGGCTCAAATCACACAGTTCCGATATCATACTGTCTTTTACATAACTGGCATACTCCTGCATATATAAAACACGCCCGTATCTATCCCCAATCTTGAAATAGTCTTTGTGGAATTCCATGCTGTCCGGACAAATCCAGTCCTTGAAACCATGCCCTTTTCTGGCGGCTTCCTTCAAATGGAACGGAAATGCCTGCGGGGTATCTGCCTTGAAAAAATCCCGGAATATCTGCAGGCGTTCCTCCGCCCCCATTTCCTCGCCAACAGACGAAAGTTTTGCCAGATGGGTGACAATATCCGTCCCCACACGGGCAAAATATGTCCTCGCCTCATCGATATTTTTCTTATGTACGCTGACGGTCAGGTAGCGTTCCTGACAGATGCTGTTGTTTGTGCCGCTGACCTTTGAGAGCAGCATTTCATTGTATTCCCTCCGGTATTCATCCAAGCCATCCCCGATGGATTTGCCGTCCCCTTTCAGCGGAATCAGCAGTGACTGCTCAAATTCTTCCTTATTGATCCTGCGGTTATTCAGTGTAATCTTTGCCGAACAGCCGGAATCCAGTGCATTTAACAGTTCCGAATAGTCCAGAAACATTTCCGTCTTATCCTGCTTGCTGGCGATGGAATAATTAATATCCGTAAAACGGAATGTCTTGGAAAACTTCCCCTCTGCCAGAAAAATCCCATCCGGCCATATCGTGCGGATGGGAACTGCCTGCTGTACCGATTTCGGTACTTTGAATTTTACCCGGTCCATCCTGATGGACTGGTTCAGTGTCTTAATCAACCGCACCCCTCCTTCCTTTGCTTTGCCTTTGCCCTCTTTCTGTATTTTTTCGCCATAATCTCAGTCCCGTTCTTTCCGGATTTTTCCCCGGCAAGAATCGTTTCCTCTATGCAGGACAGATACAGATTCTCTGTCCGGTATAAAAGACGTTTCGGATACAGCACCTCCGACTTGATAACCGCCCATAAAAACTGCTCCGCATTCATCCCATGATACTTAAAAAAGCCACAGGCTGCAAAAGGAGCGGCGCCGAGGACACACAGCCACCCGGTCACTTCCTCCCCCAGCAGAGTATGGACACCAAAATAAATCCCCACCGCTGTCAGGATTGCCAGCACAGAGAAAAAGCACTGGCGGAAGTCCAGCCCGAAGAACATGGATTCCTGATAATCACGGATTTCCTTATTCATTTTTACTTCCAAAAAATCAACCTCCTTTTCAGGCACAAAAGCGTCGTGAAAATCCGACGCTTCCAAGAATCAGCAAGGCTGATTCTTGCTCCGCAGATGTCGGACTCTCCAACAAAACAAAAGAGCAACCGTTTCCGATTGCCCTGTTTTCTTTCTTCCCTGATTCAATATTTTTCTATAAATTCACTCATCGTCATAATCTCCGGGTACTCTGTTTCCACCACCCGCAAATCCTTATCCCCGGTTACCAGTATATCAATATTTTCCAAAATGGCAGTGGCAAGGATTGGCGTATCCTTGCTGTCCCTTACCGCAGGAAAATCTTCCAGATTTAAGTCCTTTGGCGTGTAGACCAGTTCAAACGGCAGTTCATAGAAAAACTGCTCCAGAATCTTTTTACGTTCCGGGAACTTCCTGTCTACCACAAGCCGCAGTTCTTCAATCACATAGTCGCATAACACAATCCGGTTCCCAAGCCCTACCTGTCTGGTAAATTCCCGTGTCACTCCGGAGGGAAAGAAGATGATGGAAATCAGTATATTCGTATCTAACATAATCCTCATCTGTTATCTCCCCCTGCGTTCTTCCCTGATTTCCTTCACGTAATCCTGCATCTCTTTTTCAGACTGGAAACCGGCCTCTGCCGCTGCACCACGGAATCCTTCCTCCACACGTTTAAATGCCATGTTTACTGCATTCTCAATATAAAACCTCCCGTTTTCCTCCAGTATCAGTACCTTATCCCCGGTATTCAGATGCAGGCGGTTTCTTACGGATACGGGTATGGTAATCTGCCCCTTGCTCGATATTTTTGCGATTTCCATCTGCCGTTCCCTCCTTTTCTTTCTTTGATTTCTTTACTTCCTTTACCTACAGTATAGGCGCTTTTTGCACTTTATGCAAGGAAAAACGAAAGGTTATTTTTTCCAGTTGTAATTTTTTCCCTCTGACTGTCTACAAGCCCATCATCTCTTTTACAATCCGGTCGGATGCCTTTACTGCCCCTACCAGAATCAGCAGGTTAAATACCAGTTCCCCGATATATTCCCACACCACTGTCACGGCAGACATATCCGCACTTCCCACTGCAGGCGGACTTGCCGCATAGGCAGAAAATATAATGCAGGCCAGTACAATGACTGCCCCCTCCAGACAGACTCCCACATAGGAACGGATAAAATTCTTCCCGATGGACTGTGTCGGTTCACCGGCAAAGGTGGCAACCGGGATGGGTGCAATCGCCGTGTACATATACAGCTTGAACATCCTGCCGTAAACGGTCAGTATCATGATAAATGACAAAATGGTTATCAGAAGACTGCCAAGCAGCGTCACAATCCACAGTGGAATGGATTCCAACATTCCCACGGACTCCACCTTTTCTACAATAGCCTCCGGAAGCTGCGTGACATTCCCTCCCGTCATGCCCGATTTTTTCATAATCGTGGAAATAATTCCCTGCACAATCGAGAAAATGGCCGTCATCAGTTCCATGCCGTATTTTACCGCCCCCTGTGCCAGTGCAAAACGGATAAAGGCTTTCAGGGCATGTTCTGGCTTTTTCATATCCGCAAAACTGCCGCAGGTCTTTACAATACCCACGGCAAAAAATAAAACCAGCAGCCCGTAGCCGATTCCCTTCAATGCACCATTTACTGTATTCATCACATCCCATATGGTGCCGCCCTTAAACTTTTCCGGGTCCTGCGATAACAGTGTCCAGATTTCTGACAGCTTTTCATTCCATGTTTCCAGTGCAGAATTTAAGTTCTGCACGATCCAGTTATCACTCAAATCTGTTTCACCCCTTCCAATCTTTCATAATCCTGAATTATTATTTTGTAATCAAATCCAGAATCTCCTTGGCAAAGGTAATAATAATCCCGCCTGCCAGCGTCAGAAAACCATTCGCCCTCTGGCTCGGATCGTGGCTCTTTAAGCTCAATCCCACCTGCACAATGCCAAAGCCTAACAAAATCAGGCCAATGGCACGGATCAGGGAAAAAATAAAAGAGGACAGGTTGTTGACTACCTTCAGCGGATCATCTGCGGCATAAGCGCTTACCGCCCCAAAACACAGGCCAAGCACCAGCACCGAATACAAGACAAACATCTTCTTCTGCCCCGCTTTCATGGGAAGCGGACGTGTTTCCTTCTTCTTATTTTTCTGTTTCCATATCTGAAATTTCATTGGCATACCTCCATTCTTGGCAGGGATGGCATTTTCCCGGCGCTCTGCCGCCCATCCCTGAAGTTTAATTGTTTGATAAATAAGTTACTGCAACATCTCCCTTGCATCTTCTTATGCAAAATCTTCTGCCGAGAGCAGTTCATAGTCCCCGCAACGGCTTTCATCAAAGGCAAACATATCGTGGGCCATAGGCGCCTTTGCATAGTTAAACGGTTCTGTCCCTCCGTCCTCTGTATCCCTGATATTGGGATGTTTCATCAGGTCGTATTTTCTATCCATGACGGGCCGCTCCCCACGGATGAACAGGATGGAATCCCGGTTATCCAACATCCGCACCTCGTCCGGCGTCAGCAGTTCCCTCCCGCTCTGCTGGAAGTTCGTCGCATAACTGCCAGACTTTCCTTTCGTCTGTCCGTAGGTATTGGTGTCGATGGTCTCCTTGCCAAGCAGTTCCGAAACATATTTATGCGTTTCTTTTTCATTGCCGCCCAGATATAGCAGTTCATCGCAATTCCCCACCAGACTCTCCCATGAATCCTTGAACAGAGCCTTGATCTGACTCATGTTTTGGACAATGATACTGCAAAACACCGAGCGGGAACGGCAGGTGGCAAGAATTTTTTCAAAGTCATCCGGCAACGATACATTCGCCCATTCGTCCATGATGCAGTTTACCATCATGGGAAGCCGTCCTCCATATTTCCGGTCTGCCACATAATACAACGTCTGGAATAACTGGCTGTATACCATGCCAACTAAATAATTCAGGCTGGTATCGGCATCCGGGATGCAGCAGAACAATGCCACTTTTTTCTCCCCGATGCTAGCAAGGTCCAGTTCGTCCGTGCAGGTCAGGTTAGCAATCTGGCGCAGATTGAAAGCTGCCAGCCGCACGCCTACGGAAATCAAAATACTTTTTGCCGTCTTTCCTGCCGCCTGCTTGTAAATATGGTACTGCTTGACCGCAATGCTTTCCGGCTCCCGCATCTCCAGTCTCTCAAATAAAATGTCCAAAGGCGATTCGTATTCCTCGTCGTCCTCCTTTACCTGTGCGGAGCCAAGCATTTCCATAATCATGGCAAAGTTCTGTTCCTCCGGAGGCGCCTCATGCAAAAGATACATCATCAGCGCCTGCAAAAGAGCCGTCTCACTTTTCTCCCAGAACGGATCTGTACTCTGCGCGCCCTTTGGCGTGGTGTTTTTTATCAGGTTGTGAATCAGGCGCAGCACGTCTTTGTCATCCTGCACATAGCAGAACGGGTTATAGCAAAAAGAAGTATCCGGGTTGATTAAATCAAACACCCGGACTTCATATCCCTTCTTTTGCAGGAGACCGCCCGTCTTTCGGAGAAGCTCCGCCTTGGGATCAGTGATTACCATAGAGCAGTTGCACTGCATAATGTTTGGCAGGGCATATCCTCTGGACTTTCCCGCGCCGGAACCGCCCACCACCAGCACATTCAAATTTCTCCTGTGCCGGTAGCAGTTCAACCCGATGCGCAGGTTTTGTGTCAGCAGCAGGTTCTCACTGTATGGCTTATCCCGGTATCTCTTACAGATACGCAGGGCATCTCCCCATCTGGCGGAGCCGTGTTCCTCTCCCCTGCGGTAGTTTCTTCTGTTTGCATAAAAAATGCCGATTCCCATGCCATACAATACCGTACAGACAAGAACCGACTTCAGCGTATATTGATTCGCATGCAGGTCAAAAGGGTGGTCCAGCTTTTCTGTCACCGCCTCCAGTATCTCCATGAAATTCCCGACACCGCAGGCAGAATCCGCAATCAGCACAGCCGCCCACCAGACAACCGGGAGGGCAAGAAGCCAGACCATCCAGTCTGACTTCCTGCCCCCTGTCACCGGGATATTTCCCCCTTTCTTTTTGCTTTCTCCGGGGCAGCCTCCTTGTGAAAGGAATCCATCTCCGTCAGCGCCAGCGTACTTCCATTCTCCCACTGCACATGAATCTGCCCGGCGTCATCCACATAAAATACCTCGCCCTTTAACCCGGACGGCATCTGCGGTTCGCCCTCCATATTGTCAAGGCACAGCCTCGTTCCTTTTGGATAGCGTTTCCGCAGCATTTCCACTCTGTTTCTGCTTATCTCCAATACACATTCCTCCTTCCATGCGGCGTTTCCCGCCGCCCGCTCTTTTTGTTTTAGAATTGTCCGGTAAAATCTTATTGCCTATCGCTCCGGCTGTTTCTTCGCCTTATCCGCCTTGGATTTGTTTTCTTTTGGCTTTGCAGCCTTTTCCGTCTTTGTCTCCGGTATGGTAAATTCCTCGGTGGCTGCCTCCTGCTGCATCTCCCCAAGGTTGCGGCCGATCTGACCGCCGATGCCGTATGCTGCCGTCCGGATATCGCCTACCACAGCCCGCAGTTCCTTCGGGTCTTTTGTACCATTCTCCTGCTGTTCACACACCCTGCTGAAATTGAACCCGCTTGTATCCACACCGTACTTCTGTGCCACCACATAGGCCGCACAGTATGCCTGTGCTGACACTCCTGCCCGGCTGTAACTGCCGTCATGCCGGTCAAGGGCGGCACAGGCCAGTTCCCGGTTGATGGCATGGAAAGTCACTGTGTCATCCATTCCATTGCGTACATAGACGGTACGCTGTTTCGGTATGTACTGTGCCTGCACGTTGTCCGGCAGATTATCTGCCACCTGCACATTTACCTTATTATCTTTCAGCAGAGCCGCCATCAGCTCATCCATGCTTTTTTGTTCTGGCGGTTCCGGCTGTTTCATCCGTACCTGCGAGACATCATATACCCTGCGGATGGTGTACCCCTGCTCCGTGACTCCGTCCTTTTCGTACTCCTGCGAAGCAATAAAACGGTATCCATGTACCCCGCTCTTAATAGTCCGGCCTTCCTCCTTCCATTTCTCAAATGTCTTTACCTGCCGTATCTCCGGATTTTGGCTGTACAGCAGAAGCAGGTTTGCTGTCTTTTGCGGACGGCACTGCGCCACAAAATCAAGAAAGCCCTTCAGGGACTCGCCATCTTTAAAGACATCCTGCGCCTTGGCATCCACCTCCGCCCACAGTTCTTCCCGCTCCTGTTTCTTCTGTGCCGCATATTCCTCCTTTGACAGACGGCCTTCTTCTATTGGGGTTTCCCCGCTGCTATTCAAATATTTGTTTAAATCCATATCTTCCCTCCATTCGCACACGCCTTTGTTTTGCAAAGCCATGTACTGATTATTTTTGCAAATGATTCTTTTTATGTTTCTGTTTCCTTTGTGGTATCGGACTCCGGTCCTTCTTCGCTGCCCGCTGTATCTCTTTCTCCCGGCGGATTTCCTTTAATTCCTCACGTACAGAGGGCTTCTCAGCTCCCCTTTCCCGCCTGATAGAAGTATCGCTGCTGTGCGAGGAAAGCTTTGACGGATTCCCGTCCTCTGCCTCCTTCGCCTGCGTAAAATTTTCATGGCCGGCATCTGCATCACCGAAATTAAAATCTTCCTCGAAATCACTGATTTCAAAGCGGACTTCCCCTTCCGGCATTTCCACGGTCTCTGTCCTGCCTGTCGCCACTGCTTCCTTTTCTTCTGTTTCCATATCCTTATGGACAGCCTGCCCGCTCTCTGATTTCAAATAATCGAGCCCCATCCTGTCCATGATACGGTTAACCTTGGCGGCATCATCCGCAAATACCATAATCTCGCAGTGTTCCGGATTTTTTCTGTCACGGATGCCCACATAGAGAAGTCCGTGTCGTTTTGCCTCACGGTTAAATTCCCGCATCTTTTCCCCGGACACCGTAAAAAATTTCAGTGGCCGGTTTTCCTTTAACATGCGCATCATGCGGGTTTTCCCATAAGATTTTTTCTGATCCTTTAACACCGCCGCAATAAAGATGGCTAAGTTTTTTGCCATTGCACCGGACAGCCTGAGACCATGATCCAGACCGTCAAGGGAATAACGGACTACCTGATCCGCTGCCTCGCCTCCATAATTCATGCCTGTCACCTCCTTTCCTGCTCTGTCTGCTGACGTGCCTTTGCCTGCACCGCTCCTTTTGCTGTTTCCTTTTCTCCTGTGCTTTTCTCTCTTTCCCGCTTTTCCTCCTCCCGCAGCCGCTGTTCCATCTCCACGGACTGTTTCTCAATGCGGATGCACATCCGTATCTCTTTGCGCAGGGGTTTTAATTCCCCGGTGATTTCCCGAAGCCTTTCACAGCCGGGTTCTCTCCGGTACAGCCCCTGCCGTTCCCGGATGAGTGCCGCTGTCTTTTCCTCCAGCGGTTTCCGGTAATCAGCCAGTTCCTCACGGGTGGATATGTGGTTCTTTTGTAAAAATTCCAACTGCACAATCCTCTCATCCAGCCGGCGGATATCTGCCCGCAGAATGGGGGATGGATATTTCGGACGTTCTTTCAACACTCCCATCTGATACAGATAGGAATAATAAAGCGCCTGCAGTCCGTGAAGTTTTCGTTTCTGTGCCTGCTCCCCTGCATTCTTCCACTCCCGCTTTTTCGGCCGCAGAATCTGTTCCCTTATGCCGTTTTCGGAATACTGTTTCCCAAGGCTTTTCAGACGGACATACCGCTCCATCCCAGGCGCTCTTAAGGCAATGTATTTCCGGTTCAGTTTCCATTCATACCCCCGCTTTTCCATCCGGGAAATAAACTGTTTCCATGTAAAACTCTCTGCTGCCGCCTCCCGGATATCCATGCGAATGGCAGTCCTCCACGTGGGCCGGTCCTCTTTTTCTGCCTGCCATTCAGCATAGCATTTTCCCTTTCCCCCGGAGGGTTCAATCACCGACAGACCATATTTTAAGCACAGGCCATCCGAAATACGGCGCACTTCTTCATAGTAGCTCTTTCCATTGCTGTGGTATTTGCGCCCGTCTGTCATGCTGACGGAATTAAACACCAGATGGTTGTGGTAATGTCCCGTATTCAGATGCGTGGCCACTACCACCTCATATCTGCCATGCAGGAGTCTCTCTGCCAGTTCCAGCCCAATCGCATGTGCCAGTTCCGGTGTTACCTCCCCCTCTGCAAAACTCTGGATCAGATGGTATCCCTGCACGCCCCCTGTCTTATGGAAACGTCCCTTGGTTGCCAGCATATCCTCATAAGCAGACGAACAGATACAGCCGATGGAATCCTCATAGACATCTTCCTCTGTTTTCTCCCGGTTCAGGGCATAGCCGATGGCATCCTCCAATGAATCTGCCCCCTGCTTTCCTTTCGTGGTTTTTTCCTTATCACGGATATAATGGATGGAATTATCAAGACGGTGTACCGGGATAATGCTGGTGTATGCCATCTCCCCCTACCATTCCTCCTTTACGGTTTTCCATGTCTCTCTGGCAATCCGCAGCATTTCCTCCACACGCTCCGGCTCTGCCATGCCGGAAGTATTGGCGGCACGGGCAAGCTGGTTGGCATTGTTGCACAGCCCCGCTATCTTGCGCAGCAAATCCGCATGGTGTTCACACGGCTTTGCCCGAACCTCTGCGCCCATAATCATGGAACGCAGATATTCCTCCCGGCTGAACCCGCTCTTTTTTACCTGCTCATCCAGATAGCGCAGTTCCTTTGCGTTCAGATGCACCGGGATTACATGGTTGCGTTTCCTCATCTCTCTACCTTCCTTTCCTTGTTTCTATTGCTTTCTCATCTGCCGGTGGATTGGGGTACTCCCCAAAATGCGTTTGGATATCCAAACGCTATGCTTGCAAAACCAGCCGCACCGACAAAACCGGTGCGTTCCCTGCAGATTCTGCCTGTCAGGCCGTTCTTCCGACAGTCTTTTTTTCTTTTGGACTGATTTACTCCGATTCCTTTATTTTGATCAATCCATCCAGCGTAGTACAGATAATATGTAACCGATCTGCCGTATTGATTTCGGTGTTCATCGTCTCCGTCACTTCCCTGCCGCAGACCACGACCATCCGGCAGCGGCGTAACAAAAGATGCGACATCTGTAACATCGCCTGTGCATCCTCTGCCTCGCTCTCATCCAAGAATGGCGCAAAGCCAAAACGTGGACAGATTGGCACATATCCCATCTCATAAATCTTACGGCAGTATTTCTGCACCTTCATCCTGCCCTCATCAGCCGGGCAGCATACATAAGCCAGCGCCTGTTCCATCACAGTCCCTCCTTTCCGGTACAACGAAAATTAAGTTTTGGATAGCAAGCCAAACTGCCAATTACTTAATATTCGTTGTACCTGCATCCATACGGATGCCCTGTTTCTTTTCGATGCATTTTATGGCATCCCATTGGATGCCCCCGCTACTCTCCTTCTCCTTTTTGTGCCTCCAGTGCAAACCTTACCCTGTCTGTTCCCAGCTTGTAATAAGCGTCCGTCACCTCAATCCCGATGGCACGGTAGCCTTCCTCGACTGCTGCAAGCACCGTAGTACCTGCTCCGGCAAACGGATCTAAAATCATCCCGTCCGGCTCGCAGATCTGTATCACATCCTTCATAAGCTGCAAAGGCTTTTCCGTCACATGGATGCGGTTCTGCGGATTCCCATAGCGGAACACACCCGGCAGGCAGGAAACGGGACGGCTGATTGGCATTGGTCCGTTGCTCCCCCATACGATGTACTCTGCCTGCTGGCGGAACCGTCCTTTCTGCGGACGGGAATTCCCCTTGTCCCACACGGCAGTCCCCCGCCAGATCCATCCTGCCCACTGCAGGGCGTCTGTGATGGACGGATACTGTCTCCAGTCGATAAACAGACAGATTGGCGCGCCTGCTTTACAGGCTTTGCGCACATCGTACAGCCACTCTGCCATCCAGTGTGTCCATGAACGCTGGTCCTTGTTATCTCCGTCAAAATCCGGCAGGGCATTCTCCGCTTTCATGCTGCTGTATTTCTGGTTTGTGGTGCGGTTTCTCTCATTCTGCTTCGTCCCTCCGGATGCATACGGCGGGTCCGTGACCACCGCATCAAAAACGGCAGGCTCAAACGCCTTGACCAGTCTGAGGGTATCCCCATGAAGAATTTCCCAATTCTTTCCCCCGGTATGTTCCTCCGGAACCATCCCCTCCTGCATTATGTTTTCCAGTTTCAGATTACTTCCCATTCACATCATCCTCTCTTTTTCATATTCTGCTTTTCGTAACAGTCAGATTTCCGTGTTACCGGCATTCCTCCCCCCTGTTCTTTTTCTTCGCTTTCGGTGCTTTTTCCCTGCCGCTGCTCAGTTCCGTTTCCACGTATTCGCTGATGATTCCGAGCGCCTTATGGTAATCCCCGCAGCCCTGCACCCGTTCCCACATTTCTTCCGCTTCCTTCTGCTGGCCGTTCCTTCTCAGCAGCCGTCTGGCATCCCCCATAATGGAAAAAATGTTCCCGTCATGGCCTAAAAGTTTCAGTTTTGGCTTTTTCACTGCCTTTGGCTGTTTTTCATCGGATGGCGTTTTCTGCTGCTCTTTGAAACAAAATCCATCCCACTGCCAGAAGTGTACATTTAAAGTTCCCCCATCCACTTCAATGTCTCTCTGCTCAAATCCCTCGCCCCAGCCGTCACTGTACTGCCCGGTAATGTAGTCACACAGTTCCTTCATTTCCGACTCGTCCAGATATTCTTTTAGCTCCAGCGTGGTGCAGCCATATAAAACGCCATCGGCTTCCTTGACAGAGACAACTGCGCTGATTACTTTTTCTTTGACAGCGGGTGTCCCGTCAAAGTAGTCCATCAGATTGCAGGGAGTTCCATTCCCGCACAAATCATTCTCTTTTGCTACCATCTCCTGAATACTTCCCTGATACTGGACGAGGTCGGCGCCGCCCAGCATTTCCCCATCCGGTTCATCATCCTCCCATTCACTGTGATTCGAATAAAACTCTGCTGTCAGCGGAGTCAGAAGTTCTATCTTCGGTATGCCGGTTTCTTTCTTTTCCATTTCAGTCCTCCTTTCTAAAACGCAATGTTTTTTCTGAATACTATTTACCGGACGGCGGCTTGCCTGCTCTCCGCTTTTTCCTGCCTGTTCTTTTCTGCCGCCTGCTTTGCCATGTCGCCATAGTCCATTCCGGCCTCTGTCGGCAGATTTTCCGTTATCCGGTATCTTCCCCCGTAGGCCTCCCTGATATGGCTGCATGCCCACCGTCCGGCGAAATCATTGTCCATGCAGATTTCAATTTTCTCTGTTTCCGGGTGCATCTTCAGGAAATGTTCCAGAGCCGCAGGCCGTTTCATCTTCCTCTGTGTCTCCCCCTCTTTTGGTGCGCTGATTCCTCCCAGCGCCAGCCTGTATTTCTCTTTTGTGCCTCTTTCCAGTGTCATATGCGCCATCGCGTCAATCCCCGCCTCATACACAGCCACATGGTTAGATGCCCCCTCCGGTGGGATGCAGAACGCAAAGGATTTCTCACTCCCTGCCTGCTCAATCCGGAAAACCTTCCCCGGCGAATCATATATCCCCCGCAGAAAAGCATATCTGGCTTTTCCCGCCCCATCCTTTCCAACAAAAACAGCGTTATGGTAGGGAGCGCTCTCATACAATATCCCCAGCCGGATGCAGTATTCCATGACACCTAAACTGATGCCCCGCCCGGTCAGATACCTCCGTATGCGGTCACAGTTTTTATACCGCTCTGGGAGGACAAACGGTTTCCGCTCCCTCTCCGGCTGCACTCCGGGAATATAGGAGGGACTTTCCCCACAGAGCTGGCGGACAGCATCCACAAATGCCATCCCGTCCACATGGATTAAAAAATTCAGTGCGCTCTGTCCCCCGATATCCCTTGACTTCCAGTGCCATTTGCTTGTTATTTCATTGATTTTGAAACTGTCATGGTCCGTAAGCTGCCACTCGTTTCTGGCAGACGATTTCTGCAGGCGGTCTGGCTGGTATCGTCTCAGATATTCAATGGCAGTCATCTCCCTTGCGGCACAAATTTCTTCCTCGCTTACCCATGCCATCACATCACCGTATCTTTCAGTTTCCCTGCCTGATCAGTCTGCTCCCACGGAAATTCCTTTCTTCCGAAATGCCCGAAGACAGCCGTCTGTCTGTAGATGGGACGTTTCAGCCGCAGTTTTTCCGCAATCTGTTCCGGCGTCAGCCCGAACACCCTCTGCACAGCCATGACCAGACAGTCATCCGCACACACTTTTCCCGTTCCAAAGGTATCCACCTGCACCATGACCGGCTCTGCCACACCAATGGCATAGGCAAGGATTACCTGACATTTCTCCGCAAGACCGGCCGCCACGATGTTCTTGGCGATATAGCGCGCCATATAGGCTCCGCAGCGATCCACTTTGGAACAGTCTTTTCCGGAAAATGCACCTCCCCCATGTGATGCCATGCTCCCATAGGTATCCACCATCAGTTTCCTCCCGGTCAGTCCGGTGTCCGCATCCGGTCCGCCAAGCACAAACCGTCCGGACGGATTAATGTAAACTTCTGTATCCTCATCCGGCGGCAGGATATGCAGTGCGGGTTTCAACACTTTTTCCCGTATCTCGCGCTCCAACTCCCGCTTTCCTTTATCCTCCCTGTGCTGGCAGGACACTACCACCGAACTGAGGCGGACAGGTTTCCCGTCCTCGTATTCCACGGTCACCTGCGCCTTTCCATCCGGCAGAATCCCGGCAATATATCCGCTCTTTCTGCATGCCGACAATTCCCTGACAATACGGTTTGCAAGCACCACAGGCATTGGCATGAGCGACGGTGTCTCCTGACAGGCAAACCCTGTCATAATGCCCTGATCGCCCGCTCCTTCATTCCATCCATCCTCTCTTTCAGACAGTCCCTCGCGCTGCTCCAGAGAACGGGCTACCGCTTCTGCGATATCCGGACTCTGGCGGTGCAAAAACACATCAATCTGAATTTCCTCCGGAGAATACCCCACATCCTCCAGCACCCTTTTTACCGTTTCAGACACATCCGGATTCTGCCTGCTGGTAATCTCACCCGCCACAATAATCCTGCCCTTTGTGGCAAGGACTTCACATGCCACTCTTGCGTTGGAATCCCCTTTCAGGCATTCATCCAGAACACTGTCTGCAATCAGGTCGCAGAGCTTGTCAGGATGCCCCTCCGTCACAGACTCCGCTGTATAAAATCGTTTCATGTTCCACCTCGTTTCTGCACGTTTTTTGTGCATAAAAAATGGCGCAGCGTATTCCTTTTGCTCGGAACACACCACGCTGGGTTTATTGGTTCTTATTCACTTTTTGCTCAATTATTTTCTATTTCTGCAGATGATCTGTCTCACATTCTGCACTTCCGTGATACTTTCACACATTCTGCCAAAAGGCAGGGTTCCGCCTCTGGTTCCCCATGCTTTCGGGATGAACCCCTGCAGCAGCCTGTATCTACCATCCTCATCAGGACGATTTGTCCCACATTCTGCACTTTCAGGGTACTCTCGAACACTTTTTCAGGAAAAGCTGCTGTAACAGAGCGGCTATCCCCGGACTTTTGAACACTTTTTCAGAAAATACGCCCCCGGACTTATATTACAAGATTACTTATCTTCCGCTTTTGAACACTTTGGGAGGAATAGCAGGAACGAGAGTCCGGAGATTTCCCAGATCGGACTGCCTTTCAGACACTCCGGCTGGCTGCTCCGGGAGCCCTGCTTTTTCCTCCAGCGGGTGCTTTTACCTCGCCCGGTCTGCCGGGCGGGTTTTCCCTTTCTTCCTCTGCTGTACATTTTCTCTGGCATGTTCCGCCGCCTCCATCACGGCTTTTTCTGAAATACCGTTTTCCCGGCATCCCTCCAGTATCCCCTCCAGATACACCGGGGATGGAACGGACAGTTGGCTCTTATACGGTTCATTGATGGTGTAAACAGTCACATCCCGCTCTTTCCCCTCCACATTTTTGACGGTAATGGTTTCCTTGCCATACAGATGCGGGTAACCCTCATAGTAGTCCAGACTCCGCTCACATTCCTTTGTAATCTTCCACAATACCCCGTCCACATGATTTCCTTCCTCCGGCAGTATAGTGGCGACTCCATTCCCGGACGGACGGCCGCAGAAAGCAAGCCGGTATCCGTCCACGCAGACATTCTCCACCACCTCGGCTGCCGGGCAGCGGAATGCCATCTGTTCTATGTTCATGTTGCTGCCATAGGCAAAATAATATTTCCCTTCGATCTCTCTCACCTCCTTCACCGTTCTTCTCCCGCCTGCTGTTTTTTCTTCAGACACTCATAGCTGCTTTTGTCATACCTCCATGCCGGATCGCCCTCCAGATTGGAGAGCAGATGTTTCCGCACATTTTTATATTCCGCCCCGATAAGACCGAGCCTCAAAAGGAATGTGCGGAAAGTAAAGCAGGGATTTTCCGTGATTGCCGTCTTTTGTATATGGGTGCATTTCAAATTGATGGCCTGTGCGGAAATGGCAAGGGCAAGCGTAATATTCGCCCTCACTTTCCCTGCATGGAGCGTGCTTTCAAAACAGCGCCACTCCAGCGTTCCCTTGGAAAAGACCGCATGCAGGTTCAGTGCGTAATACCTCGTCCAATTGTAATGGTCTCCGCTTCCATCCTGCCTTTCGTACCATGCCTGTTTAAATTTCTCCATGCTGATGGTGCTGTTCGGCATCCTGCGTATCTTTTTCAATACCGGTTCCCTGACCTTTTTGCACCACCGTTCTACCCTGCTGGGATTGACATTCAGTGCCTTAAATAAGATATCTTCCTTGGAATACATAATGGATAATGCATTTTTCAGGCTCTTTGGCGTATGGTTTGACGCATCCACATGGACATGCATCCCGCAGGAAGAATTGACCTTGGCTCCGGCACGTTTCAGACACCGCACCACCTCCTGCAGTTTCTCCATCTCGCCATATTCCAGTTTCGGACTGACCATCTCCGTTTTGTACTCATCTCCTGCAGAAATGTAACGCCCGCTCTCCCGTCTCTGCGCCATGATGCTGCTGTCATACATAAACTTCCACTTCTTCCCCTCGGTATCTTCCACCGCCCATGTATCATAATAATCATAAAGGCGTTCCGGTGTACTTCCAAACATACGGGCAACCGCCTCGGCTGCCCGCTGCCTGCTGATTCCTGTCATCTCAATTTCCGTACCATAATACTGTTCTTTCAGGTCGATAAGACATCCCCGCCTTTCCCGCTGTCTGCTTTCTTTCGTTCTTCGTCCACTGCCCGGATGTTCCTGCCGATTGACTCCACCACATTTACCGTTACACCGTTGCCCGCCTGCTTATAAAGCTGGCTGTCTGATGTTTTATCAATAATCCGGTCAATCTGGCTGTCATGATATCCCTGCAGCCGGAAACACTCCCGCGGCGTCAGCCTGCGGATTCTCCCGTGGTAAACGACTCCGTGCCGGTCGGTTGCCGTGATTGTGAACATTGGCTCCTCCGGTTCTTTCATCCTTCGTCCGTTCTGTCTCGCCTTTTCTTTCTGCGGCGTCAGGATTGCCCTCGGTCCGTTCTCCTTTAATACGCCTGACCGTTCCCCTGCCCGGTTACTGATTCCGTTATTCTGTCTTGCCACAAGGCATCTGGCCCTTTCTGTTACCAGCGGCGGAGAACATAAATCCACAAAGTGGAGCGTCCCCTGCTGGCTTCCGGTTGTCAGCGTGTGTGCAATCTCATGCCCGACACGCCCCCTCCGGCTGTTTAAGGTTGAATACCCCAAATCAATGCTGTCTCCGGGATAGGCAAGCTTGTATCCCTTTTTCGTGTTTTCCTTAATGGGAACACCCACTTCATACAGACCCGTCTTTCCTCCCATGCCGCCTGCCTGTGATGTCAGCGTGCAGCTCACTCCCCCTGTGCTGTAGACTCTTTTTCCCTGACTTCCTGCAAGGACTTGTACAAGAGCCGCTCCATTTGCCTCTGGGAAAGGTAGTATTTTTCCGGCACATCTTCCATCAAGATATCCGACAATATACACCCTCTTTCTTGACTGCGGGACTCCGAAATCCTTGCTGTTAAGCACTTTCCACTCCACATGATACCCCAGTTCTGAAAGCGTGCTGAGGATCGTGTAAAACGTCCGGCCTTTGTCATGCGACAGCAGTCCGGGTACGTTTTCAAGGAGAAGATAAGGAGGCCGTTTTTCTGCAGCCAGTCTGGCCACTTCAAAGAACAAGGTTCCTCTGGCATCTTCAAATCCTTTCCGTTTTCCAGCAATAGAGAATGCCTGACAAGGAAATCCTGCACAGAGGAGATCAAAATCCGGCATTCCTCCTGTCTCAATTTTTGTTGCGTCATCGCAGAACCACTCTCCTTCCGTCTCAAACAGCGCCCGGTAATTCCTGTCCGCATAGGCGTCCGCCTCGCAGTGTCCGACACATTCAAATCCTCCCGCACGGGTAAGCCCTTCACGGAACCCACCGATTCCACTAAATAAATCAAAAAAATAAATCGTTCCGGTAATCACCTTCCTTCGCTGAAAAAACGGCATGGATTGCACCATGCCGTCTGGTTAATAAGTTACTTTTTTGTTTTTGTCTATCCTCTTTTTCGTGCCTATGCCACGCCCGATTCACTATCTGACGTTTCCTCCGGCTGGCTGCTTTCTTCTTCTGTTTCTGTCTCTCCCGTTTCTGCCTCTGCCGCACTTTCGGCGCTGTCCTGTGCCCACTCAGCTTCTGCCGTCCGGATGGCCTGCTCGATAACGGCAATCAGAAACTCTTTCTGTTTACATCCTTTCTTTGCCACAACCGCTTTGAGCCTGCCAAAAAGTTCCTCTGATACCTGTACTGCCAGTGTCCTTGTTCCCATGTTCATCTCTCCTTTTCCGCTAAAATGTTCTTCAATCACCTGCTGAATAAATTTTTGTGTACTGCTCTCCGTCCTCTCGATTTCCTCCCGGACTCTCTCATGAAGTTCCAGGGGAATCTTTCCGCATATGTTTTTCATTTCCATAGGTGCATCTCCTTTCGTTTTGCTACACACAACATACCCTAAAGATGCATGGAAAGCTATTCACAATACCCAACAAAGATTGCGCCGCAAACGAAGCAGAACCAACAATGTATCTGACACACTACAGACCCTCTTGTCTCATTTTTCTGGTACGATACTGCAGGCATACCGGCATTTGATTTTCAGACATTCGGCGGAAAACGCCGACATAAGGCTGGAAAGGCGGGCATCCGCCCTGTTTTCAAACACAAAAAGAACGCTGCCTTTGCGTTCTTCCGGTGCGAAGAGAGCAAAGTGCCGTAATCGGCACGTTGCGAGAAATTGATTGGTGAGGTTCTTACGAACCATCAATTTCCTTCACACTTGCCTACCAGTTTCCTGCGGATACCGGCGGAGGAACCGCAGGAGGAACAGGGGATGCTTTTTCCCAGCGGGTAACGGTTCTATTATTCTGTCTCCCACTCCCTTGCCGCCACCACCAAAAGCCTCTGGTCCCGCCCAGCCCAACTTCTGCAGGTGGACAGGGTAAGAAACTGGTATGTCCTGAAAAAATCATCTTCCGATTCTTCCTCCAGCTTCTTTTCTATCTGCCCTGCCATCTCCGTCCGGTACAGGCTGCCCGAAAGAATCTTCCGGACATATTCCCGGTATTCTTCATGATTCCCCGTATCCACAAATGAGTAGACCGGGGAGGAAATATCCGTCTGGATTACCGACATGATTTCATAGGTCCTCTTTTCCTGTCCTGCCCGAAACTGTATCTCCGGGTGTTTCTTATAATAACTTTCCCCGGCATAGGCATGGAGTGCCCCGAACATCCTGCCGCCGTTGATGTTATGGCCGTAAATAATGCAGTTGTCACTGTCTGGTGTACAGCGGATGTCTAAAAAGGGTGTGCCGTAAAAACTATACGCCCCGTCAAAATCCCGGTGCAGATAGTATTCGGCGTCCCCCTGCCGCTGCATGACCGGATAGGAAATACTGGTATCCCTGATCTTTAACCAGCCAATCCAGTCTGGATTACTGCTTTCTGGTTTCTTTTTATCATAGCCATAGTCCTGTTCCTCTGTTTCTTCCAGTTCTTTGAAGCGGTCCAAATAGCCTTTATCCTCCCGGTACAGGCGGTAAATAAAAAGAGCCGCCAGTACGGCAGCCAAAAGAAAAAAGAGGCTTACAATCCTCCTCTTAACTCGTCTCTTTGTTTTATTCTTCTGTGTTAATCCCTTTTTCGCCCTGTGCCGAATCATGCCCTCATCCTCTTTTTACGGGAAACAAGCCATGCACCGCCTGCCAAAATAAACAGGCAGACTACCGCCATGAGCGGGGTATTCCCTCCGGTCTGCGGAACATGTGGCTTTGGCTGTTTCTCATCCGTTACGGACACCTTCTGTATCTCTCCGGTATCTTTTACCGTATACTTTACAGCCTTCGCCAGCTTGTACCCTTTCGGAGCCTCCACTTCTTTAAATGTATAAGTCTCTCCGACAGCCAGCTTTCCGGTAATATCGTATCCATCTTCTTTGGAAGTAAATGCAAGCACTTTCTTCCCTTCGCTGTCATAAACTTCAAATTTAGCACCGCGCAGTCCTTCTCCGGTATCCCCTGCTAACTTAATGAGGCGGATCTTGGTAGTCTCATCCTTCATTGCCACACTCTGGATTTCCCCGGTATCTTCCACGGTAAATTCAATGCTGTCTGCCGTGGCATAACCGTCTGCCGGACGCTTCTCTGTCAGCACATATGTCCTGCCGACAACAAATACCTGTTCCACCAGATGCTTTTCCTCTGTTGAGGTCCAAGCGTCAATGACTTCCCCGCTCTCCTTGTCTGTGATCTCCAGTTCGCAGCCGGGGATTTCTTTCTCCCCTGTAATCTCTGTCTTGGAAATCTCTACCTTGGTGGTATCATCCACCATGCGGACGATATTGTCAGTCTGAAGTGTTATCTCATCCTCCACGACTGCCACCAGTGTCCGGCTGTTTTCTCCTTCCACAAGCTGGAACGAAATACTGTCTGCCGTTGTAAAACCATCGGCCGGCCTTGTCTCTGTCAAAGTGTAGGTTGTGTCATGAAGCAGACCATTGATCTGTACTGCCCCTTTCTCATCCAGAACTGCTGTAACATTACGGTATCCCATTTCCTTCAGCTTTTCATTCAGTTTGATGGAATCCTTATCACCGGATATCCAGCTTACAATCGCACTTCCTGTCGCATCTGTAATCTGCAGTTCACAGCCCGGCAGTTCTTCACTGTTTGTGACGGATGTCTTGCTGATAACCGTATTTGTCTGGGTGTTTTCTGCCTCCACATCGGCAGCGATTATTTTCGTCTCCTGATCCTTGTATTCCAGATGCACCGGATACTCTGTCTGATTCAGATAATAACTGCCGGATACGGACAGTTCCTTTAGGTAATAATCACCGGAATTCAGCGTAATGGCAGAATCCGTGGCCGGAACGCTTTCGGATTCATCTTCTGTCTCTCCTGCTGCGTCATCTTCGGATTCATCCTCTGCATCTTCTTCTGTTTCCATATCTTCTTCCGATTCATCCTCCACATCTTCTGTATCCTTACCGAATACAGTTTTCGATGTATTGGCCAGTGTCAGAAGCTTTTCCAGAGGCGGCATTGTCACAACTGCCGGTGTTTCAGCAGGTTCTGCATCTACAGCAGAATCCGTATCCACTTTCGGATAATCCTCACTCATCAGCGGAAGGTCAAGATTGGATTTTGCATTTCCATCGGTATCTGTGGTAACCGTTCCAAGCTGCGTTCCGGCCGCCACAATCTTTTCTCCATCGGCATTGTAAATATCATTTCTGGTAAAGATGCCAAATACCGCACCCTCGACTGCCTGTCTGGTCGCAGCGTCTGTCTTAAACAGGGAAATGGCTGCCTTTGCGCGGGCATTGGCAACATTCAGTACACCATCTTTGTCCGTGGCGTCTGTGGCATTGAGAACATATTCCTCATCCTTGTTTTTCCAGTTAAATTCCACATCCCAGCCTTTCTCCGGCAAAACATAGCCGTATTCCGTCTCTTTCTCCGTCACATGGTATTTCCCAAGCGGCAGGTCAACCGTCACTGTGCCGTCCTCATCCACGGTATATCCGGTAATACCTTTGCATTCTCTGGTAAACTCTGCACCCTCTCCTGTTGTGATTGTTGCCACAAGTTCACCTTTTTCATACCAGTTCGTTCCCTGATTGTCCTGCGTTGCAATATCTTCCGCCGCAGTAACCTCGAACACGCATCCTTTCAGAAAACGCTCCTCATAGACAAATGCCCCATCTTCATAGCCTGCCAGCACTTCCCCGGTCTTATAGAGTTTCAGCCTGCCCTTGGTTTCCTCATTCGTATAGGTTACCGTCACGGTGGCATGGGTATAGCCGTCCTCGTCTTTCCAGCTCTCATAGTTATCTGCCTTGCTGTTGATTGTCACTTCAATGTATTTTTCCGTGATGTGCAGACCGCTTGCACTGTCCGTCTCATAAATCCGGTACGTGCCGGATTTCAACTCCTTCACGGTCATCACTTCCCCGGAGTCATTGGTGATAAACTGATTGATGGTTTTCATCTGGTTTCCGTCACTATAGGACTGCTCCACCAGCTTCTCTCCCTCATCCGTCATACGGTAAATCTGATATGTTGTGCCAGCCTTTAGCACCTGCTTTTCCGTATTCCCGTCTTTTTTCAGTATTCTCAGATACGCCTTAAACAGTTCGTTTAACATCGGATAAGTATAGACCTTTCCATCCTCATCGATTGTCACATCGAAATCATCCACCCTGATGGTATCCTCATCTCCGGAATCCACCTGATGCACCGTGTAATGCCCATAATATAAATCAGGGGTAATACCATATCCGTCCTTGTCAGTCCGGATTGTCGCCCTCTCATAGTCATCGCAGGTTTCATAGGTTTTATCAGCGAGATACACCTGAAATACCGTGTTCGCCTCCGGATGAAGCGGGCCGGTCTTTCCATCTGAGTAATATTTTTTTACTGCTACTTTTCCAAGAACCGGCTTGTTACCATACTCTGCGGTAGCAAGATCGTAGGTATACTCTGCATCTTTACTTGAAGCATCCACTTTGACCGGGAGGATGTCATTGGACAGCGTATACCCTACCGGAGCCTTTACCTCTTTCAGATAATAGGTATTGCCGCTCCGCAGAAAATCCGTTCCAAGCATTCCGTCCTTGACGGTATAAATACCCGCTGTCTTTGCATTGCCCTCCGCGTCATAAACGGTCGCCTTGTTGCTGCAACTCTGCTCTGCATAAAGCTGGAACTGTGCCCCCTCCAGACTGGCCTCACCGTGCGCCTTTTTATCGGAACTGTATTTATCAATCTTCACGACTTTAATGGTCGCTTTCTTATAATGGTTGGTTACCCCGGTGACATATGCCTTGGAATACTCAGACGGAATTTCCTCCTGACTGTCCGGCCACACTCCATCTGCATTTTTTTCCCAACTGTTGGCTTTCTTCAGGGTGATTTTCTTTCCACCGGCAAACTCCGGGTCCATCACAATGTGCCTGTTATCCCCGGTATTATCTTCCGTCAGGGTATAGGTATTGGAAATATCATTTTTCATTTCCTTCAGTTCTTTGTCTGCAAGTTTCTGGGCAGAAGCCTTTGTCATGTCAGAGGCAAAATCCACACCCTCATCCAGTTCAAGAACATCCATTAGATATTTCTTTGCGTCCTTCTTTTCATCCGCTGTCATCTTGGCAAGCTGCGCATCCGTATAATAATAGTAATCTTCCGTGGACATCTTATACGTCATGCGGAAAGAAATCCGGCCGCTGTCCCTTGTATACCCGGTCATGCTGAAAGAAGTATCATTATCGTCATCTGCCTGCCCTTCCTCTGTGCCGTCCCTGTCCACCATAGAAAAGGAATACAGGTCATCGAGGTTATCCGCATCCAGTGTAAACTGGATTCCCCCAAGCCCCTTGCCATCCTCATCTTTTTTCAGAACCGTAATTCTCTGTCTGTAATAGACACTGTCATTTAACGGCGTCGGCTCATACGTGTGCGGCTGCTTTTCCGCATCCACGGTCAACAGTCTCTGGTATCTCTTGCTGTTTCCCGTTTTCTGCCAGAATGTGATTTCTGCCGTCCAGTTTCCTGACGGCTGGAAAATGTCCTTATAGATATCATTTACTGACTTATTTGGCGAGATGCCGATATTGTCTTTTACCTGCTTAATAACATCCTTCAACTGTGCCTCCGAGGTGCGTCCCTCTGCAATCGACCAGATCAGTGCCTGACTCATCACGAAACCTTTCTTTGACCGGTTTTTCTCAATCACGTACCAGCGGATGACTTTGGCATAATTGCCGTTTTTCGCCCCTCCGGTATCCTGATCCCACTGGTGCTTTTCCTCTGCCGCATAGCTGTTCCCGGAATGGCAGGTATAACCAAGGTCAATACAGAATGCCTCCTTGCCGCCCAGATTCATTTTCCACCATGTGCCGGACTTCGTCTTTGAGCCAATTGAAACATTTCCTCTCCTGCCGAGGGATGAAAGGCTCACACTTGTCGATGCTGCGTTTGCCACTGTTGCATTTGCCGGCAAGATGCCGCAAAGCATTGCCGCTGCCAGCAGAAACGATAAAATTCTTTTCTTTATTATTTTTCCTTTATTCTTCATAATTTTTATTTCCTTTCTGGATATAATTTCTAGATCATTGGATTGCTGTCTTTGCTATCCGGCGGTCCTCGCTTGAAATCCTTCACAGCTTTTCGCCTCCTTTCCTCTGTCCTGCTTTAAGGACAAAAAAAGAACCCTTCCGCTATTACCAGAAAGGTTCTTTAATTCATATTTACTTGTTCGGATATTAACTTTTTAAGATAATTTCGCTTATGCCGTCCTCGGTCACTGTGATTGTCACCGATTCCGCTTTCTCACATCCATCCGGTCGTTTCCTCTCATAAATGGTGTAGGTCTTTCCCACTGCCAGATAAATATCTTTTCCGGATTCTTTTGATATGGCTACCGCCTGCAGGGTATTCCAGTGGTCCTCCGTCTCATAGTAGCCGATGGAACAGCCTCCAAGGTATGTTCCTTTTCCACTGTCATACCGTTTCACGGTGATTTTCTTAATCTGATAATCCCGCCAGTTTTCCACCTCGCTTTTATCTTTATCATAAAAAATGGCGCACCACATGTTATTGTAGCAGGCGATTGCTCCGCATACATGATTTTTCGAGAGCAGGTTATGGTAATGCCCGGAACTGTTTTTCCATACTTTCATGGTAGCTTTTGCACTGCTGTTTCCCGCATCCTGATTTTCACTGAACAGCAGATGCTTGTATTTGACATAGTCACCAAAGTATTCATTCATATCCCTGCCGAGATTCTTATGGGCGTCAAACCCGCTGTTCTTTAGGCGGTAGAGGCAGAAACGGTAAAGTTCATCCGACCACTCCAGTTCCGCAACTCCTTTTTCCGCCCGGTACCGGTTCTGTATCTGAAATGCCTCTTTTGCCCTGCCAAGGTCAGACACTTTCTTTCCTTTGACTACCTTGACTTTGTACCGGTAGGTTTTCTTCTTTTTGTTCTTCAGACGGCATGTTACCGTTACCACGGCTGTTCCCTTTTTCTTTCCGGTAAAAACAATACGTTTATCCTTTCGGTTCTTCTTATACTTCGCTTTTACCACAGATGGTTTGCTGCAATTAATTGTGACTTTCTTTGCCTTTTTTAGTGCCTGCGGCCGTCTGTTCTGTACGGGAGTCCCCGTCAGATTCAGCTCCACTTTCCCAGTCTTTGCAGATGCAGTATTCACTCCTGCAAGCAGGATGGCTCCAATGGCTGCTGCGGCAAATACGATTCCTTTTTTCCAGCATTGCTTCTTCATAGACGCCACCTCCCTCATTTTACTATATATAACATACTACAAAACAAGAAAAAAAGCCATTCACAATATCCAATAAAGATTCTGCCGAAAAAGAAGCAGAACCAACAATGCATCCTGCCCACCGGTCACATACCACCTAACTGCTCTAAAAATCCCATCATCTGCTCTGGGATTCCCTCCGACACTTTCCCCATTTCCTGTTCCTGCAGTGAGGCGCCATTCCTCATTTCCTCCCGTACCGCCCGACGGATAACCTGTTCCAGATACTCCCCCTCCCTTGACTTCAGGATTGCAGACACTACAAACTGGTTTTTCTGCCCTTCCGGAACACTCTGTAAGATTTCCCATGCCTGCCTGTGTTTCGGATTGTCCATGTTTGGGCGGAAAGAAAACACCGGCCGCCTCATGGCTCTGTCATCTGCCCCACAATCCGCTCATACCCGGCAGCGTTGGCGTGGACGTCCGTGATGAAAACACTCCGGCACAGCCCATCCTGCGGCGTCACATGGCGTTTCATAATGGCAGAGCCGCCTCCCATGAAAACAGACGGCACGGCTTTTAAATCAAACCCGGCCTCTGCAATGGCAGACAATATCCGCTCTGCATAAAGCCTGCCGTGGCGTTTTATGATTTCCTGTGCCTCTTTATCTAAACTGCATGGGCTGCCATTTAGCACCCGCTCCACCTGCATGTCTGTTACAGACAGTCCGGTGTTCCGGCGCACCTGCTCCATAATCTCGTCAATGCAACGGATTACTCCAAGTTCCAGACTCCGGCAGGTGGAAGCATTGGGAATAGCGTTATCCAGCCGCATAAGATCTACCGTCCACCCGCCAATGTCTGCCAGAAGCACAGACGGCTCTCCTGTCAGATGTTCCGGGTAAAGCGCCAGCGCAGAGTATCCCTGTGGGAACAGTTTTACATCCCGCACCAGAACCTCATACGTTTCACCCTCAAACAGAAAACGGAGTGGCTGCTCCCTGCGGAACAGATACTCCCTGAAGTTCTTCTTCTCCCGCCCGAACCCGGCAAGGGGAAGACCGGCGGCAAGAACCACCTCCACACACTTTTTCGCTTTCCGGTGCTTCAGTTCCTGCGCCACTGCTGCCATTGTCAGCAGATAGTAATTGTCGTTGACGGTCTTGTCTTTTACAAGCGTCTGCCGCCCTGTCCCGCACACATAATATTTTCCCGCATACTGTAGGACATTCTGTAACGTGTACGGTTCATATTCGTAGGCCACAAGCCCTGTTGGGAAACAGGCATGGGCCGTCTTGATGGCATAATAACCATGATCGATTCCTATAATAATATGTATCACATCCCTTCATTGTTGACTTTTGAACATTTTTGTGTGGGTTTTTATCAGAATCTGGATTGTAAGACTTCTGCCGGGAAGCGGCAGAGCTTGGGGAGAAGCTGCTTTTCCCAGCGGGTAGAATGGAAGTTTTCCCGCAGGGGCTCTGTCTGAGTCTAATGGTTTGTATCACTTTTACAACCAAAAATAGTTTCATTCCCATGTAGAATAATAAAAAACAACGCAAAAAGTGAGACATATCTTGAAGCTACTTTTTGCAAGAAAGGATAAGCCATGCACAAACCAAGGACACTCACTGGCGAAAAAAATTTAATAAGTAAACGCCTGATTGCACTGAGAAGCCAGCATGGTTTCTCCCAACGTGATCTTGCCCGCCAGCTCCAACTGGCAGGCTACGATATGGATAAAAACGTGATTACCCGGATTGAGACAAACAAACGCTATGTTACCGATCTGGAACTGAAAGCGCTGACAGAAATTTTTCATGTCTCTTATGATTATCTGATTGAGGGAAAAGAATAACCGGGCTGCTGGGGTTCAACGCTCCGGTGTTTTTTTCTTTACCGTATTTTTTTCTTGTCTGTCCACAGACCGGATATTCATAAAAAAGTATTGCATTCTCTGTTTTACTGTTTCGTAGGAATCAAACTCTGGCATGGAAAGATGGATGGCAACGGCATCCACATATTTTTTATTTCCAATTTCTCTGCTGTATTCCTCACAGCGTCCCCAGTAGCCGTCCCCTCCAGTATGAATCGTATCTCTCTGACCATCCACAATTATAAGATACCGTGCTGAATCCACACCAATTTCTTTGGTCGATACCTCCTGCCCCTCATACATCATTCCTTCCGCATAAGTCTCGATGGTTTCTTTGGGTGCCATGTAAACAGACATACCACATACCTTTCCTTTCGGAAAGCCTGAAAACTCCACTTCGGTTAATAGCACTCTTGCCTCAAAAAAGCTAGGCGGTGTATAACTCGCCGTCAGCCGTTTTAGCCTCTCCCCTGAAAATTCTTTAAAATAGGATGGATCGCCAACCGTAATTTTTCTGGGACAATCCACCTTAAATTCCTCCTGCCGGAGAATTTTTCCCTCTGACTTTCCAACCTCCTTATTTCCCATTCCGCACCTCCATAATAATTTTATTACTGCATGATTCCTTTCCCCTGCTCCAAACGCAGCCAATCAATTCATCCTCCTGCTTATAAGCAAAAATTTCTTTTGCCTCTATATTTTTCTCTGCAAAATCTATGGCCGCTTTCAAGTTATATAGTTTGCCAAGCATAACCTCCCTGCCATTTTCCACAGAAAAATATTTTCCCGCATTCATCCTGCGCCTCCTGTTCATGTGAAATCTACCATTTTTAATGTGGAGCATACTTTTTTATATCCACTGTGACTTACGTCCAGTCTGGATGCCCGCCTGACTTTCCGGTTCAATATCTTTTTATTCATGGAAATTCCACGCCTCAGTTCCCCTCTCATGCTGTTGGCACCATTGCCACGCATCCAGCTATTCCTTTTTTCTCTTGCTGTTCCTGTATATGGCATTTTGCTCTCCCCCTTTCTGTTCTGGATTTCAGCACAACATTATATCACTTTTCTCTGGAACGTCTATTCAGCAGAACCGACAAAAAAACTTCCCACACCTTAGTGTAATTGACAATAAAAAAACTGATAATGAGTTCTTTTTCCTCACTATCAGATATCCAATCTTTCCTCTTACGATATACACTTTTTTCAATCATCCTTATCAACTGAAATTTACTGATTTCTCTTTTTATGCCTATGCTTCCTTACAACGCTTTTACGAAGTTTCTCTATCTTCTGTTGTAAATCATAAACACGCAATTCATCTTCATGCAATCTGCCAGCCACCTTTTGAAAAGCCTTTTCATGCGCTTGTGGTTCTTCAATAATGAAAATCAATGTAGCACTGATGGCACCAGTAATTACGTATTTCTCGAATCTGATCTAATAACTCATAGTCTTTCTTTTTGATTTTTGAGTAACCTAATTCCTGATCCATTTCATGAACACTCTTGAGTAGCATTCCTAAAGGAAAGTTCTCGACATCGGAATAATTGTCATAAAACTCTCCACTTTTGAGAATAGAATATATCAACTTCAAGTCCTGCTCTTTAGTATAATCAAAGATATCTACATTAATTTATACTATCAAAATTCTACAGCCTAAATCCACTTCAACATTATCCAAAAAGGTGTGATATCTTTTATCAAATGTATTGTCATCTATATCTCTTTTTAAATTACTTAAACCTTTGTTAATATAGTTTTCATCTATATAACTAAATGGTGACATAGATTTTCTAGCTGCAGTATCAAGAAAAATTTCTGGTCTTTTCCATGCAGCTGCAGAAAATAAGTCACAACAGTCGCATGGTATTATCATCTATAAAATGATGTAGAATAGGTTGTTGATAAATCCAACCCTTTTTTATTACTCTAACATCTTTTCTCTTAAGTACTCTGTCAATTTATTTACGCTATCAGCATCATTTTCCAAAATAAACCTAACAACTAAATCAACAATATCTTCTCGATCTTTTCTCATAGAACGAACTTCATTAAGTAAAATTCCATATAAAGATTTTCCATCAGTATCATCTTCGTGAATGCTCCGTCCATATAAAGACAAAACTTCTTGAAGTGGTCTTTTCTGAAAAAGATATGTATCTAGCACAGAGAATAATTTATTGTTAATCTTTAAAAACAAATTTGTACGCAAATATTTTTCCAAACTAGCAATTGGAAGATAATCTATTTTTATACCTGAAAATTGTTTATGTGCTGATATAAATTCTGGTACTTGACTCTTTATATCCTGGTCTAAAATCACCGCTAATCCTGTTCCCTTTTGAAGAAGATTTGATGTTGTTACATCGTATGCCATTGAAATAGTGTTTGTCCAACCTCCAGTAGGCAGTATTTTGATCCGTATATTTTGTGCAATATTTTTTGATATCAAAATCTTTTCAATAATCAGTTTTGCTAGATCATCCTCTACTAAAATAACCAAATCATTTCCATACCCATCCTCACCATACAAATTTCTGGTTGCATACGCTGGATAACATGGATTTGTCACCATTATGGTATCATTATATAAACTTGAAAGATAGTAAATGTTTTGTGCTTTTATTTCACGTAGTAATTCAATTGAATGAGTTGAGAAAAAAATAGAAAGTTCAACAGATAATGCAATTTCCTTCAAAAATAAGACCAATCTTCTTAGAGCAGATGAATGAAGAGCTAATTCAATTTCATCCAAAAAAACAATACATGGTCTTCCATCGTTATGTTTTGTTCTCCTATTATACAATGCTTCCAAAGAACTCAATATACTTAACAACAAATTTTCTCCAGTTGACATCCGTGGCTGACTAATCAAATCGCCATCTTTGGAAATGTTGCAATAAGTAATTCTTGTTAAACCCATTTCTCTAGCAATAGCTTTTTTAACCACATATAGATTCTTATAATAATCTTTGTCATTGTGAAGAATTGAACCTAAATTTTCCTTTATAAAAGCATGAGCTTCGTACAAATCATCTTTTGACAACTGATCCAATATGTTAATTACAGATAACTTAGTATCTTTAAATCTATTACCAAAAATAACACTTCCTTCATAAAATCCATTAAGTTTCATTTTCTCCTTAGAAGATTTTGCATACCATTTCTGTCCATTAAAAAACCATTTTCTAGTTGCATCTCCAAGATTAAATTCTATGGATGCATTATTTGGACGTCCAAAATACTCTGTCATTGGCATTTGATAAAATACAGATGATGCACATGATATCAGTGTACTTTTCCCTGAACCATTTTCTCCTGTTATTGCATAAATTCCTGTTTCAAGCGGAAAAGAAAATGTCAATTCTTCAATACATTTAATATTTCTAATTTTCATGTTCAAATTCATAAATTATTCCTTCCTATCTTTCAATTCATGAAATAGAATTTAATTTGTCATCCCAAGCTTTATAAACAGTATACCATGCCATTCAATATAATTCCACCATTTCCTCCAAGAAGAAATGATACAAAAAAACTGATAATGAGTTCTCTTTCCCCACTACCAGATATCCAATCTTCCCTCTTACTGCATACACATTTTTTCCTATCGTTTGTGTATATTGTTCCATATACCCATCTTTTTTCACTGTATGCACTATATACACAGCGAAATACCATACTCCATTTTAGGATATCCGATAAACACGGTATCATATTCGCCCATATCCACTGTTGTTTTAAGCTCCGGTCTTGCATCTGATTCCAGCTCCTGCATTACCACGTCAAGAAGCGTGTCATAATCCGACGGATATGCCTTTACTGTTTCTATCCTTACTTTTTTACCGCCTGTTTTATCACAGATAATATCAGCAACCGCCTCTGTGTTTCCGGTTCGGCTGAAATATGCAACCAGAATCCTGCTTCCGCCGGCATCCGGATGTTCGGGAGCCGGTTCAGCCGCGCTTACCTTTACTTTTACCCATGTCTTTTTGCTTCCCTGCCTGGTCTTTACGGTTACGTTAATTTTTGCAGTTTCCGCTTTTTTCGCCTTAACCACGCCTTTTTTGCTGACAGACGCCACTTTTTTATTGCTGCTTGAATATTTTACGGACGTGACTTTTGACGCCTTTACTTTTATGGTTTTTGTTGTTTTTTCCTTCATGGAATATGTTTGCTCTGTAACGGTTTTTTTGCCTATTTTCAGCTGTACGGAAATGTTTTTTCCGCCCTTTGCCGCATATCCTTTTACAGCAGGCACCGCTGCAAGCAGCGCGCAGAGTATGCATACGGCAAGTATCCTCAATTTTCTTTTCATTTTACATCACCTTTTCCTTTCAGCCACTCCGCAATCCCGTCCCTTGCAGAAGAAGCGTCCTCCTCAGAAACATCAAACACATCGCCTGAAATATCCGCATCCGGCATGGCAGCGGAAATATCCTCCACACTGCCTGCCAGGCCTCCCGTTCCATGGGAACAAAACAGATAAACCTGCTTTCCGCCAAGGTCGTTCTCCTCCAGAAAAGAAAGCAGCGCCATCGGACAGCTGTACCACCAGTTGGGATAGTAAAATGGAGCCAGTCTCTGTTATGCGTTGAAAACACGAGCTTTAACGGCATACAAAGGTGTGTACCGTGTTACTTATCTTTCGCCACGGTTCTACAAGTTTCAACTCTGTCCAGTAATCCACTCTGCCGCTTTCCCTTTGATTACAATAAAAACCCCTAAAATGATAAATATATCTTACATCAATTTAGAGGTTTTTATTATAAGGTCAATTCTTTTGATTAATAAAACAGAGTTTCTAAATTACATAGATTTATATTGCTTTCTACACCCTGCCATTATTCATCTAATGTAAACTGCGATCTAAGTATTCCATCTAAGCTATTTTCCCCAGCCCCCTCAGTCGCATAAATAATTCCAGATTGGGATGATGAAACATCTGGTAAAGATTGTGTACTATTCCCCTGTGTGTCAATTGACATCGAACCTCCTGCTTGACACATTCCCAAGAGTTCTTCCGTATTTGGATTTTGTGACATAATGTTTTCCCCTTTCTATTTCTTTGTGTCTTATATCCAATTTTGAATAAAAGCTAAAATAATCAAACTTATAACAATTGGAATGATACAATATACGCATCTATTAAACTTTTTGTATCGATTTTGCAACTTATTATAATTCTCATCGATACAAAATAAGTATCTCATACTAATAAATTTAGATGTTACTTCTGGTTTTTGTTCTGTTAAATTTGCTTTAAGTGCTTCCTTAGAATCAAAACGCGCTACGTCTACACCTTTTAACAACAATGCCAAATTTATAAGAACATAGATAAATAGCCCAGTAGTCAAAAGCAATATTACATAAAATGTTATTGTTATCTCTAACTGATGAGCCGATTGAGGTAAACTGATGTCTTTCATCCCCCCGATAACATTACATAGCAAAACAAAAAGAAATGCAAGTACAGTCAATGATATATATATCTTATTATCTAGTATAATCCAATTTAATTAGACTTATGCTTGAACTTGTGGTATAATAACC
>CAJUND010000005.1 GCA_910587655.1 uncultured Agathobacter sp. | reverse complement strand
GGCGTGAATTCCGGTTCTGCAAAGCTGCACAGTGCGGTAAAGAAAGCGTATGACAAAGGAATCCTGCTGGTTGCAGCAGCCGGAAACGGCGGAAACATCCAGTACCCGGCAAAATATGGGGAGGTCATGGCAGTCGGCGCGGTAACCTGCAGCGGAACGGGTGCAAAATCAGGCTCCACCGGGAAGGAACTGGAAGTGGTCGCACCGGGGCAGGACGTCACCTCCTACGGGCCGTTCGGGATGCTGACAAGCTTTTCCGGTTCGAGCATGGCGGCGCCGCAGGTGACGGCACTGGCGGCAGTGCTGTGGCAGCAGGACCTGTCAAAAAACAGTGATTTTATCCGGAAGTTAATTGCTGTGACTGCAAGGAGTCTTGGAAGTAAGGAGAAATACGGGTACGGGCTGATTGACTGTGAGTATGCACTGCAGAACTACCATGAGTTTGAACAGCAGTACCATGCGCCGGAGGCGGCTGTGGAAGAGTATGAGATTGACAGTAATATGGATGCGCTGCTGTGTCTGGATGAGGAGACGGTGGAAGGGTACTGGACAGGGAATATGCATAGGGGCATGATAGAACAATCAGGAATATTAAAAGAAGCGGTTGGTTGGCCGGACAATAAAAAATCAAAGATTAGCGGGCATGATAATCCAGCCTTTCACGGTTATAGTGATTATAATTATGTGAAATCCTACTTATTCATCTCTAAGGCTGCGGAAAAAATGTTTCATACGGGGAAATGGGTTACAGAAAAAGATTTTCAGAATAAAGATGATTTTGATGGCAGTCTGTTGGCACAGTTAAAGGAAACGGTGAAAATATACAATAAATTTCCGGGGAAAGGACGTAAAGCATATGAAAAAAAGGGACTTTTCCTATATGGGCTGTCGATTCACACGGTCGCTGATATTTTTGCCCACAGTACGAAAGGAGTTCTGGGAAAGGATAAAAAAAGACCTGACCTAGAGAAAATGGAATTAAAAACCCTATGTAATGCATGGGTTAAGGTAAAGCATGAGGGCAGAGGCTTGTTGGACTCAAAAAAGAAACCGAAACAGAAATATGCGGATAAGGACTACTGTCTGAAAAAAAGATGGGAGAGTGCGCAGAATGTCTGCAAGAAAATACTTGACACTTCGGTTTATCCATATAAGGCGGGGAAAAAGACGGTTTTTACAGAGATAAAGTATTATAAGAAATGTAGCACGGCAGAAAAATACAGTAACAATGCACTGAAGAAAAAATATGTGGTTTATTCCTACGGAATAATAAAATTGTCTAATTATTTAAAACCTGGTGACAACAAGAAGCTGAAGGATGTGGTGAACAATGCTAGCAATTCCAAGGTGCAGGGGGTAATTGACAAATGGAAAAAATAAAAAGAATAAAAAATATCCTGTTTAATTTCCTGCTGTCTGCTTGCCTGGTTTTTACAGGTGTCGCTGTTCCGCAGGCAAAGGCAAAGCCCAAGACTGGGCAGGATGTAAATGGAAATACATGGAAGTACGAAAGAAAAACCAAAACGCTGACATTTTCTGGGATAAGGGATTTGGAGTATTTTGAACAGGACGGGTACAGTCCGGAACCGGAGTGGTGGTGCTGGAGTGAGGAAGCTAAACACCTTGTGATAGAATCGGGTATTACTGGTCTGACCGGGGAAGAGTTTTCTTTTTTTCGTAAGTTGAAAACGGTTGAACTGCCAGATACGGTTACCAGGATTGGGAATAGTGTTTTTGCAAGCTGCTGGGAACTTGAAACCGTCCGAATGCCGGAACACCTCACGTCTATTGGGGCTGATGCATTTTTTAACTGTCAAATGTGGAAAAATGCACGGATTCCTGATACTGTTACCCGTATAGACCGGGGAGCATTTAGTTCGTGTTACAGTATTAGGGAGATTGAAATTCCTGACAAGGTAACTGAAATTGGGAATGCCGCCTTTGCTGAATGTATAAACCTGGAATCCGTTCGTCTGCCGGAAAATTTAAAGGTAATTGAGGACAGTATATTTTATGGGTGTGAAAAGCTGTCGGGAATCAGGCTTCCGGGTTCTTTGAAAAAAGTAAAGGAAGGAGCATTCCATGAGTCGGGGATTGTTCATGTCGAAATACCAGAGAACGTGACAGGATTTTGCGAAGGGGATGGTTTATTTAAAAATTATTATGGAGTTTTTGAGGACTGCAAAAAGCTGAAAGAAGTCGTCATCCGTTCCAGAAAACTGAAATCCTGCTACAAAAAAACATTTAAGGGGCTTGATAAAAACACTGTAATAAAAGTTCCCAAAGGCTGCCTGAAAAAATACAGAAAGCTGTTTATGAAAGCCGGGCTGGATAAACAAGTACGGGTGGAAAGCTGGGACGAAAAGGAAAAGCCGCTGTCCGGAACGGACAAAAACGGGAATGCCTGGACCTATAGCAGAGAAACGAGGACGCTTGAAATTTTCGGGACGGCGGAATTTGGGAAATATTCTTCCGGGGAAGAGCCGGGATGGTGCATATGGTACAGTGAGGCGGAGCATATCATAGTCCGTGATGGAGTCAGGGGACAGCTACCCGGTGGAAGCTTCCGACTCTTTTACAAGTTAAGGACGGCAGAACTGCCGGAGAGTGTGACGTCTGTCGGGGATTATGCATTTTACGGATGCAAGGAACTGGAAACCATAACGATTCCGAAAAACACCGCATACATCGGAAAAATGGCATTTGCCGACTGCTACCAGTTAAAGGATGCCGTCCTGCCGGAAGGCATAACCTCCATCGGAAAGCGGGCGTTTTCCGGCTGCGAGGAACTGGGCAGGATGGAACTGCCGGACAGCGTGGAAAAAATCGGGTCGTATGCCTTCAGCGAATGCCGCAGCCTTTCATCCGTCCGCCTGCCGGGAAAGCTTAAGACCGTGGAGGAGGGGGTGTTTTTCCAATGCAGAGACCTTGCGGAAGTAAATCTGCCGGCCTCACTAAAAAAGATTAAGAAGAACGCGTTCAGTGGATCCGGGATTACCCGGATTGTGGTTCCCCAAAACGTGACAGGCTTTTACGAGGACAAAAAGGGCGACCGCCTGGAAGGAGTTTTTGAATGCTACCCGGGTTTAAAGGAGATTACCATAAAATCCAAAAAGCTGGAACACGTTTATGAAGGTGCATTCCAGGGGATTGACAAAAACACCGAGATAAAAGTTCCGAAAAGCTGCCTGAAAAAATACAAAAAACTGTTCCAGAAAGCCGGGCTGGACAAAAAGATAAAAGTGAAAGCTATCAGCGGTAAAAAGAAATTCAAAACACAATCCGGTATGAATTATCAAAAGCTGGTAATAATAGCATAAATAAGACAGAGTTTTGAAAGTCAGGGATAAGAGTGAAGATTTCATATTTGGAATATTTTTTTACATATGAGACACAGCTGCCCGACGGAATCGGGTTCGGACTGTTTCACATAGGACATCTGGTTTGGCTGCTTTTTTGTATCCTGCTTACCGTCTGTTTTATGCGTTATTATATAAAAGCAGACGGACGTAAAAAGAGACGGGCAGAGCAGATTCTTGCATATTCCATGCCGGCATGGATACTGCTCCGGATCATTTATATTATTATCATACATGAACAGCTTCTTTACGAGCTTCCGTTTCATCTGTGCAGCCTGACCGGAATACTGTGTGCCCTGCACTGTGTGACCGGATGGAAATGGACCGGGCAGGTGCTGTATACCCTGGGACTGCCCGGGACAGTGCTTGCACTGGTTTTTCCGAACTGGGCGTTTTATCCCCTGATGCATTTTATAACCATTGAGGGATTTCTTTTCCATATAGAAATCGTGATTTATGTGTCTGCCATGCTGTATTCGCATAAGATTGTGCCGCAATCCGGAAAAATCTGGCAGGTGATTGCGTTTCTTGCGCTAACAGTTGCTCCGGTTTATTTTTTTGACAAGCATTTTCATACGAATTATATGTTCGTGAACTGGCCCTCCGAAGGCTCCCCGCTGGAGCTGCTTGCAGACTGGTGGGGAAACCCCGGATACCTGGCTGGATATGCATTGCTGGTGATATTCTGTATTCTGTTTATGTATGCAGGGCATAAAATCATTCAGAAATTATTTCTTTAACACATGCGGCGGAAGCGAAGGGTCGCTTCCGCGCAGCTTTAGCATTCCCCGCTGGATGGCGTCTTTGGAATCCTTCCAGTCCGCATCACGGTTTTTGTAATCGTACTTTTCCACAAACCATGCGATGTCTTCATAAATCCGGCTGACATTTTCCTTCATAAGCGGAAGCATGGTATTATAGAAATCCGTCCGTTCTTTGTCAGAGAGCATGGAGTCCGCACCCTCACAGAGTACCTTAAAGTGGTCCAGGCAGAAACCTTTGGTTTCAGCAACCTGTTTGCGGAAATCCGCATCACTTTTGTACATGTTAAAAAATGTTTTCATATAGGCATGAAATGTATTGCTGACACTGGTACAGATAAAGCAGGAGGATTCCCTGCGGTTGATCCAGTCCACAATACTGTTGCTGTTTTCCGCTTTTTTCCCAAAGAGCCCCTTTTTCCCGGAGTTTTCCGGTTTGAAATTTTTAAACTCTTTGTCCATTTCCTCCATATGGCGTTTATAAAGCGTTTTTAAAATCCACGCATTTCCCAGGGAATTGCCGAAATCAAACATTTTTTTAAAGTGCGCGCGGCAGAAGCCTTCGCGGTCTGTCATATCGCGGATGTCGGCCTCCATATAGGATGCGCCGTGTCCAAGCACAAAGTTCATCATATGTTCCTCTGTACGGCGCTCAATATAGCAGAATGGGCATTCTCCGGCGTTTTCCATTGCTTCTGAAATTGGTATGGTGTGAATCTGTTCTTTCATATGCTGTATGATCCTTTCTTTTGATCCGGAGTCTGTTTTTTCTCCGGTATATTTGTAGTAAAAAAGTCAATAAAGGTCTGTAATGCCCTGGAAGGTTTTACATGTTCCCTGCAGGCAAACCCAACTTCGCGTTTTTTGATTGGATTTTTTAAAGGGATTTCAACCAGACTGCCGTCGGAAAGCTCTTTGGATACAAAACTTTTGATAACACACGCGGCGCCCACCCCGATTTTTGCAAATTCAATCAGTAAATCCATGTCCGAAATATCTATAAAATCCGCTGCCGTAATATGGTTTTCCTGCAGATAATCGTCAATATAGCGTCTTGTCATATTATTTTTGTCAAGCAGCATAAGTGTCGAATTTTCCAGAATGGCACTGCCAGTCCCGCGTTTTTTTAAATTGGCAAGATAATCCGGGCTTGCCGTAAAAATATCCTCAATATCGCCTGCAAAATAAAAACTGATATTTTTCATGTTATCGGGTCTTCCGATTAGGCCGATATCAATTTTATTTTCATCCAGCAGGTGGAGCGTATCGTTGGTAGACTGGCAGCTGATGGAAATCCGGATATGCGGGTTTTTCCGGATAAATTCTTTCAGGCAGGGCAGAAGCATATGCTTGCAGAGCGTGGTACTGACGCCAATCTGCAGATGCCCGACGCCAAGCTCGATGGAACGTTTTAGCTTTTCCTCCCCGGTGCTCAAAGTATCAAAGGCTTCCCTGACGTGTCCGTACAAAAGCTCTCCTTCATCCGTCAGCTGGACGCCGCGGGAACTTCTGGAAAAAAGCCTGCATCCTAAGTTTTCCTCCAGTTTCTGAATGGATTTGCTGATGGCAGGCTGGCTGATATAAAGTTCCTTGGCTGCTTTTGAAATATTACCTGCGCCTGCAACCGTATAAAAAATCCAGTAAGATGATAAGTTCTGGTTCATGGGTTTGCTCCTTTGTCCTGGAACTGCTCGTTGCTTTATAAATATTATACCATGTCGCGCAGTTATGGTAAATATGTTTATTATGTATTTTATTTATGAAATGGAATGTGGTAAAATGCTTCTATGAATAACAAACAAGGAGGAGAAACCCATGGGAATGACAATGACCCAGAAAATTCTCGCAGCACATGCGGGACTGCCTTCTGTCAGTGCAGGGCAGCTGATAGAGGCAGAACTTGATCTGGTTTTAGGTAATGATATTACCTCTCCGGTCGCAATTCACGAAATTGAAAAAATGAAGGTGGACGGTGTGTTCCACAAAGACAAAATCGCACTGGTTATGGATCATTTTGCACCGAATAAGGATATTAAGTCCGCAGAGCACTGCAAATGCGTCAGGGAATTTGCCTGCAAACATGATATCAGTAATTACTTTGATGTTGGAAAGATGGGAATTGAACATGCACTTTTGCCGGAACAAGGGCTTACGGTTGCAGGTGATGTGATTATTGGCGCAGACTCCCATACCTGCACTTACGGAGCGCTCGGCGCTTTTTCGACAGGCGTGGGAAGCACGGATATGGCGGCAGGAATGGCAACCGGAAAAGCATGGTTTAAGGTTCCGTCTGCCATAAAATTCACGCTTACCGGAAAGCCTTCCAAATGGGTAAGCGGAAAAGACGTCATCCTTCATATTATTGGAATGATTGGTGTGGACGGCGCCCTTTACCAGTCCATGGAGTTTACCGGTGACGGGATAAAGAATCTGTCCATGGACGACCGTTTTACCATTGCAAACATGGCAATTGAAGCTGGCGGAAAAAACGGGATTTTTCCGGTGGATGAGCTGACAGCCGCTTATATGAAAGAACATTCCAAAAGACCGTTTGTCACATATGAAGCAGATGCGGACGCCGAATATGACAGGGAGTATACCATTGATTTAAGTGCTTTAAAGCCGACGGTTTCATTTCCGCATCTTCCTGAAAACACGAAAACCATTGACGAAGTGGGGGAAGTAAAAATTGACCAGGTTGTCATTGGTTCCTGCACCAATGGCAGGATGGAGGACTTAAGGACTGCAGCCGAAATATTAAAGGACAAAAAAGTGGCGGATGGAGTCCGTGTCATAATAATTCCTGCCACCCAGCAGATTTACCTGGATGCCATGCAGGAAGGACTGCTGAAAACCTTTATTGAAGCGGGAGCAGTGGTAAGTACACCGACCTGCGGTCCGTGCCTTGGCGGTTACATGGGGGTTCTTGCAAAAGGGGAACGCTGTGTATCCACTACAAACCGTAACTTTGTTGGACGTATGGGACATGTGGAGTCTGAGGTTTATCTTGCAAGCCCTGCAGTGGCAGCGGCAAGTGCAGTAACCGGCAGGATTTCCAGCCCGGATGTTGTCGTACATCTTTGATGTACGACCAGCAGCAGTTTTTTATCATAGTCAGGAGGCGAAACATGAAAGAAGCACATGGAAGCGTATTCAAATACGGAGACAACGTGGATACAGACGTTATTATTCCGGCAAGATACTTAAATTCCTCTGATCCAAAGGAGCTTGCCGTACACTGTATGGAGGATATTGACCAGGGGTTTTATGAAAAAGTAAACGAAGGGGATATTATTGTTGCAAACAAAAACTTCGGCTGCGGTTCCTCAAGGGAGCATGCACCGATTGCAATTAAGGCATCCGGGGTCAGCTGCGTGATTGCAGAGACGTTTGCGCGAATTTTTTACCGCAACTCCATTAATATCGGACTGCCGATTATCGAATGTCCAAAGGCCGCAGTGGAAATTGCAGCAGGAGATGAGGTGAAAGTGGATTTTGATTCCGGGGTTATTACAGACGTTACTACGGGAAAAACCTACCAGGGACAGGCTTTCCCGCCGTTTATGCAGAAAATCATTGACTGTGAGGGTCTGGTAAACTATATTAACCAGAAGCGTTAATGCTTTCCAGAAACTGCATATATCTGGGGGAGATTTTTATCCCGATATAGAGATCCGCGTATTCCCGTGCAGAAAGGCTTTCAATGTAGTTTTCCGGAAAGTCTTTCTGTATGCCTGCCTGTTTTGCCATATCAACAGCTTTGTTGTAGGCGACGGCAGCGCGGATTTCATCATGGTAAGTGCCAATGGTGTAATTTCCGTTAATATGAATCCGTACCCGGTAGCAGAACTGTCCGGATTTTTCAAAACGTGCCACACCGAAGTAGGGGTTGATGACTTCAATATTTGAATAGCGGTAGTCATTGGTATCGCCGTTGACAAATCGGTAATCCCGTCCGCAGACGGCATGGCTTTTAATCCCGTAGCGGCTCTGTATGGTAACCTGCATCCCGTAGTCGTTGACATAAAGATGTCCCTTGCGCTGGAGGATTTTGTGTTCGCTGTAATAAAACAGGTCGTCAATATCAAACTTCAGCTCTCTGCTGCTGTCCAGATAATAACTGAAATGGTGTTTCTGCAGATAGATGGGATTTGGGATGTACATATTGTTGTCCCGGTAATTAATAAGGGAAACCAGTTTGTCAAACGGAATGGTATCAAACTGTTCAAATGCGTCATCAATGGACAGGTCACAGTTTAAAATCCGTGCAGCGTCTGTATAGGCGCTGTGGGCTTTATCTTCCGTATCATAGCTGCCAAGGCTGATATGTTTTCCGCGGAAGGTGATACTGGAACGGAAGTAAGCGCTTCCGTTGGTCCGAACTGCAGGATAGACGCCTGGTTTCATGGTTGATTCTCCTTGGTAAATAATTTTAAGCATTCTTTGCTTATTATCTCATATCGTCAATCTCAGATTGACGATGCTATATGCGCAATGTTCTTTTGCGCAGTATAATAAGCGTCTTACGCTTATTATACCATAATTTAATTGACACCACCTGTTTTTTTTTCTATAATGAACGGGAAGTACAAAAAAAGAGAATGAAGTATCAAACATACAGTATAAATTTTTAGAACGAGGAAGAACAATGGATTTAATGTATTCAAGTACCAGAAATGACAAAATAAAAATGACGGCATCCGCCGCAATTTTAAAGGGCCTTGCAGACGACGGGGGACTGTTTGTACCGGAAACCATTCCTTCACTGGATATCAGCATGGAAGAGCTGGCGGAAATGGACTACCAGGAAACTGCCTATGCTGTTATGAGCCGTTTTTTCACAGATTTTACAGAGGAAGAGCTAAAGAACTGTATCCGCAGGGCATATGACAGTAAATTCGATACAGAGGAGATTGTGCCGATGACAAGTGCGGACAATGCACATTACCTTGAGCTGTTTCACGGGCCGACCATTGCATTTAAGGATATGGCGCTTTCGATTCTCCCGCATCTTCTGATTACTTCTGCAAAAAAGAACAATGTAAAAAATGATATCGTAATCCTGACAGCTACCTCCGGTGATACCGGAAAGGCTGCACTTGCCGGTTTTGCCGGGGTAGAGGGGACAAAAATCATTGTATTTTATCCAAAGAACGGAGTAAGTCCAATTCAGGAAAAGCAGATGGTGACCCAGAAAGGGGATAATACCTTTGTTGTTGGAATCAACGGGAATTTTGACCAGGCGCAGACTGGCGTCAAAAAAATGTTTAACGACAGTGCGCTTTCTGCGGAGCTGGACGCAGCGGGATTCCAGTTTTCATCAGCCAATTCCATTAATATTGGACGCCTGATTCCGCAGGTGGCATACTATGTTTATGCCTATGCGAAATTATTCAAAAAAGGTGTGGTTGCAAAGGATGAAAAAATCAATGTGGTCGTTCCAACCGGAAACTTTGGAAATATCCTGGCAGCATTTTATGCTAAGAATATGGGACTTCCGATTGCAAAGTTAATCTGCGCCTCCAATGAAAACAAAGTCCTTGTTGATTTCTTCCATACCGGGGCATACGATAAGAACCGTGATTTTATCCTGACAAGTTCACCGTCCATGGATATCCTGATTTCTTCCAATCTGGAGCGTCTGATTTACCGGATTGCCGGAAATGATGCCGAAAAGAACAAAAAGCTGATGGAAGCGCTTGCAAGCGAAGGCAGATATGAGATTACAGAGGAAATGCGCGCGCAGCTTTCCGGTTTCTATGGAAACTATGCCAGTGAGGAGGAGACAGCGGCAGCAATTAAGAAAATTTATGAGGACTGCGGGTACATAATTGATACGCATACAGCAGTAGCAGCGAGCGTATTCCATAAGTACCAGACGGAAACAAAAGACCAGACAAAAACTATAATTGCCAGTACAGCAAGTCCGTTTAAATTTACAAGAAGTGTGATGACTGCAATTAATCCGGAATATGACAGTATGGATGATTTTGAGCTGGCAGATGAGCTGTCAAAAATCGGACATGTGAAAATTCCGCGGGCAATTGAGGAAATCAGGAACGCGCCTGTACTTCATGACGTGGTGTGTGAAGTGGAAGAGATGCCGGAAGTGGTAAAAGAGTTTTTAAAAGTAAAATAAAGAGGAACAATAAAATCCCCGCTGAAATCCAGCGGGGGTTTTTATGGAACAACTTACAGCTTTTTCATACAGCAAAGTATTTTTAATCGTCAAGCTTTACAGCTTCGATAAGAAAATGCACGGTTCCAAACGTGTACAGAATTGGAAAATGATAGGTCACATGGTTAAAGACCAGAAGCGGTTCCTCAACATGTTCAGGTGTACCTATGGAAAGCTCTGTGGAAGAATCATTGGAAACATTAACGATAAAAAGTCCGTTATGTAAGTTTAAGAAGTCTTCCAGGGAAGCCTGTACATATTCGTCATATGCTTCAAAATTTTCTTCTGCATAACGGGAGGCAAAGGCAATTGCCGTTTCTTCATCCATTGCCAGATAGGTAACAATGGAATAATTTCCCTTGATTTCCTGTTTCACACAGCATTCTGCCGGAAACTCGGTAAGCTCCTCAACGGTAATCGGTGTGTAATCCTCTCCGACAAAACGGACAAAGTTATTAAAGAGCAGTTCGGTAAACATATGTCCATTATGGGTAATCGGTGTTTCAGCAACGATAAGGAAATTTTCAAAAAGCTTGGTAATGGCTTCCGGTTCCTCAATCAGCATATCCAGATCAACCAGTTCATTCTGGGAACGGTAGTCAGCCAGAATATTTTCAAATTCTGTGTTGGTAAGAATACCGTCGTCCAGAAAAACCTGTCCGAGTCCGAGAAAATCAGGAACCTGGAGCCTTAAAAGCTCAATGGTCTGTTCATTGGAAAGAAATCCTTCTTCAATTGCAAGTTCGCCGAATTTACGGTCTTCATGTGTCTGCCGGATATAAACTGTATCCACTTCTGAAGCCGTCATATAACCGGCGTGCATTGCGATGGTTCCAAGTTTGATGTGCTTGTCAGCCTGGCGCCGCATGGCAGAAAAAAGCTGTTCCTGCGTAACATAACCGTTTGCAAGCAGATAGTTGCCAAAAAATTGTGTGTACATATATTATCTCCCTTCGAGGAAATTATTAACAATAGTAAGAACCTGGTTTTTATCTAAAGGCTTCTGGACAAAGTCCCTGGCACCAGCCTCAATGGCGCTTTTCAGTTGTGACTGTGTTCCAACGGAAGAGGCAATGATAATGGTCGCATCAGGGTCGAATTCCATGATTTCCTGAATTGCAGCGTTTCCATCTTTCTTCGGCATTACAATATCAAGAAAAACAAGATCCGGCTTAATCTCTTTGTATTTGTCAACGGCGCCCTGGCCGTCCGTTGCCTCAGCAAAAACAGGAGTACCGAGGGTAGACAGGATGTCTTTGATTTGTTTTCTTGCCAGTATCGAATCATCACAGATTAAGATTGTAAGCTCATTGATATTCATATTTGTCGCTCCTTTTTTGTGTATACGACCATTTTACTATATTGTCATGTCTTTTTCAATGCATTTTGCCTGAATTTGCCGAAAAAATATTTCCATACCGGCAGAAGAAGTGGTAGAATAACTATTGGGATTTGGAGTAAAAGTGCGGGGAATCCCTGAAAAAGGGCATTGCAGCACAGGAAAAAGGAGAATGCATATGAAATCAGTTCTGTTTATGGATATTGCAATTGCATGCGTTGGCATTTATCTTGCGGCGGTTGCCATTTATATGAAGAAGACGGGAAAGATCAGCCCGCTGGTTATCTCTGAAAATGAAATTGGAAAGTGCAAAAAGACTGCAGAATATTTAAAAGATGTCATACCGCCCATGTTTCTTTTTGGCATGGTTGCAGCAGCAGTCGGTGTGTTTGCGGTACTGTGTGATACAGGGGTGGTTACCGTGGGCCGTATGTGGGGGCTGATGGAACTTTTTGTGTTTTTAATAGCACTGGCAGGATTTTCTTACCGGATGAGGGAAGCGAAAAAAAAATATTTTCCCTAAAAAGATTGACAAAAAAATAACATAGTGTATGATATTTACTATGGAATAATTAGGCAATGGCCTATAATTATAATTTTAAGGAGGACATGTTTTATGGCAACAAAAGCGTATTATCCGCTGAATGAAATCGGTGCTGGCAAAGTTGGTTTTTCCAAAACCCGTTCCATCATCGAGGCCGCTTTTTACGGCAACAATGTAGTAAAGGTAAATACCTTAAAGGAAGCTTACGAGCTGGCAAAAAATTCACCGGGAACCATCGTAACTGACATGCCGGTCAAGGATGGCGAGACATTTGGTCTTGAAAAGGACGCAAAGGTTCTTTTATTCAACGATGGAGCAGTTACCGGACGCTACGCAGCAGCACGCCGTATTAAAGGTGAGCCGGGCGTGGATGATGCCAAGCTGGACAAGGTGGTTATGGATGCGATATACGAGACCCGCTGGAAAACCCTTTACCATGCAGAGTGCTTTATCGGACTGGATCCGGAATTTATGGTTAAGGCACATCTTCTTCTTCCGGAAGGAGAGGAGAACATCCTTTACAACTGGATGTTAAATTTCCAGTATATGTCTGACGAATATGTTAAGATGTATAAAAATTCCAAGCTGATTGCAGACGGCAACGAGCCGGATATTTATATTTTCTCTGACCCGCAGTGGGCTCCGCATGATGCACCGGATGTTGATTACAGCTGCTTAAGCGATCCGCTTACCCTCTGCTATTTCGATACCAATGAAAACTGCGCTGCAATTCTTGGTATGAGATACTTCGGTGAGCATAAGAAGGGAACCCTTACCATGGCATGGGCTCTTGCAAACCGTAACGGTTATGCATCCTGCCACGGCGGACAGAAGGAATACTCCCTGGAAGGCGGAAAGAAGTTCGTTGCTTCCGTATACGGACTTTCAGGCTCCGGCAAGTCAACCCTTACACATGCAAAACACAGCGGCAAGTACGATTCTTTCGGCGGTATCAAGGTGCTTCATGATGATGCGTTCATTATCAATACAGATACCTGCGCATCCATCGCGCTTGAGCCGACCTACTTTGACAAGACGGCAGATTACCCGACCGGATGCCCGGACAACGAATATCTTCTGACGGCACAGAACTGTTCTGCAACCCTGGATGAGAATGGTAAAATCCAGCTTGTGACAGAGGATATCCGTAATGGTAACGGACGTGCCATCAAGTCCAAGTTATGGTCTCCAAACCGTGTGGATAAGATTGATGCCCCGGTTAATGCAATTTTCTGGATTATGAAAGATCCTACCATTCCGCCGGTAATTAAGCTTAAGGGTGCAGCCCTTGCTTCTGTTATGGGTGCAACACTTGCAACAAAGACTTCCACAGCAGAGCGTGTGGCAGCAGGTACAGACTTAAATGCGCTTCGTATCGTGCCTTATGCTAATCCGTTCAGAACCTATCCGCTGGTAAATGACTATGAGAAGTTCAAGAAGCTGGTAGAGGAGAAGAATGTAGACTGCTACATTGTCAATACCGGTGATTTCATGGGAACAAAGTGTAAGCCTGCCGATACACTCGGAATCCTGGAAACTATCGTTGAAGGCAAGGCTAAGTTCGAGAAGTGGGGCAATTTCGAGGATATCGAGATTATGCATGACTGGTCAGGAAAGACAGCAGACTTTAATCCGGACTTAAATGATGCAGAGTACAAGGCGGCCCTTAAGAATGCAATGGAGAACCGTGTAAAGGCTGTGGAAGACTTCGCAGTTAAGAAGGAAGGCTATGACAAGCTTCCGGATGAGGCTCTTGCAGCTCTTAAAAAGTTAGTTGACGCTCTGTCATAATACGGTTGATTCTTTCAGGAGGACACTAAGGTGTTCTCCTGATTTTTATACATAAAAGGGGGAAGAGTTTTATGCGTGTTCAAAAGTTTACCATTAAAAAAATCTTTATGTTTTTTCTTGCACTGATTCTTACAGTTCATTTTATACCTGATGCTTTTGCAGCTGCTAAGCCTGTATTAAATAAAACCTCCATTAACTTAAAGGAAGGGCAGACATACCAGTTAAAGTTAAAAAATGCAAAGCAGAAGGTTTCCTGGAAATCGAAAAATAAAAGCGTTGCCACAGTTTCCCAAAAGGGAAAAGTTAAGGCAAAAAAGAGCGGAACTGCGGTTATTACTGCAACATGTGCCGGCAGGACATACCGGTGTAACGTAAAGGTACAAAAGACTTATTTAAGTAAAACGGAACTGACAATTAACTATGGTACAAAAGAAACTATTATACTCAAAAATGCAGCATTTAAGACTGCATGGTTTTCTTCCAACCAGAAGATTGCGTTTTGTATAAATGGAACTATCGAGGCAAAATCGGTCGGAACTGCGGTTGTTACTGCAAAGTGCGGCGGGAAAAGCTATTCCTGCACCGTACATGTCTTATCCGGGGAAAGCGATGCCGTAACAGAGGACGGTATTTATACAAGCCGTGAAAAGGTTGCGGAATATCTGCGTAAATACGGAAAGCTTCCAGCTAATTTTATGACAAAAGCAGAAGCGCAGAATCTGGGCTGGAGCGGAGGTTCCCTTTTACCGTATGCAAAATATAAATGCATTGGAGGAGACGTATACAGGGATTTTGATAATCAGCTGGACCATTCAAAAGAACGCATTTATTATGAATGTGACATTAATACTTTAGGTGCCCTGGAGAGGGGAACTGAGAGGATTATTTATTCCAGTGATGGTCTGATTTATTATACCGGTGACCATTACCAGACATTTGTTCTAATTACATAAATTTTCCATGGGAAATTTGGAAGAATGTACTTAGAATTTATCATTGAATTTCATGGGATAATAAAGTATAATAAAGACAGTTACAAAAGAGAAAACGAAACAGTACAGTACAAAAGATAAATCCTAAGCCTGGAATGTTCGACAACTCCTGCTATTTAGAACCTACATCTACTTTAAACGGGATTCCTATATGATTTTACTGGATGTCAGGCCGCCTCGTATCAGTGGAAGGCAGAAGGTAAGCTGCGGTCACCCACCTAGCATGCGCTAGGAGTCTAAATTGCAGGAACCGGCATTTTGGGTTATGCATAAGAAAAAATAACATGGGATACTTAAGATAAAATTCATAATATACTTAAGACGAGGGGAGCTGCTATTTTGGCAGCTCCTTAAGTTTGCCCTGAACTTTATAGAATTAGGAGTTTATATTATGAAAAAGAATGACAAAATGAAAATACTGGGGATAGCCCTGCTGGCTCTTACAGCTGCAGCTGTCGTTGTGACATTCGTAATTGTATCGAAGCTGTCCAACCCGGCTGATGAGAAAGCCATTATAAAAGAACAGTTTCAGGAATCGTTCAGCGGGACATTAAACAATGCATACATCAGGGCGAATGGAAAGAATGAAATCATCATTCTTTATGAAGGGGAAAACTACCTTGCAAAGGAAACTGCTTCCAGCGGTTATACAGGTGTGGCTGATATTGAACTTTCGCAGGGAAAAATTACAAAAATTTATGCAAAAAGCGGCAGTGTGAAAGGAACACTTGCCAGTTATTCCGAAAATTCCGTACAGATTGACGGATATGAACCCCTGCCATGCAGCGAAACACTTCCGGTTTATCTGGTGACAGATGAAACAGGAGAATCCGTGCAGGTCCGCCAGACTTCGGTCAGGAATCTTGTGATTGGAAATTCCGAAGTAGAACTTGTTGTGGCAGAAGGGCAGGCGTGTGCAATCGTCCAGTACAAAAAAGACCAGGTTGATCATGTGAGGGTACTGCTGAAAAATGGAAGCGAGGTGCTTTACCCCAATATTTACATAACATGCGACGCAGCATATACTGTTGATAAATCATCTGCAGCCAGAAAATATGTTACGGAGGCGGAAAAATGTCTCAAAGGCTGTAAAAACGGAAAGGAACTGCGCATTCATACAGAGAACGGACAGCTTTATATCTGCGATTCCGGCGGAAAAAGCAGAAAATCCGGTTATGCGGGGGATTTTATTATCCGTAAGGAGAAAGGCGGTTATGTTTTGATTAATGAACTGCCCATCGAAGAATATGTGCGTTATGTACTGCCCTCGGAGATGCCGGTCAGCTTTTCCTATGAAGCATTAAAGGCGCAGGCAGTCTGTGCACGGACATTTGCCTACCAGCAGATCCGAAATGATACCTATGCAGAGTATGGTGCAAACCTTGATGATACGACGGCCTTCCAGGTCTATCATGCCGCCTCCACCTATGATGTGACGGACCGGGCGGTTGAGGATACTGCGGGACTCGTTCTTACATATCAGGGAAAGCTGATTGAATGTTATTATTATTCCACATCTTCGGGATATTCAGAAGACCTGGAAGTATGGGATGCAAAATCGCCGGGATACCTTTCTGCCGAAAACCATACAAAGGAAAAGACAAAAAATTTATCAAAAAAGAGAAATTTTCATAAATTTATATCTGATTCCGTGGAGTCATATGACGCAGATTCCCCTTACTACAGATGGACGGCAACGCTTTCCGGCGAGCTTGGAATGGATGAAACATACGGACGTTTAAAAAGTCTGAAAGTGAATGAGAGAAGTAAATCCGGATACATTTTATCCCTGACCATTGTTTTTGAACAGGGAGAGCGGACGTATGAAAAAGAAAATGATATCAGGTTCGCACTAGGGAAATATCTGCTTTCACTGAAACTGGCTGACGGGACAAAGAGAACGGATTATTCTTCCGTGCCAAGCGCGTGCTTTGAGGTGAAAAGCCAGAAAAACGGAAAAATTGTACTGACAGGCGGCGGCTTCGGACATGGAATCGGCATGAGCCAGTACGGGGCAGACAGTATGGGAAAGGAAGGGAAGAGCTGGCAGGAAATTTTAAATTTTTATTACAGCGATGTGGAAATCACCGATGTTTTTGATTTAAATGAAAAGTAAGGGCAGCTACAGAATTTTATGTGCAGGGCTTTAAACGAAAAAATGCTTGCAGGAGAAGATTTCTTGTGTTAAAATGACAATCAAATATGATATGAAAAGGCAATGAATGTGTTCAGTAGTTTCTAATACACTTACAGAGAGAGGGAGTCGCTGGCTGTAAGCTTCCTTAAGTTCAGGTTAGAAAACGAATTTCCCCACAGGAGCTGTGCAATGGCTGCAACGGAGACTGCACGTTAAGCAGAAATGAGAGCCTGTTATGGCAAAATGTTTCCCAGTGGGTACTTTTGCTGCAGGAACCAGGGTGGTACCGCGAAATTTTTCGTCCCTTGCAATTGAAAAATTGCAGGGGATTTTTTTATGTGCAGCCCCATGCAGAGGAAGTCTGCCGCTAAAGCGGCGCATGGGGCGCGCGGCGAGTAGGGGAAGATGAATCTTCCCTGCTCGATTTTATATCGAAAGGTTATTTTGGGGATACGACATCATTCGACCACAATATCTTGAAAAATGTAAAAAATTATGAAAGAAAATATCGAAAAGGAGAAAATGATGAAGGAAAAGCTGCAAAAAATCAGGGAACAGGCGATTGCTGAAATTGAAAATTCCGAAGGAATTGACAAATTAATTGAAGTCCGCTCCGCGGTTCTCGGAAAAAAGGGAGAGCTTACCGCGATTCTGAAAAAAATGAAGGAAGTGGCGCCGGAGGACAGACCCAAAGTCGGACAGTGGGTGAATGAAACGCGTGAAGCCATTGAAGCCATTCTGGATGAAAAGAAAAAAGCGTTTGAAGCGGAGGCACTGCGCCTGCGGTATGAAAAGGAAAAAATCGACGTTACCATGCCTGCAGAAAGACAGGAAAAGGGAAATCTTCATCCGGTGACGCAGGTCAGGAACCAGCTGACAGATATTTTTGCTTCCATGGGATTTGAAATTTATGAAGGAACGGAGATTGAAACGGATTATTATAATTTTACCGCATTAAACACAGCAAAGGACCATCCGGCAAGGGATATGCAGGATACCTTTTATCTTTCGCCGGAGTTTCTGCTCCGTACCCAGACCTCAGCCGGGCAGATTCATGTGATGGAAGAAAAAAAGCCGCCGATTAAGATTATTTCACCGGGAAAGGTGTTCCGCTCAGATGATGACGCGACACATTCCCCGATGTTTACACAGATGGAGGGACTGGTGGTTGACCATGGAATTACCCTCTGTGACTTAAAAGGGATGCTGGAGGAATTTGCCCGCAGAATTTTCGGTAAGAATGTAACGACACGTCTGCGTCCGTCCTATTTCCCGTTTACGGAGCCGTCGGTTGAAGTAGATGTCAGCTGTTTCCAGTGTGGTGGAAAAGGCTGCAGGCTCTGCAAGGGAACCGGATGGATTGAAGTACTCGGGGCAGGCGTTGTCAACCACCGGGTTCTGGAAGGCTGCGGTATTGATGCGGAAGAATACAGCGGATTTGCATTCGGTATGGGAATTGAGCGTATCGCCATGTTAAAATACGGCATTAACAATATCAAATTACTGTTTGAATCTGATCTGCGTGTTTTAAAGCAGATTGACGACTGATTTTCAGAAAATAAGGAGGCGTGTTATGTTAGCACCATTAAGCTGGTTAAAAGAATATGTGGATATAGATGTTACCCCGCAGGAGCTGGAGGAAAAACTGTTTTCCTGCGGATTTGAAGTGGAAGAGCTGACGGAAGTGGGAAAAGATATCAGCGGTGTGGTAGTCGGAGAGGTTAAGACATGTGAACCGATTCCGGAGACACACTTAAGCCTGTGCCATGTAAATGCAGGAGAGCACGGAACTTTCCAGGTCTGCTGCGGGGCGGACAATGTACAGGCAGGAGGAAAATACCCGCTGGCGCTTGTGGGCGCAACAGTTTATGCAACGGCGAAAGACCATGTTACCATTGAGGGCGTCATGAAAATAAAAAAGGGAAAGCTCCGCGGATATGAATCCCATGGAATGCTCTGTTCCGGTGTGGAGCTTGGACTGAATGAGGATTTATATCCGGGGGCCGGTTACAACGGACTTTTAGTTCTGCCAGAGGACGCCGCGGCAGGTGCGGACGTAAAGCCGTTACTTGGACTGGATGACTGGATTTTTGATATTGCGGTTACTGCAAACCGGCCGGACTGCCAGAGTATTTACGGAATTGCCAGGGAGGTCGCAGCCGTACTTGGAAAAGAATGTAAGATGCCGGCGCTGGACTACACAGAAACCGACATAAAAAAAGAAGGATTTACGGTAAACGTAAATGCGCCGGACCTGTGCCCGCGGTATATCGCACATTATATTTATGATGTAAAAATTGAACCGTCCCCAGCATGGATGCGCCGCAGGCTTGCGCTGACCGGAATCGGTTCCATTTCAAATATCGTGGATATTACCAATTATATTTTAAGGGAGCTGGGACAGCCGATGCATGCGTTCGATGATGCATATCTGGAAGGGAACAGTATCACTGTCCGGCGTGCAGAAAAAGGCGAAAAAATCGTCACACTGGATGAAAAGGAATTTACCCTGGATTCTTCCAACCTCGTCATCTGCGATGGGCAAAGACCGGTGGCTCTTGCCGGAATTATGGGCGGTCTGAATTCTGAAATTCTGGATACCACAAAAGCAGTGACTTTTGAAGCTGCCAAATTTGTCCGCGACAATATCAGAAAAAGTTCCCGTGCGCTCGGACAGTCCTCGGATTCCAGCGCTATGTATTCCAAAGGGGTAAACGAATATACAACGGTTATGGCAATGAAGCGGGCGCTCCACCTGGTGGAGGAACTTGGATGCGGTAAAATATCCTCCACACACGAAGAATTTTCTGCAGGAGATTCCATAGAACCGCAGGAAATGAAGGTCAGCGTGAAACGCGTCAATGGTGTGATTGGTATTGAGGTGGCGGATGAAGACATTCTACGTATTCTGACCGGACTTCATTTTTCACCGGTGATTTCAGGAGATGAACTGACGATTCAGGTGCCGGCATACCGTGAGGACATGGATTCCTACCCGGATGTTGCGGAAGAGGTTATCCGCATGTACGGCTATGACAAGGTGATTCCGTCCTTTATGCCGACTGCAGAAGTGACCATGGGCGGATTAAATGCAAAGCAGAAAAAGGAGCTGAAAATCAAACAGGCACTCTGCGCCGCAGGAGCTTACGAGGGGATTCATTATTCTTTCTTCTCCCCGTCAGACCTGGATCTTTTGCGTCTTCCGGAGGATGCGAAGGAACGTCATGCCATCCGGCTGGTAAATCCAATCAATGTGGATCTGTCCCTGATGCGTACAACGCTTGCTCCGCAGATGCTGCATGCCCTGGCGAACAACCAGAAGAAAGGCATTCTGGAGGGAAGGATTTTTGAGCTGGGAAATATATTTATTCCGGATGAACTGCCGCTTACCAAATATCCGGATGAAAGGGAAACCCTCTGTGTCGGCATATTCGGGGAAAACGAATCCTTTTATACCTTAAAGGGATTTTCAGAAACTGTGGCAAAAACACTGGATTTAGAGTTTACTTATGAACCGGCGGAAAAAACGTTCCTGCATCCGTACCAGACAGCGGAAATTTTCTGTGAGGGCGAGAAAACCGGATATCTTGGAAAAGTGGCATATGAACTTATGGATGAACTGGATATGCGTGTTCCTGCGTTTGTCATGGAGCTTGACCTGCGCATCCTTTCCCGGTGGTATGCAAAGACACAGATGTATACGCCTCTTCCAAAATATGCAGAGGAAAAACGGGATTTTGCTTTTGTCGCAGATAAAGATATTACCTGCGCACAGATTGAAAACGGAATTAAAAATGCCTGCAGCTATGTCACGGATGTGAAACTTTTTGACGTATATGAAGGAATCCAGCTTGGGGCAGGCAAAAAGAGCATGGCATTTACTGTTGTATTTACACCGCGTGAAGAGGAGTTTACCAGCGAAATGACAGAAGGTTACGTAAAGAAAATTCTTAAGAGCCTCCAGAAGGATCTTGGAATTACGCTTCGTGCATAGGAAAGCAGGTCGGACATGGATGTAAAAGATTTTGATTATGAACTTCCGGATGAGCTGATTGCACAGGATCCCTTAAAGGACCGTTCTGCTTCCCGCCTTATGGTGCTTGACAGAAAAACCGGAACAGTGGAACACCGGAAGTTTACAGATATCCTGGAATACCTGAATCCGGGGGACTGTCTGGTCATCAATAATACAAAGGTCATCCCTGCGCGCCTGTTCGGCACGAAAAAGGATACTGGTGCGGGTATAGAAATCCTGCTCTTAAAACGGCGCGAAGATGATGTCTGGGAAACGCTTGTAAAACCCGGAAAAAAGGCAAAGCCCGGTACAACAATCCTTTTCGGGGACGGGATTTTAACAGGAACGGTGACTGCTGTGGCAGATGACGGCAACCGTCTGATCCGGTTTCAGTATGAAGGCATATTTGAAGAAATTTTAGACCGGCTCGGACAAATGCCGCTGCCGCCTTACATTACGCACCAGCTTGCGGATAAAAACCGCTACCAGACGGTATATGCAAAGCACGACGGCTCTGCAGCCGCTCCCACGGCAGGTCTTCATTTTACAAAAGAGCTACTGGAACAGGTGCGGGACATGGGCGTTGAGATTGCGGAAGTTACGCTTCATGTCGGTCTTGGCACGTTCCGTCCGGTGAAAGTCTCAAATATACTGGAACATCATATGCATTCAGAGTTTTACATGGTTTCCGCGGAGGCGGCAGAAAAGATTAACCGTGCCAGAAAGCAGGGGCATAAAGTGATTTCAGTAGGTACCACAAGCACCAGAACCCTGGAGTCTGCCGCTGATGAAAACGGAATGCTTCATGAGACGAGCGGATGGACGGATATCTTTATTTACCCCGGTTATGAGTTTAAGGTAATTGACGGCCTGATTACGAACTTCCACCTGCCGCAGTCAACCCTTGTCATGCTGGTGTCAGCTTTTGCAGGGCGTGAACACGTACTGTCAGCCTACCGGACTGCCGTGCAGGAATCCTACCGTTTTTTCTCATTCGGGGATGCGATGCTGATTATGGAAACAGTGAGATAGAAAAACTTCCGCTTCCCCTTGTCAAAATGCCGGATTTATATTACAATAACTGTGACAGTTTATAAGCCATGCATTAAGGCATATAATGTATTCACTGAAACAAAAGCAGATAGGGAGTGGGAGCATGGAAGAAAAAAGAAGAGACAAAAGACTGGATCTGGGGGTGGACGTACAGCTGGAGAGACTGGATGAAGCCGGGGTTACAACTCTTAAGTATGTTCATGTTGATGTGACGGACATTTCTAAAAGCGGAATCGGGTTCCGGTGCCAGAACAAACTGGACATTGGTTCCTATTACGATACAAAGATTCAGATCTGGACAAAAGAAGTAATTGATTCGGTGATAGAAATTGTCCGCTGCGATTCCAGTGAAGACGGTTACAGATATGGTGCCGTATTTATCGGAATGCCGGATACAGATGCACTTAAAATCGATATCTACCAGATGTTTAATGACTTATAAAATAAAGAGACTGGCTGCAGTCTCTTTTTTACTGTACGACAGACGGCAGGGGAGTCCGGGATGTTTTTGCGGGGGAGGACAGGATGAAATTACAGGATAAATATGAAGTTAAAAAAGCGGCACGGCATCCGCTTGAAATAACGGTTCCGGGTTCCAAGAGTATTACGAACCGTGCGCTTTTGATAGCGGCACTCTGCGACGGGAAAAGCGAGCTTTACAATGTACTTTTTTCAGATGACAGCCGCTGTTTTCTGCACGCACTGGAAGAGCTTGGCTTTCCGGTAGAAACAGATGAGGCAAAAGCCAGGGTATGCATTACCGGATTTGGCGGAAAAATACCTGCTGTGGAAAATAAAAACGGCGGACAGCCGGAGGTTTATGTTGGAAGTGCCGGAACTGCCGCCCGTTTTCTGACTGCATTTTTAGGACTGTCAGAGGGTGGGTTCAGAATCCATTCCTCCGAACAGATGAAAAAACGGCCGATGCAGGAGCTGCTGGAAGCCCTGGAGGGACTTGGCGCGGAAATTTCTTTTGAAGAGCAGCCGTATCATTTTCCGTTTCGTATCCGGAATCATGGAATGAAAAAGCACGAGGTGACCATAGATGTGGACAGAAGCAGCCAGTTTTTAAGTGCGCTTCTGATTTCTTCCGTTCTCTTTACCGAGGACCTTCTGATTCATGTGAAGGGCAGCCACGGTATGGCTTATGTGGAAATGACAATTGCAATGATGGCAGAGTTTGGGGTGCAGGTAACAAGGAAAGATAAAAACACCTTTCTAATATCAAAAGATGCTGCGTATAAAGCCGGAAATTACCGGATTGAGCCGGATATTTCTGCGGCTGCATATTTTTATGCCATGTGCCCGGTTCTGGGCGTACCGACAAAGGTCATGCATGTCCACGCAGACTGTCTGCAGGGGGATATTCAGTTTCTGCGTGTGCTGGAACAGATGGGATGCTGCCTGAAGGAAGAAGCCGGGGGAATTTTGCTCACACCGCCTGAAAACGGAAGGCTGCACGGCGGAACCTTTGATTTGTCGTCATTTTCCGACCAGGCGCTGACACTTGCCGCAGTCAGCATTTTTGCAGATTCGGATGTTACCATTACCGGAATCGGACATATCCGGTATCAGGAATGCGACAGGATACAGGCGATTCTTACCAATCTTTCGGGTATGGGAATTGACTGTGAACAGCAGGAAGAGGACAGTATCAGGATTCATCCCGAAAAGCCGCATGGATGTGAGATTGAAACATTTGAAGATCACAGGGTGGCAATGGCGTTTTCCATTCCAGGTCTTGTAACAGACCATATCATAATTAAAAATCCATCCTGCTGCAGAAAGACTTTTGAAAATTATTTTGAAATTCTGGAAGAGCAGGTAATCAATGAACCGGGATAAGCGTTACATGCTGTCCCGGTAATCTTTTGCCTTCTGGAAAAATTCAAGAAGCGCTTCTGCATTGCCGGACTCAATATAGCCGCGGAGCATGGTAAGCAGCCTTGTATAATCATCCAGGAGCGAAAGAATGGAAGCCTGGTTGGACATACAGATATTCTGCCAGATTTCCGGAGAGGAGGAAGCGACTCTGGTCAGGTCCTTAAATCCTCCGGCAGCAATTGTTTTCATGGTCTGCTGCGTGTTGTCTGCATTTTGTACAAGGTTTACCAGTGTGTAGGCAATCATATGCGGCAGATGGCTGATTGCTGCAGTGGCATAATCGTGGGTTTTACAGTCCATCACCAGCGGAACCGAGCCAAGCGACTGTACAAATTTCCTGAAATCCTCCACATCTGCTTCTGATGTTTCGCTGCAGGGGGTAATAATATAACAGGCATCTTTTAAAATTTCTGCGTCGGCATTCTGAATACCTGTTTTTTCAGAACCGGTCATGGGGTGTCCGCCGATAAAATTTTTTCCGAGTCCGAGGGCTTCTACTTCCTCATGAATCTGTGTCTTGGTGCTGCCGACATCCGTAATCATGCAGTCCTTTCTGATAATTTCCTTTAATTCCCTGAGACAGGAAATATTTTTCTGCACCGGCGCGCATAAAAAAATACAGTCACAGTCATGGAAAACGGACAGCGCAGGAGGGGCGCTGTTTTCGATTAAACCATTGCGGAATGCTTCTTCTATGGTTTCTTTGCGGCGGGCGTCTGCATAAATTTTTACGGCCGGATGACTTGATTTTATTTTTTTTGCAATGGAACCTCCGATCAGTCCCAGTCCGATAAAACCGATTGTCTGAAAATTCATATCATATTCCCTTCTTTAATCATCTGCTGCATTCTATTTTACTATATTCCGGACATTCGTCAACCGAATTAGCAATTATTGGTTGAAAATCTCACTGGTATATGATAGATTTTTCATAGGCATAATAAGAGTGATATGCCAGGAACCAATACAGTCCACGGAGGAAATACAATGTCATTTAATATTGCAATTGACGGACCGGCGGGAGCCGGAAAAAGCACCATAGCAAGAAAACTCGCAACGGATTTGTCATACATTTATGTCGATACCGGAGCGATGTACCGTGCCATGGCATATTATTTTATACAAAGCGGCATAGAAGCAGGGGACGAACAGGCGGTTGCCAGTGCATGCGAAAACGTCGATGTTACAATAAGGTATGAAGGCGGAGAACAGCAGGTACTTTTAAACGGGGAAAATGTCAGCGCCTTTATCCGCAGGGAGGAAGTCGGCAGAATGGCAAGTGAAACCAGCGTTTATCCGGTTGTCCGGACAAAGCTTGTGCAACTGCAGAGGCAGCTGGCGGCAAAGGAAAACGTGATTATGGACGGCCGTGATATCGGAACGGTGGTTCTGCCGGATGCAGATGTAAAAATTTATCTCACAGCCAGTTCCGCAGTACGTGCCAGAAGGCGTTTTGACGAGCTTTGCGAAAAGGGCACGGAATGCAGTCTGGAAGAAATCGAAAAGGATATAATAGACCGGGATTACCGCGACATGCACAGGGACGTATCCCCGTTAAAGCAGGCGGACGATGCCGTTCTTCTGGATTCTTCGGACCTGGATATTGACGGGGTTGTTTCTGAAATGAAAAAAATCATTCAAGGGGCAGCAAAATGAATCTGACAGTTGCAGAAAGCGCAGGCTTTTGTTTCGGGGTAAAGCGTGCAATGGAGCAGGTGTACCGGGAAATTAAAAATCCAGGTACTCCCGTCTACACATACGGCCCCATTATCCATAATAAAGAAGTGGTGCATGACCTCGAAAAAAAAGGGGTAAAAGTTATAGAAAACCAGGAAGAGCTGGATTCCGTTCCCAAAGGCAGAATCATCATCCGCTCCCACGGAATCAGCAGGGCGGAATATAAAAAAATGGAAGAGTGCGGATTTGAAATTATTGATGTTACCTGTCCGTTTGTCAAAAAGATCCACCGCCTTGTGGAAGAATACAGCAGGAACGGATACACGGTCGTTATTGCGGGAGATAACAGACACCCGGAGGTTCTGGGGATTCTGGGATGGGTCTGCGGTAAGAACGCATTTACCGTAATTTCCCCTGAAGATATCGAAAATCTGCCCGTAAAAGAGGGGGAAAAAGTCTGTTTTGTGGCACAAACGACATTTAACTACAATAAATTTCAAGAATTAGTTGAAATTATCGGAAAAAAAGGGTATGATATAAGTGTTTTAGATACCATCTGCAGTGCGACAGAAGAGCGGCAGACAGAAGCACGTATATTAGCCCGCCGTTCCGATGCCATGATTGTGATTGGTGACAGACACAGTTCCAATACACAGAAACTGTATGAGATATCTAAAAAGGAATGTGCAAATACTTACTATATACAAACGAGCAGGGATATGGATTATCGTCAGATACACTCCATCAATAACGTAGGTATTACCGCAGGGGCTTCGACCCCAAACTATATCATCGAGGAGGTTTCAAAGAATGTCAGAAATGAGCTTTGAACAAATGTTGGAAGAATCTTTAAAATCTATAAGAAATGGAGAAGTGGTAGAGGGTACCGTTATTGATGTCAAGCCTGATGAGATAATCCTTAACATCGGCTATAAGTCAGAAGGAATCATTACGCGAAACGAATATACAAACGAACCAAATATAGACCTTACTACAGTGGTTAAGCCGGGCGATACCCTGGAAGCCAAAGTCCTTAAGCTGAATGACGGCGAAGGACAGGTTCTCCTTTCTTACAAGCGGCTTGCTGCTGAAAAAGGAAGCAAAAGACTGGAAGAGGCTTTTGAAAGCCAGGAAGTCCTTAAGGCAAAGGTCAGCCAGGTACTTGCCGGCGGCGTCTGTGCCATTGTGGATGAAACCAGGGTATTTATTCCGGCAAGTCTGGTATCTGATACTTATGAGAAGGATTTAACCAAATTCAAGGACCAGGAGATCGAATTCATTATTACGGAATTTGATCCGAAAAAGAGAAGAATCATTGGTAACCGTAAAACATTACTGGTAGCCAGAAAAGCAGAAATCCAGAAGGAACTGTTTGCCAGACTTCATATTGGCGACGTTGTGGAAGGAACTGTTAAGAATGTTACTGATTTTGGTGCATTCATTGACCTTGGAGGCGTGGACGGACTGCTTCATATTTCCGAAATGTCATGGGGCAGGGTGGAAAGTCCGAAGAAGGTCTTTACTGTTGGACAGCAGGTCCGGGTATTTATTAAAAATATGACTGAGACCAAAATTGCCCTCAGTATGAAATTTGATGATGAAAATCCATGGAACGGTGCAACAGAAAAGTATGCTGTAGGAAACGTGGTGACCGGTAAGGTTGCCCGCATGACAGATTTTGGTGCATTCGTTGAACTGGCACCGGGTGTGGATGCACTGCTTCATGTATCACAGATTTCACAGGATCATGTGGAGAAGCCGTCAGATGTATTAAAGATCGGCCAGGAAGTGGAAGCAAAGATTGTAGATTTTAATGAAGCCGACAAGAAAATCAGTTTAAGCATAAAAGCTTTGACAGCAATGGATGATACTGCAACAGAGGACTAAAGAAGACAAACCTGACTAAGGAGCTGTTAAATGGCAGCTTCTTAGTTTTTGTTACTGTAACTGCCATTCGGGGAATTTCTGAACAGGAGACACGCGACCGGTTCTGGGGGAGGAAATTATGTTTGACAATTATGAAAAGTTTAAAAAAGATGTTCTGCAGCTGACAAAAATAGATCTTAATTTCTATAAAGAAAAACAGATGCGCCGCCGTATTGATACAATTGCCGGAAAGAACGGATGCAAAAATTATGATGAATATATTAGCCTGATTAAGTCGGATAAAGAAAAATTTGAAAAATTTGTTAATTTTCTTACAATCAATGTATCAGAGTTTTACCGGAATCCGGACCAGTGGAAGCTGATGGATGAAGAAGTGATACCGAAACTTTTAAAAGACCAGGGCAGATCCATTAATATCTGGAGTGCTGCCTGCTCGACCGGTGATGAGCCGTATTCGCTTGTCATGGCATTTTCCCGGCATATTCCGCTGTCAAATATACATATTACAGCTACTGATATTGACAAGCAGGTGATTGAACATGCGCAGGTGGGTCTGTACAATGAAAAAAGCGTTGCAAATGTTCCTGCAGACTTAAAAAAGAAATATTTTACGCAGGTTGGAAGGTCTTACCAGATTGCAAATGAAATAAAACGCTGTGTGAATTTTAAAGAGCATAATCTACTTAAGGATACATATCCAAAGGGATTTGACCTGATTCTCTGCCGAAATGTGGTAATTTATTTTACGGATGAGGCAAAGGATATGATTTATAAAAACTTCTATCATTCGCTCAAAAAACACGGGGTGCTTTTTATTGGAAGTACGGAGCAGATTACAAACTATAAAGAGCTTGGCTATAACAGAATGAGCAGTTTTTATTTTTCAAAAGAGGAATAAAAAACTTTCCCCTGACGGGGAAAGTTTTTTTAGTTAGAGTAGTACAATCTGTACTATTTTTTTGTTTCAAACATATATTTTAAAATATGGTCCACATAACGCCGGAGCATAATATCAGAGGAACAGAAGTCATCTGTTACTTCAAAATAACTGGTTTTGTCTTTGTATTGTTTCAGAAATTCGGGTTTCATAATGTTGCGCTGCTGGGGGAGGAAACTGCCGGATTTTCTGGTATAGCAGTTTGCGGCACTGGCTGGTTCCCGGAATTCCTTATCCACGTAAGAAGAAACGCTTTTATGTACCGCCATATCTTCTTTGGGAAGATAATAATAATTTTTATAATCAGGGTAAAAATAGTGGAGTTCGCCTTCAAAAATCGGTACCCTGATGGAAGTGCGTTCCCTGCTGATCATCAGATAAAAATCATTCAGTTTGTGGGAAATCCGTTTAGGTACAGGATAATCATTAGCCATTGTAATAATTAATTCAGTTCCGGTTTTTCCGGTAAATGTATGGTATGTGTCTATTCTTGTGGAAAGAATTGCATACTGCCCGTTAAAAAGCTCCAGATAGGAGAGTACGGGAAGCAGGTCTATCATTCCGATAACGTCTTCATAATTATGTATATGCAGAAGTTCATATGCTTTTTCATCAGGATTTTTTACATAATCCAGATATACATTAATCAGCTCTCCTCCTGTCTGCCGGTCCTCCCTGTTAATTCCTAAAAATGCTTCTATGGATTTTTGTTTATAGTTCGGCAGTTTCAGTAAAAATTTCAGTTCGGAAACCGATTTGAAGATATCCAGGTAATGATAATCCTTCAGATTCTCAGAAAGCCCGTAAAAATCACATTTTGCCTTAAGGTAGGGAATGTCAAATCCCACGCCGTTAAATGAAATGATGGTATCATACTGTCTGAGGATATCCAGAAAAGCGGAAATCACCTGCTTTTCCTCAGAAGGATCTTCCGCGAAAAACTGGTCGATACAGATCCTGCCTTCTGACCTGGCGGCACAGCCAATCATGTAAAGGCTGGACTGTTTTGGGGAAAATCCGGTCGTTTCAATATCAAAAAAGATGGAATGTCCATCAAAAAGCTGGTCGGTAAGCATATCCTGCTTAATATATAATTGTTCTTTGTGTGTTGTTTTCATGGCAGGCTCCTTTATCGGTTGTCATTCAGGTGTTTCATTTATTTTACCACAAATTCTGGAAAGAGTCACTTTCTTGTACGAAAAATAATACAAAATATAAATAAAAAATTAAATTTTCATCTTCAAAATTAGGGAAAAAGTGCTATAATTTAAATGATAATCTGTCGGAAACTATGGAGTTTTGACAGGAACAAACGTAACGAATGTTGCGAAATAACAGGAAAGAGGGCACAAGAATGGGTTTGAAAACATTTAAAGGCGGCGTTCATCCTTATGAGGGAAAGGAACTGGCAAAGGATGCGCCAATCAAAGAGGTTTTACCCAAGGGAGAACTGGTATTTCCGATGTCCCAGCATATCGGTGCGCCAGCAACTCCGGTTGTCGCAGTAGGAGATGCGGTGTTAAAAGGACAGAAGATTGCAGAAGCAGGAGGCTTCGTTTCTTCCCCGATTTATTCATCTGTTTCCGGAAAAGTTACAAAGATTGAACCGCGGCGGGTGGCTGTCGGGGACATGGTTAATTCCATTGTAATTGAAAGCGATGACCAGTTTCAGGAGGTAGAATACGTAACTGTTGATGATGTGGCTTCATTATCAAAAGAAGAAATTATCGGCAAAGTCAAAGAAGCCGGAGTGGTAGGTATGGGCGGAGCCGGATTTCCGACACACGTCAAGCTGTCACCGAAGGAGCCGGATAAAATTGAGTACATCATTGCCAACTGTGCGGAATGTGAGCCGTATCTGACGGCAGATTACCGCAGAATGATGGAAAATCCGGATGAACTGGTTGCCGGCATGAAGATTATTCTGCAGCTTTTTGAAAATGCAAAAGGCGTATTCGGTGTAGAAAACAACAAGCCGGACTGTATCGAAAAGTTAAGGGAACTGACAAAGGATGAGCCCCGCATGGAAGTCTGCGAGCTTATGACGAAGTACCCGCAGGGCGGTGAGCGCCAGCTGATCTATGCAGTTACCGGAAGGACAATTAATTCCAAAATGCTTCCGGCTGATGCAGGATGTATTGTGGATAATGTAGAGACCATTATTGCAGTTTACCAGGCAGTAAAGAATGGTATTCCGGTTATGAAGCGTGTATCAACCGTGACTGGTGACGCCGTAAAAAATCCATCCAACTTCCTTTACAGTATGGGAACACCATACCAGCAGCTTGTGGATGCAGCCGGAGGATTTACCACGGAACCGGAAAAAATCATTTCCGGCGGTCCGATGATGGGATTTTCCATGTTCAGCCTGGATATTCCAACGACAAAAACTTCCTCATCCATCCTTTGTTTCAGCAAAGACGCTGTTGCGGAGATGGGAGAACCGCTTGCCTGCATTAACTGCGGACGCTGTGTGGAGGCATGTCCGGAGAACCTGATTCCAAGCAGGCTTGCCAAATTCGGCAACACCGGGCAGATGGAAGAGTTTGAAAACTGGCACGGACTGGAGTGTATTGAGTGCGGAAGCTGTACTTATGTCTGTCCTTCCAGACGCCAGGTTGCACAATCTGTAAAGACCATGAAAAAACTGGTCCTGGCAGAAAAGAGAAAACAAAAATAAAAGAAAGAGGTGGATAGTTGTGAGTGAAAAATATCAGGTTTCATCTTCACCGCATGTTCGTGCCAAGGACTCTACCAGTAACGTGATGCTGTACGTAATCATTGCATTGCTTCCAGCCGCATTTTTTGGTATCTATAACTTTGGCTACAAAGCATTGATTTTAATTTTAGTAACCATTGCAGCCTGTGTTGCATCAGAATGGGTGTTTGACAGGATTGTACATAAAAAGAATTCTGTTCCGGATTTAAGCGCAGTTGTCACAGGACTTCTGCTTGCAATGAATCTTCCGGCATCCCTTCCATGGTGGGAGGCAGTCATCGGCGCTGTTTTTGCCATTGTCATTGTAAAAATGATGTTTGGAGGACTTGGGCAGAACTTTATGAATCCGGCGCTTGGCGGACGCTGTTTCCTGCTGATTGCCTTTGCTGCTGACATGACAAATTATGCAAGCAGTAAATTTGAGGCTTATTCCGGGGCAACGCCTCTTGCAATGATAAGAAATGAGGGGCTTTCTTCAGTAAATGTTATGGATATGCTGACAGGTAAGATTCCCGGAACCATCGGTGAGACATCTGTGATTGCAATTTTAATCGGAGCAGTTATTATGATTCTCCTTGGTGTCATTGACCTTAAGATTCCGGCATCCTATATCCTTACATTTGCCGTATTCATGTTTATTTTCGGGGCAGACAGATTTGATATGAACTATGTGGTTGCGCAGTTGTGCGGCGGCGGTCTGATGCTTGGCGCATTCTTTATGGCAACCGACTATGTTACCTCCCCGATTACACCGAAGGGGCAGATTGTATTCGGTATCTGCTGCGGACTTTTAACAGGACTGTTCCGCTGCTTCGGTGCGAACGCAGAGGGAGTTTCCTTTGCAATTATTTTAAGCAACCTGCTTGTGCCGATTATTGAGAAATTTACGGTTCCAAGGGCATTCGGGGTTGTGAAGGTAAAGGAGGCAGGGAAGAATGAATAAAAAGATTGTACATGACGCTTTGATTTTAACTGCCTTTACACTGGCGCTTGGACTGATTCTCGGTTTTGTCTATGAAATTACAAAGACGCCGATTGAAAAAGCAAATGAGGAGGCTAAAAAAGAAGCATACCAGATGGTTTTTACGGATGCTGACAGTTTTACCCCGCAGGAATATGACAAGGAAGAGGCAAACAAGCTGGTTTCTGAAGCCGGGTTCAGCGATACGATTGATGATATTGAGCTTGCTGCAGATAAAAGCGGCAATCCGCTTGGTTATGTAATTACTGTAACAGCAAAGGACGCAAGCCAGGCAAGTATTACATTTTCCGTTGGAATTAAAAATGACGGTACGGTAAACGGATATTCCATCACGGATATTGCTGAAACTCCGGGACTTGGAATGAAGGCAGAGGAAGAGGAGTTTTACAGCCAGTTTGAAGGAAAGAATGTATCTGAGTTTAAAGTAGTCAAGCAGGCTGCTTCGGCTGAACATGAAATTGAAGCAATCACCGGTTCCACCATTACTTCAAAGGCAATGGCAAACGGCTGTAATGCTGCAATTTATTACTTCCAGAATGCGTTAGGAGGTGCAGGTAATGAATAAATACACAGAACGTTTATACAACGGCGTAATTAAGGAGAATCCGACTTTTGTCCTGATGCTTGGCATGTGTCCGACACTTGCGGTTACATCTTCGGCCATTAACGGACTTGGTATGGGACTTTCCACACTGGTGGTGCTGGTATGTTCCAACCTTCTGATTTCCCTGTTCCGTAATATCATTCCAAATGGTGTGCGTATTCCTGCATTTATCGTAATTGTGGCTTCCCTTGTTACGGTTGTGCAGCTTTTAATGCAGGCATATCTGCCGGCACTGTCAAAATCACTGGGTGTATACATTCCACTGATAGTTGTAAACTGTATTATTTTAGGCCGTGCAGAAAGCTATGCTTCCAAAAATGGACCGGTGGAGTCTGTGTTCGACGGAATCGGTATGGGACTTGGTTTCACGATGGGACTGACCATCATCGGTTTAATCCGTGAGATTTTAGGTGCAGGCACGTTTTTTGGTCTTGCATTTCTGTCATCCATCAAAGGGTATACACCGGCTACCATCTTTATTATGGCACCGGGAGCATTCCTTGTGCTGGGATTTTTAGTTGCAGGAATGAATATTGTCCGCAAGAAGATGGAAGCCAAAGGAAAGCCGCTTGCCGAGCCGGCAGGATGTCTGTCCGGTGACTGTGCAAACTGCGGAATGTCTGCAGGATGTACAGGAAAAAGCCAGGCAGCCGGGAAATCTGAATAAGGAGGAGAGTAGGGATGAGTTCATTAGCATCATTAGTACTGCTTGCAGTATCTGCTGCAATCGTAAACAACGTAGTGTTAAGTCAGTTTCTCGGTATCTGTCCTTTCCTTGGAGTATCTAAGAATACAAAGACAGCCGCCGGCATGGGCGGGGCTGTAATTTTCGTAATTACAGTAGCATCTTTTGTAACCGGACTGATTTATAAATTTATACTTGCAAATTCTGCATTACTGAATAAAGGGATTGACCTGCGTTTCCTGCAGACGATTGTTTTTATTCTTGTAATTGCAGCGCTGGTGCAGTTTGTTGAGATGTTTTTAAAGAAGCAGATGCCGCCATTATATGAATCACTTGGCGTGTTTCTTCCGCTGATTACCACAAACTGTGCGGTACTCGGTGTCGCGCTTAACTGCGTCACCTTTGAGTACAATCTGTTAGAGAGTGTTGTATATGGTCTTGCCACAGCCGTCGGCTTTTTCATTGCCATCGTACTTATGGCGGGACTTCGTGAGAAAATTGAATACAATGATATTCCAAAGCCGTTTCAGGGAACAGCAATTGTGCTTTTAACGGCATGCCTGATGTCCATTGCATTCATGGGCTTCTCAGGAATGATATAGGAGGAAAAGACATATGAATGTTACTGCAATTATTGTAGCAGCCCTTGTTGTGGGCTGCGTGGGAATTATTCTTGGATTTTTCCTCGGTGTATCTGGAGAAAAATTCAAGGTTGAGGTTGATCCCCGTGAGGAGGCTGTTTTAGGCGAGCTTCCGGGGAACAACTGCGGCGGCTGCGGATATGCCGGATGTTCCGGACTGGCTGCAGCAATTGCAAAGGGTGAGGCCCCGGTCGGGCAGTGTCCGGTCGGCGGAGATCCGGTAGCAGCCAAAATCGGTGAAATCATGGGTGTTTCTGCGGAAGCAGGCGTAAAGAAAGTGGCATTTGTTAAATGTGCCGGAACCTGCGAGAAAGCAAACAAGGACTATGACTACACTGGTATTACGGACTGTACCGCCATGGCATTTGTACCAAACGGCGGACCGAAATCCTGTAATTACGGATGTCTTGGTTACGGCACCTGCGTAAAGGCATGTCCGTTTGACGCCATCCATATTGTTGACGGTATTGCAAAGGTGGACCAGAAGGCATGTAAGGCCTGCGGCAAGTGTGTTGCGGCATGTCCGAAGAACCTGATTGAGCTGGTGCCTTATGAGGCTGTACATCTCGTACAGTGTAACTCAAAGGATAAGGGCAAGGATGTTATGGCAGCCTGCTCTGTGGGATGTATCGGCTGTCATCTGTGCGAGAAGAACTGCCCGAATGATGCAGTGCATGTAATTGACAACGTTGCATACATCGACCAGGAGAAATGCAGCGGATGCGGCATCTGTGCAGAAAAGTGTCCAAAGAAAATTATTTTATAAGTATAAAAAACGGTACAGCAAGCTGTACCGTTTTTTTATTCCTCTGTAAAAATGATTTCCGTGCCCATGCCGGAACTCTGTAAGATTTCACCGTCTTCCATGACAAAAATGGCTTCCGTGTCCTTTGTATGTTCCACCAGTTCCATGCCGTCTTTGGCACCAAGTGCAAATACTGTTGTGCTGAGTGCATCGCCGTCCATGGAGCTTTTGCTGATAATCGTTACCTGGTACAGACCGTTTTCCACAGGATATCCGGTACTGGTGTCTAAAATATGATGGTAGAGCCTGTCATCCACGCGGTAATAGCGTTCATAAATCCCGGAGGATACAACGGAAGCATCCTTCACTTTCAGTGTGCCAAGACTGGTACCGGTTTTGGCAAAAGGTTTCTGGATACCAATGGAATAAAATGCGCCGTCGGATTTGGGACCAAGGGTCATGACATTTCCGCCCAGACTGATAATTCCCTTTGTGATTCCCTGGCTTGTCAGATACTGGCGCATTTTATCCGCGATATATCCCTTTGCGATTCCTCCAAGGTCGATTTTTGCACTGGAATCCGTTAGTTTCACTTTATTTCCCTTTATTTTTATGGATTGATAACCGATATGGGATACTGCGTCTTTTATCTGTTTTTCGTCAGGCAGAACAGAAGCATCTGTTTCATTGTTTTCCGATTCCAGATTTTTTGCTATTTCTGAAAAATTCCACAATTCGGACAGTTTTCCAATCGTAATATCAAATTTTCCATTGCTGAGCTTTCCATAGGAAATACCGTCCTGTAACAGCTCTATGGTTTCATCGCTTACCGTAACATATTTTCCGGGAGACTCGTTAATCTGTGAAATTTCACTGTCTTTGATTGTACTGGAAAACTTTCGCTCATAGTCGCTGGCAAGGGAGAAACAGGACCCAATATATTTTTCATTATCTGTTCCATAGAGTGTAATGGTAATGATAGTATCAAAATAAAATCCGGTTTTAGTGATACTTTTTTCTTCCGGTGAGCAGCCGAATAACAGCGAAAGGACGAGAACCGCTGTCAGTACAAATGATATTTTATTATTATTTTTCATAATGATGACTCCAATCTTTAACAGTAGAATACAACAATTTTTTCTGTGAAACAAGAATTAAATTCTTAATTATTTATAATTTTTTCAGTCCAGGCATGAATGCCGGAGTGCAGGCCGAATTTTCCTACAAATAACAAAAATAAAGAAAAAGCGAGCAAATTTACTGGAAATAGTGTAAAATAAGAGACATAATACTGAAACGGGAAAGGCTGGGAAATTTTATGGAAGACAATTTTCGCTTTAAAGTAAACCTGGGAGGAATGATTGATATACTTTCCGAACACCTGTACAGCAGTCCGGCTGTTTACATCCGCGAGCTGCTTCAGAACGGTATGGACGCCATACAGGCAAGAAAGATGATGGACGGCTCTTATGACAGCGGCAGTATTTACATAGATATCAAAGAGAAGGAGTCCATACTGTTTTCCGACAGCGGAACCGGACTCACGGAAGCTGAAATCCACCAGTTTCTTGCAATTATCGGGGAATCCTCCAAACGCGACATTGAAAACGGGGTTTTGTCAGAGGAATTTATCGGCAGGTTTGGAATCGGTATCCTTTCCTGCTTTATGGTTTCGGATGAAATTATCTTAAAAACCCATTCTGTCAAAGACGGTTCCTGCCATGAGTGGTGCGGAAAACCGGACGGAACCTATACAATAAAAGAAATTGAAGTTCCTGACCGTATTAAGGACGGAGGCAGCAGCGTGTATTTAAAGTGCAAAAGCGGCTGTGAAGACTATTTTACGTCTGAGCTGATTCGTATGCTGGTTCATTATTATGGAATGCTTCTGCCTTATCCGATTACCTTAAATGACGGAAATGAACGCAGGCAGGTGAATAAAGTATATCTTCCGTGGGAGAGTGAAAATCCAAACCGGGACGAAGTGCTTTCGTTTGGCATGCTTACGTTCGGGGAGCAGTTCTTTGACTATATTCCGATTCATTCCGATAGCGGAATAGTAGACGGGGTTGCCTATATTCTGCCATATGAGGTTTCTGCCGCCGGAACGCAAAACCACCGGTTATATCTGAAAAATATGCTCTTGACGGAAGACGGGGACGGACTGATTCCGGAATGGGCGGTATTTGTCAGGTGCATTTTAAATGCAAAAGCGCTGCGGCCTACGGCTTCGAGGGAAAATTTTTACAAGGACAGGGTTCTTGCCGAAACACGCAGGGAAATTGCCGGATGTATTGCAGCTTATATTATAGAGTTATCAAAAACGGGCGGGCAGAAGTTTGGTACGTTTTTAAATATCCACCAGCGCGGCTTAAAATCCATTGCCATTGAAAACCAGGAGCTGTTTGAGATTCTGATTCCTTATTTCCAGTTTCACACCACGCAGGGAATGTTAAGCGGAAAGGATTTGCTGGCTCTGGGAGAGGAATTAATTTATACCACGGAAATCGAACAGTTTAACCAGATGTCGCAGATATTTTTTGCGCAGGGCAGGCTGCTGATCAATGCCGGATACGTATATGACGGGGAGCTTCTGTACCGTATGTCGGAGCTGTTTGGTATTAAAATAAACCCCCTGCAGGAGCAGGATATTCTTGCACTGATGAAAAACTGCAGCATTGATGAACTGGAACAGCTGGACCGTTTTAAAATCACTGCAGGAAAAGTCATGGAAAAGTACGACTGCGACGTGGAATTTAAACACTTCCGGCCGGACCAGCTTCCGGTGTTTTATTATGTGGACAGTGATGCAAAGCTTTTGCGGGAATTAAACCAGGCAAAGGAAAAATCAGGCAGCCTGTTTATGGGAATGCTGGATTCTTTCGCCAGTGAACTTCAGGATAAAGCCAGTGCAGTTCTGTATTTTAATTATAATAATCCGATTGTGAAAAAGCTCTGTGAATTTGAACAGACCAGTCAGGTGGAAATGGTGATTGAAATCCTGTATGTGCAGTCCCTGATGATTGGTGGATTTCCGCTTCGAAATAATGAACTGCAGGTGATGAACAGGAAGATTCTGGAGTTAATGGAGCAAATCATATGAAAAATTCGCTTCGCGAAATGATTTGCGTGGGTGGCGCCCTGCCGGGCGTCACAGGTAATGGAGCAAATCATATGAAAAATTCGCTTCGCGAAATGATTTGCGTGGGTGGCGCCCTGCCGGGCGTCACAGGTAATGGAGCAAATCATATAAAAGGAGTTTGGAAGAATATGGAAAATCGGAATTTAAATGAATTAATGCGTGAATACCAAAAAGCGGCGCACGGAGAAGCAAAAATCAGTGCAATGAAAGCGGCAGTCCGGCAGGCAGATCTGGAAAAGGATATCAGAAACCAGCTGCAAATCCGTCTGGATTTAGTGGAGGAATCCATTTTTTACGGGGATACGATGGACGCGCTGGTTACATTTCCGCAGTTACTTGCAATGGAGGAAGAAAACAGTGACTTTGTGGATACTTATGATGTTTTGTGGGCGTTTAAATGGATACTGACAGGCGCGACAGACTTTCCCCAGATTTCCCTGAAGGAAATTGACTCATATCTTGGGGAATACAAAAAAAGATGTAAAGAAAACGGCTATTCCCTGCGTTCCTATTACCATAAAAAACGTTCTGTATATCAGGATATTGACGAGGAAAAGGCAAAAGAAGCCAACTGGAAAATGCAGATGTGCCGGCAGGATTATTTATGCGACTGCAAAGCCTGTGAGCTGAATGCGCAGGTGGACTATGATTTGAGAACCGGGCAGGTGGACAAGGCGTTTGAGGAGGTAAAGCCGATTTTAAATCACCTGCTTGCCTGTGCGGAGGTGCCGGGACAGACCTACTGCACGCTTATGACATATTTCTGTAAACAGAGGCATCGGAAAAAAAGCAAAAAATATTTTGATCTTTTATATCCAATCGTTTTTAAAAGAAAGGCGATGGGACTGACCGGAGAAACCGCAGGGGAGATGCTTTATTACTGCAGTCTGTACGACAGGGCGCAGGGCATTGAGATTTTTCAGAAGTTAATAAAGGAAGAGCTGGATGTCCGTAATCCGCGTTATAAAATGCTGTTTGCAAAGGGCGCGTACCAGTTGTTCCATGCGCTGCAGGAGGAACGAGAATTTATTAATATTTCACTGCCGCAGATACCGGTTGAAAAAACAAAGGACGGCTATTCTGTGGCAGAACTGGCAGAGATGTATTATCATGAATATGTCGAAATTGCAAAACGGTTTGATGAGCGGAATGGGAATACTTACTATATGGAGCAAATCAAGTGAAAGAATCTTGTGATAACCTGGAAACTATGCTAAAATATCTCCTGAATGCAATCGTAAATAATAGCATTAATTATGGAAAATTTTGCAGTACATTCTTTAAAATTATGCGATAGAATTATCAAAAGGAAAAGTTATGGACAATCAAATAAAATACAAACGGGTAGTAGTAAAAATCGGCTCCTCGTCCATCACACACGCGCAGACCGGACGGCAGAACCTTGGTAAACTGGAGCATCTTGTCCGGGCGCTCTGCGATTTAAGAAACCTGGGGGCGGATGTCTGTCTGGTGAGTTCCGGGGCAATTGCAGTTGGAAGGGCAGCAATGGGAATCAAAAAACGCCCCACCAATATTTCCATGAAACAGGCATGCGCCGCGGTCGGACAGGGACGGCTGATGATGACATACCAGAAGCTGTTTGCAGAATATAACCATACAGCAGGACAGGTTCTGATTACAAAAAATACCATGATAAATCCGGTTTCAAGGGAAAATGCAAAAAACACATTTGAAGAGCTGTTTAAGCTGGGAGTGGTTCCGGTCGTCAATGAAAATGATACTGTCAGTACCTATGAAATGCAGTTTGGCGATAATGATACATTGTCCGCACTGGTTTCCTCACTGGTAGGAGCGGATTTATTAATTCTTCTGTCGGATATTGACGGACTGTATACGGATGACCCCCACAAAAATCCGGATGCAGAGCTGATTCGTGTGGTGGATTCGATTGATGAACGAATTAATGGAATGGCAAAAAAGACAACCGGGAGCAATGTGGGAACCGGGGGAATGATAACCAAACTGACCGCTGCAAAAATTGCAACCAGTTCCGGCACAGATATGATTATTGCGAATGGTGCGGATGTCAGGGTGATTTCTGATATTTTTGCAGATGATTACAGAGGAACACTTTTTATAGCACATAAAAAAAACGATTTTAATCTTGCGGAATATATTTTAGAATAGGAGCAGCAATATGAAGGATGAAAAAATAAACCGCATTAATGAATTATATAAAAAATCCAAAAATGAGGGGCTTTCTGCAGAAGAGAAGGAAGAACAGGCCGGACTGCGCAAAGAGTTTATCGCAGACGTAAAAGGAAACCTGCGTGCACAGCTTAATAATATTGACATGGTAAACCCAGACGGCAGTGTGGAAAACCTCGGTGAAAAATACAATAAAAACACCAGGAATAAAACAGATGGAAGATAAACAAAAAATCCGGGCACAGATGAAAGACAGGCGGGATTCAATTCCGGAGGAAATCCGCAGGGAAAAAGAAAAAATCATTACGTCCCGGCTTCTTAATGCCCGCTGGTTCAAAAAGGCAGAAAATATCCTTGTCTATGCCGCCATTCAAAGCGAAGTAAGCCTGTGGGATTTTGTACAAAATGCATGGAAAAGTAATAAACGTCTGTTTTTTCCGAAAGTATCCGGAAGACAGATGGATTTTTTCTGTGTCCATTCACAAAAAGAGCTGGAAAAAGGTGCGTTTTCCGTATTAGAGCCGGATACAGAAAAGTATGACCTTAAGCAGTTTTATACCGTAAATTTTTCACCGGAAAAATCCGTTCTGCTGGTTCCCGGTGTTGCATTTTCAAAAGAGGGATACCGGATTGGTTACGGCGGAGGCTATTATGACCGTTACCTTGCCAAGCACAGGAATCTTTATGCTGTGGGAATTGCCTATGCAGAGCAGCTTCTTTTTGAAATTCCGGTGGAAGTACATGATATCCGGCTTCATGAAATTATAAGCGACAGTGAACAGATGATAAGCAGTCACTGAGATCATGTCCATCTGCTGCAAAGCAAATTCAGAATAGACAGACGTTCATAAAGGAGGTTTCAAAAATGGAAATGAACTTGGAAGAGTTATGTAAAAAAGCGCATGATGTCCGCACAAAAGTCGGAATGCTTGATGCAGAAATAAAAAACAGGACTTTATGTAAAGCAGCGGATGCGCTGCTTGCACATGAAGAAGAAATTCTTCTGGCAAATGGGAAAGACATGGAAAACGGCAGAAAAAATCATATGCCGGAAGGTCTTTTAGACCGGCTTGCCCTAAACCATGACCGTATACTTGGTATGGCAGACGGTCTTCGGGAAATTGCAAAATTAGATGATCCAATCGGTGAAGTCTTATCCATGAAAAAGCGTCCGAACGGACTGATTATCGGAAAACGCAGGGTTCCCATCGGCGTCATCGGAATTATTTACGAAGCACGGCCGAATGTGACGGCAGATGCATTCGGATTGTGCTTTAAATCGGGAAACTGTGCCATTTTAAAGGGCGGCAGCGATGCAATCCATTCTAATATTGCGATTGTATCTGCTATGCAGGAAGCGCTTTTTTCGATGGAAATTCCTGACGGGGCATTAAGCCTGATTGAACAGACAGACAGGGAAACCACCAACCGGTTTATGCAGATGAAACAGTATGTGGATCTTTTGATACCAAGAGGCGGAAACGGATTAATCCAGAGCGTGGTAAACAATGCAACGATTCCGGTTATCGAGACCGGAACCGGAAACTGCCATGTCTATGTGGACGAATTTGCAGATTTTGACATGGCAGTAAATATCATTAAAAATGCAAAGACGCAACGAATCGGCGTCTGCAACGCCTGTGAATCCATTGTTGTACACCGTGCGGTTGCAAAGGAATTTCTTCCAAAACTTTATGAGGCACTGGAAGAATCCCAGGTGGAACTCAGGGGGGATGATTATGCGGTTGAATGCCTGGGAAAAGAACTGCCGCTTGTAAAAAAAGCAGAAGAAGATGACTGGGGCATGGAATATCTGGATTATATTTTATCGGTTAAGGTAGTGGACTCTGTGGAGGAAGCAATTAACCATATTAATACCTATAATACGTCCCATTCTGAAACGATTATCACAAAAGATTATGATGTTTCCCAGAAGTTTCTGGACGAAGTGGATGCGGCATGCGTTTACGTGAATGCTTCTACCCGGTTTTCTGATGGAAACGAGTTTGGTTTCGGTGCAGAAATCGGTATCAGTACACAGAAACTTCATGCAAGGGGTCCGATGGGACTGGAAGCCCTTACAAGCTATAAATACATTATTTATGGGAACGGGCAGATACGGTAATTCCAGCATTTGATAGGGAGGGGAATTAATTCATGACCGAATTAAGGCAGCATATCATAAAAAGAGTGGAAGCACTGCCGGAAGAAAAACTGGAACTGGTTCTAAAAGTACTGGAAAACATAGAAGATGATAAAAGTGCCAGTGAAAGAAAACCGGACAAACGCGAACTGGAAAAACTGTTTGATTTTGCCGTTCGGCAGACTGTGCGTAATATTAAGTTTAAATTCTGGGACCAGGGAAAAAATATTTATGCCATGTGTTTTCGCATGAATTACAATGTAACCGCAGAATATCTTTTTTCATGCGAAGTAATTGTACAGACCGTAAAAAACTGTGAGGAAAGCATAAAAAAATATAAAGAGGAAAATGACGGGACATATTGTGCCTCGGATTTGCTTGCCTTTCAATATATTCCGGAAGAGTATGGATATTCTGAACCCGGCATGGAAGGTTTTGCCAGGGTTCAGAAATATTTATATGAAAACTGCCTGAATGATGAAGATGAGGAAATCATAAAGGGATTTAAGGATACGGATGAACTTGAGGAAGCGATTGCAAAACAAAACCGTGAAATTAATAAAATCCTTGCCCGGACGATAGCGGATATCCGCAAAGAAGGGGAATTTTTTGAAAATGAGGATGGCAGTCAGATGTTTGTATTTCCTTATATCGGGGAAGATGACCTTCCGGAACATTTGATTCCCCTGGCAAAAAAGATGAATAAAGGGCTGGATTTAAAAGAATACATAAAGTTTGTAAAAGGGGATTTATGATAGAAAGGGAAAAAAGTCAAGAGAAATGTATAACGAAATTGATTTAGATAAAATAGATATAGCCGCAGAACCGCCTGCAGAAGAGCCTGCCAGACAGTATTATTTTATGGCTAAATGCAGGAAATATGTGCAAAAACTTGAGGAAGAATTAGGGCGCAAACCGGTGTGCTGTGTAAAAACCTTTGGCTGTCAGATGAACGCCAGGGATTCCGAAAAACTTACCGGAATACTTACGGATATCGGCTATGAGGAAACAGAAGACGAGCATGCGGATTTTGTCATTTACAATACCTGCACCGTGCGTGAAAACGCAAACAACAAAGTATATGGGCGGCTTGGTTATCTTTCCAATTACAAAAAAAAGAATCCGCATATGATGATTGCACTCTGCGGCTGCATGATGCAGGAGGAGCAGGTCGTTGAAAAAATACAGAAATCCTACCGCTTTGTGAACCTGGTTTTCGGCACCCATAATATTTATAAATTTGCCGAACTTTTGTATAACAGTATGGAATCCGGTTCCATGATTATGGATATCTGGAAGGAGACCGATAAAATTGTTGAAAACCTTCCAAACAAGCGTAAATTTTCTTTTAAATCCGGCGTCAATATTATGTTTGGCTGCAACAATTTCTGCAGTTACTGCATTGTGCCCTATGTGCGGGGACGTGAAAGAAGCCGAAAACCGGAGGAAATCATACGGGAAATAAAAGCCCTTGTTGCCGACGGCGTCTGTGAAGTAATGCTGCTGGGACAGAATGTTAATTCCTATGGCAAAAACCTGGAAAATCCCACGGGCTTTGCAGACCTGCTTCGAGAAGTGAATAAAATAGAGGGATTAAAACGCATCCGTTTTATGACGTCCCATCCAAAGGATTTATCCGATGATCTGATTCTTGCGATGAAAGAATGTGATAAAGTATGCAAACACATGCATCTGCCTCTGCAGTCCGGCAGTTCCAGAATCCTTCAAAACATGAACCGTCATTATGATAAAAACCAGTATCTGGCGCTGGTGGAAAAACTGCGTCATGCAATACCTGATATTGCACTGACAACCGATATTATCGTAGGATTTCCGGGGGAAACTAAAGAAGATTTTATGGAAACGCTTGATGTGGTAAAGCAGGTGGAATTTGACAGTGCATTTACCTTTATTTATTCAAAACGCACCGGTACCCCGGCAGCTGCCATGGAAAACCAGGTGGCGGAAGAGGAAGTAAAAGAGCGTTTTGACCTGTTACTGAAAACCGTCCAGCAGATTAGTGCAAAAAAAGCTTCGGCACTGGAGGGAAAAACAGTGGAGGTTCTGGCAGAAGAAGAAAATACGCAGGATTCCTCACTGATGACAGGCCGTCTGTCCAATAACTCCATTGTGCATTTTAAGGGAACAGAGGATATGACAGGAAAACTGTTACAGGTAAAGCTGACCGAATGCAAAGGGTTTTATTATCTGGGGGAAATTGTATCCAATGCGTAAAAAACTCGGAAAAAAAGACTATATATTTATTGCGGTTTTACTTGCTGTATGTCTGGCAGGATTATGTTTATTTTATATATTTTTTCACCAGAACGGCGGTCAGGTTGTGGTTACGCGTGACGGAGAAACATACGGAACCTATTCCCTTTCCAAAGACCAGACCATTTCCATAAAAGACGGGAATGGCTACGTGACGAACACACTGGTCATCAGAAATCGGAAAGCATATATGGAAAGCGCCGACTGTCCGGACAAGCTCTGTGTCAGACAAAAATCCATTTCCCTGGTGCATGAAACTATTGTCTGCCTGCCAAATAAAGTAGTGGTTACGGTTGAAAACAAAGAGACTTTAGAAATTGATGGCATGGCGCAATAAGCCAAAACAGGAGAAACCATGAAACCGGATTCAAAGGAAAAAAAGAAAACACTGCGGGCAAACCATAGCGCGCGTACTGTCCCAATGCTTGGAATGTTTACGGCAGCTGCCATGATTTGCAGTTATATAGAAAGCCTGATTCCCATTAATTTCGGAATTCCGGGCATAAAGCTGGGACTTGCCAATCTTGTGGTCCTTCTGGTTTTATATACGATGGGGGCAAAAGAAGCAGCCGCTGTTTCCTTTCTCAGGATTATTCTGACCGGATTTTTATTTGGAAATATGTTCGCCATTCTTTATTCACTGGCAGGCGGGCTTCTCAGTTTTCTTGTTATGTGGCTGTTAAAACGTATGGAACTGCATATGGTTTTTGTCAGCGTGACAGGAGGCATCAGCCATAATATCGGACAGCTTTTTGTGGCTGCGCTTGTTGTTGAGAATTATAATATTTTATTTTATATTCCGGTGCTGTTTATTGCAGGACTTTTTACAGGGCTGCTTATCGGTATATTATCACAGGAGGTTGTTGTGCGGCTGAAAGACGTTATCAGAAAATAAAATTACAGCCGTTCAGGCAATAAAAACAGAGGACTGACCAGACAGTCCTCCTTTTTATATAATAACAATATATACTTCCTAGAAATCCACCTCTGTGTCATAGTAGCAGCATTTTAACAGCTTTTCCATTTCTTCCTGGGAAGGCTGTCTTGGATTGGAGCCGGTGCAGGCATCTAAAATGGCATTTGCAGCAATTTCAGGCAGACGCTCTAAAAATACTTCCTCCGGTACAAAACCATTTTCTGTCGGATAACTGTCTTCCCCGTAGTTTTTGATGCAGTGCGGAATTTTCAGGTCGTCATTCATCTTTCTCAGATAATCAATTAACAACTTAACCTTTTCATCATCATTTGTTCCGCCAAGCTTCATGTAGTCAGCAATCACTCCGTAACGCTTTTTCGCAGTTTCATCCTTTGCGTTGAATGCGATTACCTTTGGAAGATACATGGCGTTTGCAGCGCCGTGGATAATATGCGCGCCATAGTCAGCAAATGCAGCGCCTGTTTTATGTGCCATGGAATGCACAATACCAAGAAGTGCATTGGAAAATGCCATTCCGGCAAGACACTGGGCGTTATGCATCCGGTCGCGCGCCGCGGTATCCCCGTTATAAGAATCCACCAGATCCGCCTGGATCATCTCTATGGAATGAATGGCAAGTGCGTCCGTGTAATCGCAGTTTGCTGTGGACACATAGGCTTCCACGGAATGTGTCATGGCGTCCATACCGGTATGTGCAACCAGCTTCTGCGGCATGGTTTCCGCCAGGTCAGGGTCCACAATGGCAACATCCGGTGTAATTTCAAAATCCGCAATCGGGTATTTGATTCCTTTTTCGTAATCCGTGATAATGGAAAAAGCCGTTACCTCCGTTGCAGTGCCGGAAGTAGAAGATACTGCACAGAAACGTGCTTTTGTCCGAAGCTTCGGAAGACCGAACACCTTGCACATATCTTCAAAGGTAACCTCCGGGTATTCATATTTAATCCACATGGCCTTGGCAGCATCAATCGGGGAACCGCCGCCCATGGCGATAATCCAGTCCGGTTCAAATTCAGCCATTGCATCAGCGCCTTTCATAACTGTTTCCACAGACGGATCAGGCTCAATTCCTTCAAATATTTTAACCTCCATGCCTGCTTCTTTCAGATAACTTTCCGCGCGGTCCAGAAATCCAAAACGTTTCATGGAACCGCCGCCCACACAGATCATGGCGCGCTTTCCTTCAAAATCCTTAAGAACCTCCAAAGCCCCCTTCCCATGGTATAAATCTCTTGGTAATGTAAACCTTGCCATTATATTTCTCCTCCTTCTGATATGTAATTCTGCCGTCAAATTTAATTGATGACATGGTAAAACCTTATCATATGGACAAACCTGCCGTCAATACGCGAACTGTATAAAAAAGCTGGTAAAATTTTGGTACATTATATATAATAAAGACTGGAAAATACAGACCGGAATCATAAATTATTTATATGGAGGATAATAAGATGTCAGAAAAAACGGATGAGTACCAGAATCAAATAGCTGGTATGTTAAAAGAATTTCCTGATATTGGACAGGAAGAAACGCTTATGAGGGTTCTGCTGGATGAACTGCACAGCAGTCTTGAGTTTTACTTTAAAACAGAAGGAACCTGGAAATGCGAACAGGAGTTGAAAGAAGCAGGAACGATACTTAAAAACCAGTTCAGGGACGTCAGATGGGATTTTCTGGATATTCTGGAAGAGATGCAGAAACAGCTGAAAAACGAACATCAGGAAGTCTGGAGGATGATGGTGTTTACCCTGCATAAAAACGGCAGCTATGATGTGGAATACTCTTCAGATAAAATTGATACGGCAGCGGGAGAAATGATGCGGTGGAGATATAAAAGATTAGGGATTCTCCCTGGTGAAAAAAACATGAAATATCTTGACGCAGAATAACGAAAAGTCTTGAAATCGGAGGAAACATGAAAATCAGCAGCCAGAAAAACCAGGGAATTTTATGCATTATACTTGCCGGATTTTTTTTCGCACTGATGACCTTTTTTGTGCGCATTTCCGGCGAGCTGCCGACCATGCAGAAAGCATTTTTCCGTAATGCCGTGGCGGCTGTGTTTGCAGTATCAATGCTTGCCAGAAGTGAAGACGGTTTTAAAATTAAAAAGACCAGCTGGCAGGCGCTTTTTATGCGCTGCGCCTGCGGAACAGCAGGACTGGTCTGCAATTTTTATGCGATTGACCGCCTGAATATCGCAGATGCCAACATACTAAATAAAATGTCGCCGTTTTTTGCAATTATTGCATCTTACTTTATCCTGAAAGAAAAAGCAAATAAAGTGGAATGGCTCTGTGTTGCCGTGGCATTTACCGGCGCGCTGTTTGTGGTAAAGCCTTCGTTTCAGATGGAGTTTATCTATGCAGTGATCGGGCTGCTTGGCGGACTGGGAGCAGGCATAGCCTACACCTATGTAAGAAAGCTGGGAAAGCAGGGCGAAAGAGGCCCCGTCATTGTGATGTGTTTTTCCGTTTTTTCCTGCCTCGTGACATTTCCGTTTCTGCTGTTTCAGTTTCAGCCCATGAGCGGCAGGCAGCTTCTGGCTCTTCTGCTTGCGGGGACATGTGCTGCAGGGGGCCAGTTATCCATTACAGCAGCATATACAAAGGCCCCGGCAAAAGAAATTTCCGTGTATGATTATACGCAGGTACTTTTTGCAGCGCTGCTTGGTTTTTTGTTTTTTGGGCAGATTCCGGACTGGATCAGCGTCTGCGGTTATGTGCTGATAATTGGAAGCGCGGTATTTAAGTGGGCGTATGTAAACCATGGCAGTCCGGAAAAAACCTCTTGAACAAAGAACAAATGTTTGGTATAATTATTGCGGTGCATGGCGCATCCATAAAACATATGAGAAGAAAACCCGGAGGGAGAAAGATTGAAAAATAATAAGATGAAAGAAAGGAAAAAGGTTGCAGGTGATTTTTCAATCTTTATTTGTGCCGCAGAAAAGCGCGTCACAAATGGCACCACGCCTGCGGCATGGTACAAATTATGTACGCATATATAAAAGGCGAGCTCGCAGAAATTAATACCGAGCATATTGTCATCGAGTCCGGAGGAATCGGATACCGTATTTTTATTCCCGGACAGGCATTTGAATATCTTCCGGCAGCCGGAGAAGAACTTAAAGTATATACTTATCTGCATTTAAGGGAAGACCTGATGATTTTATACGGTTTTCTAACAAGGGATGACCTGGAAATTTTTAAGCAGCTCATAACCGTAAGCGGCATCGGGCCAAAGGGCGGGCTTTCCATTCTGTCTGCACTGAATGCAGATGATCTGCGCTTTGCCATTTTATCCGGTGATGCCAAAGCCATCTCCAGAGCACCCGGAATCGGTGCAAAAACCGCACAGCGGGTGATTCTTGAGTTAAAGGACAAAATGTCCCTGGAAGATGCATTTGAAAAGAAAAAAGAGCATACGGCAGTTTCCTCCTCTGCCGGAAGCCAGATAAAAAATGATGCTGTCCTTGCGCTTACTGCACTTGGATATTCCTCCGCGGAAAGCTTAAAAGCCGTATCCCTTGTGGAAATTACAGAAACAATGGATGTGGAAGATTTATTAAAGGCAGCCCTCAGGAAAATGTCGCAAACATAAATAAAACCGGCTGTAAAATAATGGCAGAACAGATACAAAAAATTAAGGGAAACTAGAAATGGAAAAGCGTATAATTTCTACACAGCTGCAGGAAGATGACATAAAAACAGAAACCACCCTGCGTCCGCAGAAGCTGTCCGACTATATAGGGCAGGAAAAAATTAAGGATAATATGAAGGTCTATATTGACGCCGCCAAAGCCAGGGGGGAGGCACTGGACCATGTGCTCTTTTACGGTCCGCCGGGACTTGGAAAAACCACCCTGGCAGGAATCATTGCAAACGAAATGGGGACACACCTGAAAGTAACTTCGGGACCCGCAATCGCCAAACCCGGAGAAATGGCAGCCATACTCAATAATCTGGCAGAAAATGATATCCTTTTTGTAGATGAAATCCACAGGCTGAACCGGCAGGTGGAGGAAGTACTGTATCCTGCCATGGAAGATTATGCGATTGACGTCATGATTGGAAAAGGTGAATCAGCACGTTCCATCCGGCTGAACCTTCCGAAATTTACACTGGTCGGGGCGACCACACGGGCAGGCATGCTTTCCGCCCCGCTCCGGGACCGTTTTGGCGTAATCGGACACATGGAATACTATACCGTGGACGAGCTGCAGACCATTATCCGCCAGTCAGCCCGGGTGCTTCATGTGGTAATAGATGAAAAAGGTGCTTATGAGCTGGCACGCCGTTCCCGCGGTACGCCAAGGCTTGCAAACCGTCTGTTAAAACGTGTGCGTGATTTTGCAGAAGTAAAATATGACGGCGTAATTACTTACGAAGTGGCTGCTTTTGCTCTCGATTTACTGGAAGTTGACAAAATGGGACTGGACGTCAACGACAGAAACATTATCCTTACCATTATTGACAAATTTGATGGAGGACCGGTGGGACTGGATACGCTTGCGGCATCCATCGGGGAGGACTCCGGCACGATTGAAGATGTATACGAACCGTACCTCGTAAAAAATAATTTTATCAACCGTACCCCCAAGGGGCGCGTGGCAACTGATTTTGCCTATGCGCATTTTGGGCGTACCAGAAAGTCCGGCTGAAAAAGTATGAAAAAAGGTTGATTCTGATTCCTGATAAGGTTATAATACAACTGGTGTCTGCCGTATATCCCTGATGTACGGCAGGGGACGGATTCAGCATAAACTGATGTTCCACTGGAGGATAAGATATGTCAGCAAAGACAAGTGCCGAAGTAGTCATTGACGGCAAGGTATATACATTAAGCGGTTATGAAGGAGAGGAATACCTTCAGAAAGTTGCCGCTTACATAAATAACAAATTCAGCGAGTTTGACTCTATCGAGGAATACAGACACATTTCCCCCGCGATGAAAAACACACTGATTGAGCTTAACATTGCAGATGATTATTTCAAGGCAAAAGAACAGGTAATAAAATTAGAACGTGACATCGAAAATAAAGACAAAGAAATTTATGACTTAAAGCATGACCTGATTTCAAACCAGATCAAGACAGAAAATGCAGAAGCATCCATGAAAGAGCTGGAAGCTGAAAATAAAGAGCTGATTTTAAATAAATCCAGGCTTGAAGCTGCGCTGGAGGACAAGCTGTTAGACAAAAAACCAGCAGGAAAAACAAAACCAAAAGCAAATTCATAAATCATAAGGACAGCAGATGCTGTCTTTTTCCTTATATGACAACCTGTGCGAAACTGTTCCTATGGGAGGAATGATATGAAACCATGCCGGAATACAGACGGACAAAAACAGCATATTTTTGAGCTTCTGGCTCCTGCCGGGTCTTTTGAAATTTTTAAGGCAGTAATTGCGGCAGGCGCCGATGCAGTCTATGTGGGCGGCAGCATGTTCGGCGCACGCGCGTATGCGGATAATTTTTCTGCTGATGAACTGCTGATGGCAATTGATTATGCACATCTGTATGGCAGAAAGGTTTACCTGACGGTAAACACCCTTCTGAAAAATTCCGAAATCAGACAGCTTTATGATTACCTTCTGCCTTATTATGAGAGGGGACTGGATGCCGTGCTGGTACAAGACCTGGGAGTATTCCGGTTTATCAAAGACAATTTTCCGGGGCTTCCCATTCATACAAGCACACAGATGACAGTTACCTCTGCAGAAGATGCGGAATTTTTTAAAAACCTTGGAGCAGAGCGGATTGTACTTGCACGTGAACTTTCCCTTTCTGAAATGAAACAGATTCATGATAAAACCGGTATGGAGCTTGAGGCATTTGTCCATGGCGCGCACTGCTACAGTTATTCCGGACAGTGTCTGTTCAGCAGTATTCTGGGCGGACGAAGCGGAAACCGCGGACGCTGTGCCCAGCCATGCCGGCTCCCTTATACCTTATTGGACAAATCAGGGACATCGCATGAATCCTATTTGTTAAGCCTGAAAGATCTGTGCGGTATCGGTGACCTGAATAAACTGTATGCCGCCGGCGTATACTCTTTGAAAATTGAAGGAAGGATGAAACAGCTGGCGTATGCTGCCGGTGTTGTATCGGTTTACCGGAAATATATAGACAAATTTTCAGTACATCCGGATGCAGCTTACCAGGTTGCTGAAAATGATAAAAAAATCCTTTTTCAACTGGGAAACCGCTGCGGATTTACAAACGCCTATTACCACAAAAAAACGGGAAAAGACATGGTGACCTTTTTTAAACCATCCTATGAAAAAACAAATGAATCCCTGCAGAAAAAGATTGAAGAAACCTACAGGGACTGCAGTAAAATTGAAGTGGACGCCAGGGTATGCCTGCAGAAAAACGAGCCTGTATCCCTGGAACTAAATATGGGACAGATACATGTCTGCGCAAACGGCATGAGTGTCATGGAGGCAAAAACCAATCCCCTTGCAGAAGATGAGGTCAGAAAGCGGATAACCAAAACAGGGGATACCCCGTTTTGCATCCGGAATCTGGATGTAACACTTGATGAAGCCGTATTTCTGCCAAATGGCGCCTTAAACCAGCTCAGGCGGGACGCGTTTGAGCAGTTAAAGCACCAGTTATTAAAGCCGTATTACAGGAAATGCAATACAGTAAATAAAACCATTTTGAATCCGTACTCCGGCATAGTAACTACACACAAACAGGAAAACCGGATTATCTGCCTGACAGAAGAGCGTTTTCTGCTTCCGCAGCTGTTAAGCCGGACGTTTGTCACAACCATCTGCCTGGACTATGGTGCATACCATGGATTACAGATTTCTGAGCTTTCAGAGGATGCTGATGCAGCAAAAAAAGCAGGAAAGGAAGTCTGGTTTGCCATGCCGCGGATTTTCAGGCAGCGCACGGCAGAGCAGTTTGAAAAAGCAGCGAATGAATTAAAGCGGATTCCCTTTGACGGATTTCTTGTGCGTACTTACGGACAGATTCATTATCTGAAAAACCATTTTCCGTCAGCTGTACTGGTTGCAGATTATAATCTGTACACATACAATGATACCAGCGTACAGGCATTTGAAGCATGCGGGTTATACAATACAGTTCCCCTGGAACTGAATAAAAAAGAAATATTTCACAGAACAAACCATGCCAGTGAAATGATCATATACGGCCGTTACCCGCTTATGACAAGCGCACAGTGCGTACATTCCAGTACTGGAAGCTGTGACGGAATTAGCGGAACCTGCTGTTTAAAAGACCGCCGCAATGTGGAATTTCCAGTAAAAAATTACTGCGGCGCCTGCTATAATGTCATATATAATTCACTGCCCGCCATGCTTTTTTCCAGCATGGATGAGTTAAAAAAAGCCGGGATTTCAGATTTCCGGCTGGATTTTACCGTGGAAGACAAAACGCAGACAGAAGAAATATTATCTTTATTCCAGGAGTTTTCCGAAGGAAGAAAGCAGGAATATCCAAAATATTTGAAAAATCGTTATACAAACGGTCACTATAAAAGAGGAGTAGAGTAGTATGTTGCACTTACTGGTACAGGGGTCAAAATATCTGATGATTCTGTTTTTTCTCATATATACATTTGAATGCTTCCATGTATTTAAATTTCAGGGAATCGAAGCGGAACAGAAACGGATTTACCATATCCAGCGAATACTTCTTTTTCTGATTCACCTGGATGCCTTTATCGTACTGTACCTGATAACAGATAATAAACAGCTGATTGGATTTTACCTGATGCAGCTGGTCATACTGCTTGCCATTATAAGCGCTTATCATCTGCTGTATCAGCACGCATCGGAACTGGTGCTTAACAATATGTGCATGCTGCTTGCCATAAGCTTTATCATTCTGACAAGGATTTCTTTTGAAAAAGCGTTTAAACAGTTTATGTTTGTCTGTGCCGGAAGCTTTACTGCACTGTTGATTCCCATGGTGCTGCAGAACCTGTCGATGTTCCGCAGGCTGACCTGGCTTTATGCCATGATCGGAGTGGGGGCGCTTGTTGTTGTTGCGGTTGCCGGACAGACGAGCTATGGTGCGAAGCTGTCGCTTTCATTTGCCGGAATCAGTATCCAGCCGTCTGAATTTGTTAAAATCCTGTTTGTCATGTTTATCGCCTCCATGCTGTACAAAAGGCATGACATCCGCCAGCTGGCAGTTACCAGCTTCATCAGCGCGCTGTTTGTACTGGCGCTTGTCCTGTCAAGGGATCTTGGGGGTGCGCTTTTATACTTTTTTACCTATCTTGTAATGATTTATGTGGCAACACAGCGTTTTTCTTATTTTGCCGCAGGACTGCTTGCGATGGCGGCAGCGGCGACTGCAGGATACCATCTGTTTTCGCATGTACAGACAAGGGTTCTTGCATGGTCAGACCCCCTGGCGGTCATTGATGATGCCGGATACCAGGTGTGCCAGTCACTGTTTGCAATCGGAACCGGGGGATGGTTCGGGCTGGGACTGGGGCAGGGACTTCCGTCAAAAATTCCGGTTGTCACAAAAGACTTTATTTTTGCGGCAGTTTCCGAGGAAATGGGCGGAGTTTTTGCACTCTGTCTGCTTATGGTATGTATCAGCTGCTTTTTCATGATTATGAATGTTGCTATAAAACTGCGGGATAATTTCTACCGCCTGACAGCGGTGGGACTTGGCACCTTATATGCCATGCAGGTATTTTTAACGGTAGGGGGCGTAATCAAATTCATACCGTCAACGGGAGTAACGCTGCCTCTTGTAAGCTATGGCGGCAGTTCACTGCTTTCCACAATGATTGTGTTTGGAATCATCCAGGGGCTGTATATCATGCAGTTTGACGACCGGATGAAAAAGAAAGAGCAGATGCTAAAAGGAGGGAAGTACCGTGGAAAAAGAAATTCCGAAAAAAAGCCGGACCGGAAGAAACAGGAAACAAAACCGGGAGGACGCCAGACCAGGAAACCGTGAGTTTCTGGTAATCATGTACCTGTTTCTTGCCATATTTCTTGCCATGATGGCATACTTTGTTTATTTTCAGGCTGTAAAAAGCGAAACATTTATAAACAGCCCGTATAACTCCCTTCAGGATCTTTTTTCCAGGCGGGTCATCCGGGGAGACATTTTATCCGCAGACGGTAAAATACTGGCAGAAACAAATACAGACGGTGACGGAAACGAAAGCAGGGATTACCCGTACGGAAGAGTTTTTGCCCATGCGGTCGGTTATGCTGAAAACGGCAAGGCAGGCATTGAAAACCAGGAAAACTTCTCCCTGTTACGGTCCCATGAGTTCTTTTTAAAGCAGATGGGAAATGATATCGCCGGAAACAAAAGCCAGGGGGATTCTGTTGTCACAACACTGGACACGCAGATACAGCAGACGGCATATGATGCGCTTGGAAGTTTTGACGGCGCCGTCATTGTTATGGAGCCGGAAACCGGAAAGATTCTTGCCATGGTTTCCAAACCTGACTTTGACCCGAATACAATAAAACAGGACTGGGATACTGTCAGCTCTGATGAGAGCACGGCACTGTTTAACCGGGCGACGCAGGGGAAATATGCACCGGGGTCGGTATTTAAAATCTTTACCACGCTTGAATACTACAGGGAGCATCCGAAAAAATACAGTGATTACACTTATTTCTGTGACAGCTCCATCACAGTCAACGGACAGACGATACACTGTGCAGGTAACAGGCGCCACGGAAACGAAACCCTGCAGTCGTCTTTTGCAAATTCCTGCAACGCGTCCTATGCAAACCTGTCGCTGTCACTGGACAGAACGCGTTTCCAGGAAACCTGTGATTCCATGCTTTTTAACAAAAACCTTCCAATCCGGTTTGAGTCATCCAAAAGCAGCTTTCACCTTTCAGAAAAAGATTCTTCTGCCATGGTAATGGAGACAGGCATCGGACAAGGCAAAACACTGGTGTCCCCCCTTCATATGCTGTTAGTCACTTCGGCAGTTGCCAATAAAGGTATGGTAATGAAGCCGTATCTCACGGATCATATTGAAAATGCTGCAGGAGATACCATAAGTTCCAGCGAACCTGCGGAATATGGTTCCGTTTTATCCGCAAAAGAAGCCAGACTTCTGAAAAAATATATGCGTTCTGTAGTAACGGAGGGAACCGGGGGAAAACTCGCCGGACAATCTTATGAGGCATATGGAAAAACGGGAACCGCCCAGGTTTCCGACACCTCAGATGAAACAAACGCCTGGTTTACCGGATTTGCCAAAAAAAAGGGATACAGAAATATTGCAGTTGCTGTTATTGTGGAAAAAAGCGGCGCGGGAAGCACATATGCCGTTCCTGTTGCGAAGAAGATATTTGACGTATATTTTAACAGATGATATACTGGTATAAACAGCAATCAGTCGTATCCATTGCGGATACGGCAGCCGGCACATAAGGAGGAACTGCGATGATAGAGGCAACGAGCTGTGGCGGTGTGGTTATTTTTCGTGGAAAAATATTACTTTTATATAAAAACTACAAAAACAAATATGAAGGCTGGGTTCTTCCCAAGGGGACCGTGGAACAGGATGAGGACTATAAAGAAACTGCAGTCCGTGAGGTCCGGGAAGAAACAGGCGCAAAAGCAACGATTATAGAGTATGTCGGCAGGAGTCAGTATACATTCACCGCTCTGGAGGATACCGTGGAAAAAAGGGTTCACTGGTATCTGATGATGGGGGAAAGCTATTACAGTAAACCACAGAGGGAAGAATATTTTGTTGACTCCGGTTATTATAAATACCATGAGGCATACCATTTGCTCAGGTTTCCAAATGAAAAGCAGATTCTTGAAAAAGCATACAACGAATACCTCGATTTAAAAAAGAGCAATCTCTGGGGAACCCGCAAATACTATTAATTTTTGCAGAACAGATGCAGGAGAGGTCTTGGCATGGAATGGTATCATAAACTTTATGTCAGTGATTCCATAGCTGGCAAAAATGTCAACCGAATAAAGCGAAAGATTAACCAGAATGCAGGGACAGTCTCTGTTTATGTTATTACTTTTTCATCCAACCGGGAAAATCTTCTTGATATCATCCCGTCATGGGTACTGATGCAGAAAGCCTATCCAAAGAAAAACCTTACGGTAATCGGGCTTGCAAAAGGACATGAGGAAGCACTTCTTCTGGTAAAACAAATTGTAGAAGAAACTTACCGGAACACGGGCTCCGTGGATATCCGCTCGTACCTGAACGAGAAACGGAGGCTGGCATGAGCGTATTCCTCCAGATTTTAAAAATTACAGGGCTGGTTCTTCTGGCTGCGGTCCTAATCATTTTTCTTCTGGTATCAGCCCTGCTGTTTATCCCTGTAAAATACCGCATGCAGGGCAGTTACCATGATAAAAACCTTTATCTGAAAGGGAGAATTTTTTTATTTCTCCACCTGTTCGTACTGTATATAAACGGGGATGAATCCGGCTTTTATATGTACCTTCGAATTCTGGGAATAAAAAAACAGTTATCAGGTAATAATCTGAAGAAATCTGAAGATACTATAAAAGATACCGGTTCAAAATTCAGTGTAAAAGACCCCACAGCAGAACATGAACTGCAGATGCTTTCCATACCGGAAGATTCACAGCATGACAAAACAGCCCCTGTATCCGGTACACAGGAACAGGACAGGGAAGAACAGCATCCGCAAAAAAGACGGTCTGCCTTCTGGAAGAATCTAAGACAGCGTTTGAAACGGCTTCAGGATTTTTTCAACAGGCTCCGGTATATACTGACGCATATTCGTAATAAATCAAAAGACTTTTTTGAATTTATAAATGATAAGGAAAACCGTGCTGCACTCAAAAAATTAAAGGAAAGTTTATTTTCTTTGTTTAAAAGAATAAGCCCCAGAAAATCAAGCCTGGATTTAAAATATTCTGCAGGTTCACCGGACATAACAGGGGGATTACTTGGAGTGCTGGCGCTTTTTCCGTTTGGATATAAATACCACTGGAATATTCTGCCGGACTTTGCTGCTGAAAATGCTTATGCGGAAGCTGACTTTGATATCAGGGGACGTCTGTACGGAATACAAATTCTTGTTCTTTTCCTTGGAATAGTTCTTGATAAGAACTGCCAGAAACTATATAATAAGATTATGACTATGAAATAAACCAAGGAGGTTTTGTGATGGCAGATAACAGTTTTAACAATACAGTGGAATCCCTGTTTAAAGGTATGGACAGTTTTATTACAACAAAAACCGTTGTCGGGGATGCGATACACATTGGTGAGACAATCATACTTCCGCTTGTGGATGTGGCATTCGGAGTTGCTGCGGGTGCTTTTGCCCAGGAAAAGAGCAACAACGGGGCAGGAGGCATGGGCGGAAAAATCAACCCAAGCGCCGTGCTTGTGATTCAGAACGGGGAAACAAAGCTTGTCAATGTTAAAAACCAGGATGGCATGACAAAAATTCTGGATATGGTTCCTGATGTCATAAACAAATTTACAGCAGGAAAGCATGACAGTGCTTCAGACAACTTTTTCGATGAAGCAGAAGACGGAACAGATGATGAATAACTGATAAAAAAGTATTTAATTCGCAAAAGAGCATATATTAGTAGTAATATATGTTCTTTTTTGGTGAAATCGTGAAACGTATCTGGGGATATACACTGTTCTGGTTTGCACTTGGAATGCTGGTCATGTTTTTTGTTGGCGGCGGATTAATAGGAATTCTGCTGATTGCAGGAGCACTGCTGATTTCCTATCTTTTGTTTTCTTCCTGTAAATAACAGGAAAATAAAAAAGAACCATCGCAGCAGCGACGGTTCCGTTTGTTTCCTAAGCTCTTTCTACTTTACCGGATCTCAGACAGGAAGTACAAACATATAACCTCTGTGGTACGCCGTTTACCTTGCAGTGTACACGCTTGATGTTTGATTTCCAGATTCTGTTTGATTTTCTATGAGAATGGCTCACATTATGTCCGAAATGCACGCCCTTTTCACAAATTGCACATTTTGCCATGATTTTGCACCTCCTTGCATCTATCTTTCCTGCATCTGCAGGCTCACAACATGCTTATTTTATCAGATTCATTTTTTATTTGCAAGGAAAAATTACAAAAAATTTTATTTTTAACCGTAATAACAAAATATTTACTTTTTTACAAAAAATGGTTATAATACGATTAGTTGTGTACTGATATCGGTAATTCCCCATGGGATTACAAATAATGGAGGTATAAAGAGTATGAAGGGACAGATTGATACCCAGTATGGTAAGATATTAATCGATGAAGATGTAATTGCGACCTATGCCGGTTCTGTTGCAGTGGAATGTTTCGGAATCGTCGGCATGGCAGCTGTAAATATGAAGGATGGACTGGTCAAGCTGTTAAAGCGGGATTACCTGACACATGGAATCAGCGTTCTGGTTGAAGCGGATAACCAGATTACCATTGATTTCCACGTAATCGTTGCCTATGGCGTCAGCATCCATACAGTTTCCGAAAACCTGATTGATACGGTAAGATATAAAGTGGAGTCGTTTACCGGAATGAAAATCAACAAAATCAATATTTACGTCGAAGGCGTACGTGTAATCGACTAGGGGAGGGAAAAGCATTGGAAATCACAAGCATAAATTCCGAATTACTGTCCAGAATGTTTCTTGCTGCGGCAAAAAACCTGGAAGCAAAAAAAGACTGGATTAATGAATTAAACGTATTTCCGGTTCCGGACGGGGATACCGGTACCAATATGTCCATGACCATTATGTCTGCGGCAAAGGAAGTTAGCGCACTGAAAAACCCGACCATGCAGGAGCTTGCAAAAGCGGTTTCCTCCGGTTCGCTGCGCGGTGCCAGGGGTAACTCCGGCGTTATCCTGTCGCAGCTGTTCCGCGGTTTCTGCAAAGTCATTGCAGATTACCAGGAAATAGATGTTATGATACTGTCTGACTCTTTCCAGAAAGCCGTTGAAACGGCATATAAGGCGGTTATGAAGCCGAAAGAGGGAACCATCCTTACCGTTGCAAAAGGCGCTGCGGACCGGGCGCTTGAGCTGGCGCAGGAAACTGACGACCTGGTATATTTCTGTGATGAGGTCATCAAATATGCAGACCACGTGTTAAGCAGGACGCCGGAAATGCTTCCGGTTTTAAAGCAGGCAGGCGTTGTTGATTCCGGCGGACAGGGACTGATGCAGGTATTAAAGGGCGCATATGACTGCCTGCTTGGAAAGGAAATTGATTACAGCATTGAGGGCAGCGCAGGAACCGGATTTGTCAAAATCACTTCCGAAACAGAAGAAGAAATCAAATTCGGCTATTGTACAGAGTTTATCATTGTGTTAAACCGTCCCCTTTCAGATAAGGAGGAGCAGGAATATAAGGCGTATCTGGAATCCATCGGTGATTCAATCGTTGTGGTAGCGGACGATGAGATCGTTAAGACTCACGTACATACCAATGATCCGGGTAATGCCATCCAGAAAGCCTTGACACACGGCTCTTTAAGCAGGATCAAGATTGATAATATGCGTGAGGAACATCAGGAAAAATTAATTAAGGACGCGGCTAAAATAGCAGCGGAACAAAAGGCAGCGGAAACAGAAGGCAAAGCTGCGCGCCCGACAGAAATTGTCCGTCCGCTGGAAACACCGCCGGTTAAAATGCAGGAAGACGAACCAGTTAAAACAAACACCGCTTCCGCAGCTGTTGAGCCGAAAAAAGAATATGGTTTTATCAGCGTATCAGCAGGAAAGGGGTTAAGTGAGATTTTCCGCGGTCTTGGTGCAGACTATATTATTGAAGGCGGCCAGACCATGAATCCGAGTACAGAGGATATTCTCCTGGCAATTGAACAGGTAAATGCCGAGCATATTTTTGTACTGCCAAACAACAAAAACATTATTATGGCTGCAAACCAGGCGGCAGAGCTTGCAGAGACGGACGTTATTGTGATTCCGTCCCGGACCATTCCGCAGGGGATTGTTTCACTGATTAATTTTATACCGGATCGTTCCGTAAAGGAAAATACTGACGCCATGACTGCCGAGCTTGACAGTGTAAAAACAGGCCAGGTGACATTTGCAGTCAGGGATACGGAAATTGACGGCAAACAGATTAAGCAGGATGATTATATGGGAATCGGCGACAGGGCCATTCTTTCTGTCGGCAGCGATTTAAAAGAAACCACGCTGGAGCTGGCGGATGAGCTCGTGGATGAGGAATCCTCCATTATCAGTATCTATTTCGGCGCTGACACAACGGAAGAGGATGCCACCAGGCTTAGTGAAGCACTGGAAGAGAAGTATCCGGATATAGAGGTGGAAGTAAATAACGGCGGGCAGCCGGTTTATTACTACATCCTTTCCGTGGAATAGGCAGGAACAGTTATGAACCAGGACTCTGCAATTACTGAAATCAGGGGCATTGGCGAAAAAACAAAAAATTTATTTGCAAAAATGGGGGTATACACCGTTGGTGATATACTCCTTCATTTTCCCCGGACTTATATCAGATATCCAAAGCTGCAGGCAATTGATGACATTACGGCACTTACCGAAGAACCCCACGCAATTGCGGCAAGGGTAACTCAGGCACCCGTGGTAAAGAGCGGGCGGCGCATGCAGGTAACGCTTCTTACCATTGGAAGCCCCGGACACAGAATCCAGCTTGTCTGGTACCGCATGCCCTACATAAAAAATTCCTTAAAACACGGACAGTACTATGTGTTCTATGGAAAAACAACTGCCCGCGAAGGAAAATATATCATGGAACAGCCCGTAATTTACGAGCCCGAAAACTATGAACAGATGGCAGAACAGCTGTATCCTGTCTATGCGCTTACCAGCGGGATTACCAATAACCTGGTAACAAAAACCATCCGGCAGGCACTTGATGCGGGCGCGCTGGTCACGGATTTTCTTCCTGCCGGAATACGGAAGGACTTTGGACTGTGCGAATATAACTATGCCATGAAACAGATACATTTTCCGGATTCCATGGACACACTGGTAACTGCCAGAAAACGTCTGGTTTTCGATGAATTTTTTCTTTTTATCATGGGGATGCAGTACCAGAAAAAACAGCAGAAGAGGAAAGCTAATCCCTTTACCTTTCAGGATGAGGATTTTATCAGACAGCAGACAGACAAACTGCCTTACAAGCTGACAGATGCGCAGCAGAGGGCACTGTCTGATGTGACGGAAAACCTGCATGGAAAATACGTCATGCAGCGTCTGATTCAGGGAGACGTGGGCTCCGGAAAAACAATTATCGCATTCCTTGCCATGGCATGGTGTGCGCATAATGGCTACCAGTCTGCAATTATGGCCCCGACTGAGGTTCTGGCAAGGCAGCACTTTGAATCCTACCAGAAGCTCTGTGCTGATTTCGGACTGGATGTTCCGGTTGTACTGCTGACCGGTTCCATGACGGCAAGAGAGAAGCGCCTTGCCTGCGAAAAACTTGCGGTTTTTCCTTCTGCAATGATTATAGGAACACATGCGCTGATTCAGGAGCATGTGCATTATCTAAACCTTGCACTGGTAATTACCGATGAACAGCACCGTTTTGGTGTAAAGCAGCGTGATTTTTTCGCGGAAAAAGGCAAAGACCCGCATATTCTTGTGATGAGCGCAACACCAATTCCGCGGACGCTTGCCATTATTCTTTACGGGGACCTCGATATTTCCGTGATTGACGAGGTTCCGGCAAAACGTCTGCCAAACAAAAACTGCGTGGTAAACACCGGATACCGCCCGAGGGCATATGAATTTATTGAAAAACAGGTAAAAAGCGGACACCAGGCATACATCATCTGTCCTCTGGTAGAAGCAAGTGAAAATTTTGAAGGGGAAAATGTAACTGATTATGCAAAACAGCTTGAAAAAGAACTTTCCCCTGATATTAAAATCGGTATCCTTCACGGAAAAATGAAAAACACACAGAAAAACCTGGTGATGGAGCAGTTTGCCGGAAATGAAATCCAGGTTCTTGTTTCCACCACAGTAGTGGAAGTCGGTGTGAATGTTCCAAATGCCACTGTTATGATGATTGAAAATGCGGACCGGTTCGGACTGGCGCAGCTGCACCAGCTGCGTGGTCGTGTCGGGCGGGGGGATACCCAGTCATACTGCATTATGGTAAACACATCCTCTGCAAAAACTGCACAAAAAAGGCTGGAAATATTAAACCATTCCAATGACGGGTTTCAAATTGCCAGTGAGGATTTAAAGCTCCGCGGACCGGGAGACTTCTTCGGCATCCGCCAGAGCGGGGACATGCCGTTTGCACTTGCAGACATTTACCAGGATGCAGATATCCTAAAGGATGCGTCGGCTGCTGTAAAAACGGTACTCCGGGAAGATCCGGAGCTTTCCATGGAGGAACACCAGATACTGCATAAAAAAATGGAAAAATTTATGGATGATGAACTGGAAAAAATGAGTTTATAAAAAATCCGGCAGGTCCCGTAACAGGACCTGCCTTTATCTTTTGTATCTTATTCAGATGCCGCAGCTACTGATGATCTTTTTCAGTCATCTGTCTTTCCTGAGCCTCAATCATCTTTTTCACCATGTAACCGCCAACAGAACCATTCTGCTTTGCGGTCAGGTTGCCGTTGTATCCGTTGCTAAGTGGAACTCCAAGCTCGTCTGCAACTTCATACTTAAAACGCTCCAATGATTTTTTTGTACTTCTGTTAGCCATGCTTTCCTTCCTCCTTTGCACTGTTGAACAAAGTTCCATCCGCACAGCGGATGTTTATCGACTTTGCTCCATCCTAGTATATGCAGTACGAAGTTTCGTATGCTGGAAAGTACGGGCACTTTTTACAAAATGTAGTATCCTTATTCCACGAGTGTAAGGCTGCTGATATCCGGCTGGATGGTAAGGGAAAAATTAGTATAATAAACCACAAATCCAGGCGCGCCTTTTGCCGGTTTTTTTACATTTTTTTTCTGTAAATAATCAATTTCAATTTTATCGCTTTCGCGTCCCTTTGAGTAATACGCTGCAAGCATTCCTGCTTCCTCGAATACCCTGTCCGGCATTTCCTCCCCTTTGCTCTTAACAATCACATGGGAACCTGGCATTCCTTTTGCGTGAAACCACCAGTCGTTTCCGGATGCAAACTTAAACGTAAGCTCATCATTCTGGTAATTGTTTTTTCCGACATAAATATCATATCCGTCAGAAGAAAGATAATGAAACGGTTTACTTTTAATTTTTTCTTTTTTTGCATTTTTATGCTTTTTGATAAATCCATATTCTGTCAGCTCATCCTTTATCTGCACCAGATCATCGGAAGAGAGTGCTATATCCAGTGAATTCTGAATGGATTCCAGATGGTCTATTTTTGCCTTTGTTTCTGCAAGCTGTGTTTCCAGTGCCTCAGCCGTCCGTTTCATTTTGCCGTAGCGGTCAAAATATTTCTGTGAATTTTCACGCGCAGTCAGATTCGGGTCAAGCGGAATTTTTATTTCTTTATTGTTATCATAAAAATTTTCACAGACAAGTTCTTTGGCATTTTCGGCAAGATTGTAGCCGTAAACATTAATCAGTTCCCCATAAAGCTTGTATTTTTCACGCTTCATGGAGTCCTTCATCTGCCTGGTCTGTAACTGGTATTTTTTCTGGTTCCGTTCAAGCGCCGTTGAAACGATCCGCCGCAGGTCGGCTGATTTCTGGTGAATGCGGCTGTACACATTTTTTTCCGCATAAAAAACCTCCAGCACCCTGGAAATGCTCTCAAACCGTTCCAGCTCATAATCGGCATACATGGTCAGCTCCATTGCAGAAAATTCCAGCGGTTTTTTCCCGTTTCTGACAATACAGGGACAAAATTCGTGTTTCCTGATTTTTTCAAAAAACCAGGAAATATGGTTGCCAAGATGCAGAATCTGCTCCTTTGTGCAGGAAGCCACCGGAAGATCCCCGTCGAGTCCGGCACGGTACACCATTTCCGAGGCGGCAAGCGGACTTACTCCGGAAAAGGTGGTATAGACAGCGCGTGTAACGGAAAGCGGTTTTTTTTCAATTTCATGAGCGATTTCATCTGCTTCCATAACCAGTCCGTTCAATTTATCCTCCTGGGTGGCAGGAATGAAATAATCCCTTCCGGGAAGAACTTCCCGGACAGAGCTGACCGCAGAGGATACCCGTTTGATGCTGTCGATTATCGTGCCGTCCTCATTACAGAAGATGATATTGGAGTGTTTGCCCATCAGTTCAACCACCAGCGTTTTATGGCAGACATCCCCCATTTCATTCAGGTGTTCAATGTCAAAATTGATAATGCGTTCCATGTGCGGCTGGTAAATTTTTATGATGCGGCCGTTTGCAATGTATTTGCGTAAAACCATACAGAAGGTCGGCGCCTGCAGGGGAGCTTTCTTGTTTTCTGCCGTCAGGTACAAAAAAGGCAGGGAAGCGCTTGCAGAGACTGCCATGCGAAACTGTCCGTTTGCTCCCTTGCAGGTAAAAAGCAGTTCGTCGTTTTCCGGCTGCGAGATTTTACTGATTTTTGAATTTAAGATGGTCTGGTTCAGTTCGTGTACCAGATTTGCGATTACAATTCCGTCAAAAGCCATTATTTTGCTCCTTTCCTGACTTATCGAATAAAATTATAGTATAAATTCCAGAAAAAAGCCAATGAATATTTGACGAATTTGCCTGTAAGCATTATAATGGACTGTATATCCTTTAGGATTATGGAGAGAAAATCAGAATGATTAAAAGTATGACCGGATTCGGCCGCTGTGAACTTGCAGATGAAAAACGGAAATTCACCGTGGAACTGAAATCCGTAAACCACCGGTATCTGGATGTAAGCATCAAAATGCCGAAAAAACTAAACTTCTTTGAAAGCACCATCAGAAATCTGTTAAAAGAATACTTAGAACGCGGCAAAGTGGATGTCTATATTACGTATGAGGATGATACAGATGGCAGCTACAGTCTGCGTTATAACCGTACCCTTGCCAGAGAGTACCTTGGTTATTTAAATTCCATGGCAGAGGAATTTCATCTGGAAAATGATATCAGGGTAAGCACTTTGTCGCATTATCCGGATGTTTTCGTAATGGAAGAGCAGGAGACGGATGAAAAAGAACTGTGGGGTTTGCTGGAGCAGACAATCCGCACAGCATGCGAACGGCTTGTGGCAGGCAGAATCAGTGAAGGGGAAACCCTCAAAACAGACATTATGGCAAAGCTTGACGAACTCCTTGCCTGCGTGGATTTCATTGAAACCCGTTCCCCGCGGATTATGCAGGAGTACCGCCAGCGTCTGGAAGAAAAAATCAAAGAGCTGCTTGGAGACCGCCAGCTTGACGACAGCCGCATTGCAACGGAAGTTACCATATATGCGGATAAAATCTGTGTTGACGAGGAAACCGTAAGACTGCGCAGCCATATTTTATCCACAAAGGAAACGCTGCAAAACGGCGGTTCCATTGGACGGAAACTGGATTTTATTGCACAGGAGATGAACCGCGAGGCAAATACCATCCTGTCAAAAGCCAATAATATAGAAGTTTCCGATACCGGCATCTGTCTGAAGACCGGTATCGAAAAAATACGCGAACAGATACAGAATATTGAATAGGGGATATGGGAAATATGGAAAACAGAGGAAAACTGGTGGTTGTTTCCGGATTTTCCGGAGCAGGAAAAGGCACCCTCATGAAAGAACTTTTAAAACAGCATAGGGATGATTACGCCCTGTCCGTTTCAGCAACAACAAGGGCGCCAAGACCTGGAGAAGAGGAAGGGGTTGCATACTTTTTTGTCAGCACAGAAAAGTTTGAAGCCATGATTGCAGATGATGAGCTTGTCGAATATGCACAGTACGTCGGCAATTATTACGGAACGCCGAAGGCATACGTGGAAAAACAGCTCGCACTTGGAAAAAGCGTTATCCTTGAAATCGAAATCCAGGGCGCGCTTAAAATCAAAGAAAAATTCCCGGATGCCGTACTCATGTTTGTGACTGCACCGGACGCAAAGGAGCTGTATGACCGTCTGATCGGGCGCGGCACCGAAACGGCGGACGTCATCAATGCAAGGCTGTCCCGTGCCGCCCAGGAATCCGCCGGCATCGAAAGTTATGATTATTTAGTGGTAAACGATACCGTAGAACAGGGCGCAGACCTGATTCACAGGTTAATAAACGGTGAACGTCTGGGAAACACCGATGACTTCCTGCAAAACCGGGTATCTTCCAATACAGATTTTATCAATCAAATCAGAAACGAGCTGAACAGCTTTTTGAAAGGAGAACAATCATGATACATCCATCTTATGTAGAGCTTATGAAAGTAGTCAACGACGAGGCTGAAATCGGGGAAGAACCGGTGGTAAACAGCCGTTATTCCATTGTGCTTGCGACATCCAAACGCGCCAAGCAGATTATTGCAGGAGCACAGCCCCTGGTAACAAGACCGAAATGCAACAAACCGCTCTCAATCGCTGTTGAGGAATTATACCGCGGTGAGGTTAAAATTGTACCGGAAGAGGAAGAGAATATCTGACAAATAAGGGGAGTGGCAGGCTGTCATTCTCTTTTCAAGTGAGAGGATTTATGAAATTATTATTTATTTCGCTTGGCTGCGATAAAAACCTGGTTGACAGTGAGTACATGCTTGGGATACTTGCGGAACACGGGGTGGAACTGACAGATGATGAAGCAGAAGCTTCTGTCATTGTTATTAACAGCTGCTGTTTTATCGGGGACGCCAAGGAGGAGAGTATTAATACGATTCTTGAAATGGCGGAGCTGAAAAAAACCGGCTGCCTGCAGTCATTAATTGTTACCGGCTGTCTGGCACAGCGTTATCCGGAAGAAATTAAAAAAGAAATTCCGGAAGTGGATGCCATTTTAGGAACCAATTCCTGGGACAGTATATGGGAAGCGGTACAGGAAACGTTACAGAACCGTTTCTACCAGAGCTTTCATTCCCTGTCAGGACTGCCGCAGAGACCTTCCAGAAGGTCCGTTACTACCGGAGGACATTATGCGTACTTAAAAATTGCAGAAGGCTGTAACAAAAACTGTACGTACTGCGTCGTTCCTTCTGTCAGGGGCAGATACCGCAGCATTCCCATGGAAGAGCTTCTGGCGTCCGCCAGGGAACTGGTTTCCTCCGGCGTAAAGGAACTGGTTCTGGTTGCGCAGGAAACCACCCTTTACGGTGTGGATTTATACGGAACCAAAAGCCTGCATCTGCTGTTAGACCGTCTGAATGAAATTTCCGGGCTTTTCTGGATTCGGATTCTTTACTGCTATCCGGAGGAAATTTATCCGGAACTGGTTGACTCCATGAAAAAGAACCAGAAAGTATGCCATTATCTTGACATGCCCATCCAGCACTGCAGCGATGCGATTTTAAAACGCATGGGCAGAAGGACCACAAAGGATGAACTGGTAAAACGAATCAGGTACCTGCGTGAGCAGATTCCGGACATTACACTGCGGACAACAGTAATCTGCGGGTTTCCAGGCGAAACCAGTGAACAGCATGAAGAACTGATGCAGTTTGTAAACGATATGGAATTTGACCGTCTCGGCGCCTTTACATATTCTGCAGAGGAAGGGACAAAAGCTGCCGAAATGCCGGACCAGACGGATGAATCTGTTATGAAAGACTGGCAGGCGGAAATTATGGAGCTTGAAGAAGAAGTTATATGTGACAAAAATTTGTCCATGAAGGATACGGAGCTTTATGTACTTATAGAGGGCAGGGTGTGTGATGAAAATGCCTATATCGGAAGAACCTACCGGGATGCACCGAATGTGGACGGCTATATTTTTATCAGCACTGATGAAGAACTGATGACGGGTGATATCGTGAAAGTAAAAGTCACGGGCGCCTTTGAATATGATCTGACTGGTGAAATAATTTAAGGAGAAATCTTATGAATTTACCAAATAAACTGACAATTTTCCGTATGATTTTAATACCGTTTTTCGTGTTCTTTCTGCTTGCGCCTTATTTTGAAGAATATGGCAGTTACATTGCTGCCGCAGTCTTTGTGATTGCCAGTGTTACGGATTTTTTAGACGGAAAGATTGCAAGAAAACATAACCTGGTTACAAATTTCGGGAAGTTTATGGACCCGCTTGCGGACAAACTTCTGGTCTGTTCCGCACTGATCTGTCTGGTGGAGCTTTCCCGTATTCCGGCGTGGATTGTGATTATTATCATTGCAAGGGAATTTATTATCAGCGGTTTCCGGCTGGTCGCTGCGGATAACGGCGTTGTGATTGCAGCGGGTTACTGGGGCAAATTCAAGACCGCATCCCAGATGGTAACTGTTGTAATCCTCGTTTTAAATATTCCCGGTCCGTTTTTTTCAGTACTGGAAACCGTATTTATTTACCTGTCGCTGGCACTGACCGTAATTTCACTTGTGGATTATATCATAAAAAACAAGGACGTATTAAAAGACCAGAAATAAAAGTTATGTTTCATGGGAAAGGGGATTATTTATGCGGATTATAGCAGGGACAGCACGAAGCCTTCCCTTAAAAACAATTGAAGGAATGAACACACGGCCTACCACGGATAAAATTAAAGAAACACTGTTTAACATACTGCAGGCAGATGTACCGGGAAGTAATTTTCTGGATCTGTTTGCGGGCAGCGGGCAGATCGGGCTTGAGGCATTAAGCCGGGGCGCAGACTATGCCGTATTTATTGAAAACAACCGCAAAGCAGCGAAATGTATCGAAGAAAACATTTCATTTACAAAATTCACGGAAAAATCAAGACTGCTGACAGCAGATGTACTTGGCGGATTACACACCCTGGAGGGCAGATACTGCTTTGATATTATTTTTATGGACCCTCCGTACCGGCAGGGACTTGAAAAAGACGTGCTTACATTTTTATCCCGTTCTGACATGGTGAAACAGGATACAAAGATGATAGTGGAAGCATCAGCGGATACCGGTTTTGATTATCTGGATGAGCTGGGGTTTATGATTACAAAAGTAAAACAATATAAAAACAGTATGCATATTTTTATACAGAGGAAAAGTTAATGACAAAAAAGGCAATTTATCCGGGCAGTTTTGATCCGGTAACGTTTGGACATATGGATATTATAACACGTGCTTCTTGTATTGCTGACGAACTCGTCATCGGGGTTTTAAACAACCGGGCAAAAAATCCGTTGTTTTCCCTGGAAGAACGTGTTAGTATGATTAAAGAGATGACGGGGGATATGCCAAATGTTACTGTCGCTTCATTTGACGGTCTTTTAGTTGAATTTATGAATGAAATAGGGGCAACACTGATTGTCCGCGGCCTGCGTGCCGTTACAGATTTTGAATATGAACTGCAGATTGCACAGGCAAACCATGTGCAGGATTCAAAAATAGAAACCATTTTCTTAACAACGGACCCGAAGTATTCTTATCTTAGTTCGACCATTGTAAAAGAATTTGCTTCTTATGGCGGTAATATTGCCAACTTTGTTCCGGAATGCTTTATTGACCGAATTTATAAAAAATATCAGTAATATATCAAATAATAATAAGGAGATTTTCAGATATGAGCAGTAAAATGGAACAAATTATTGATGAAATAGAAGAGTATATCGACGGCTGTAAATTCCAGGCGCTGTCCAGTACCCGTATTATTGTCAATAAAGAAGAGCTTGAAGAACTGATTGCAGAGCTTCGCGCAAAAACTCCAGAGGAAATTAAACGTTATCAGAAAATCATCAGCAATAAAGAGGCAATACTTGCGGATGCGCAGGCAAAAGCCGACCAGATTATTGCACAGGCACAGATTCAGACAACCGAACTGGTAAGTGAACACCAGATTATGCAGCAGGCGTATGCCCAGGCAAATGAAGTCGTCATGCTTGCAACCAGGCAGGCACAGGAAATTTTAGACGATGCAACCAACGAAGCGAACAGTCTGCGGATGAATATCATGGAATATGCTGACCAGCAGCTCCATGCTATTGAGGAAATTCTTTCCGGTGCGCTTACGGCTTCCAAAACACATTACACCAGCCTGATGACTTCCCTGCAGCAATGCTCGGATGTTGTCATCCGAAACCGTGCAGAATTATTTCCGCAGCACACACCGGAGACAGAAAAACCAAAAGAAATTGTCCGTCCGGTAGAAAAAAATGAAGAAAAAAAACAGCAGGAGAAAAAAACACAGGGACCGGATATTACAGATATTCCGGCTTCAGATGAAAAAATTTCCGAAGAATAAAATTCCTGTCACACCGGACTGGATTCCCGAAAGCACCAGTTTGTTCTTCAGATACTGTCTGACAGATAAGTCGGTCATGCCAAGAACAGATGCTGTCTGGAACAGACCGCTGATTCCATTCCACGAAAGAAAAAGAACTGCCAGCAGATATTTTACCGCATCACTGCAGGAATACGCTGCAAGGCATGAAATGCCGTTTGTTACCTCGGTACAGCCGACAAGAAGCAGGCTCACCAGGGGATTATGGACTGGAAGAGTTTTGATTAACTCAGACAGAATGGAAAACATCATTATATAACCACATATTTTGATTAGTGTTTCAAATCCGTTTATGATGCCGGCATCAATGATTTGCATATTAAGGTGAAATCTTGGTGCGGCATTTTTTTGTACCGGTGTCTGTTCACCGGCAAATACAAGGGCGGCAATTCCAAGGCTAAACGGAATTCCATAAAGTACCAGATACAGAACCGGGTGAATGTTAAGGTTCAGCATGGCAGCCATTGCACTTGTCACAAATACCGGACTTAAGTTATTCGTAAAACAGCAGAGAATGGATGCATTTTTCTTCGAGATTTTCCCATCGCGGTACAAATCGGCTGTCAGCTTGCTTCCGATTGGAAAACCAAACAGAAATCCGCATAAAATCACATACCATTCCCAGCTGCTGATTCTGCGTTTTTTCCCATTTCCGCGAAAGGAAAACAAGCCGGATGCAAGTACAATATACGAAATAATGGAAAAGGGAAGAAGCGTTGGCAGAAGCTGTTCAAACCAGAGCAACAGTCCGCGCCTGGATGCAAAAAGAGCCTGCGTGGGTGCAAAGATAAAATAAAAAATCATAACAACAATAATAATAACAGATCCAAATCTTTTCATAGTATAATTTATGTAAACAGGGAGGGCACTATGATGACATTTGAAAATATTTATCCGGAACGCGTTTTTTACTATTTTGGAGAGCTTGCAAAAATACCGCACGGATCAAGAAATACAAAAGAAATCAGTGATTATCTGGTTCAGTTTGCAAATGAGCACGAGCTTTTTTGTATACAGGATGAAATGAACAACGTAATTATCATAAAGGAGGCCACGGCCGGTTACGAAACTGCCGCACCGGTCATTATTCAGGGACATATGGATATGGTCTGTGAAAAAGAAAACGGCTGTACCATTGATTTTACAAAAGACGGACTCGATTTGTATATAGACGGGGACTTTTTAAAGGCAAGGGGCACCACCTTAGGCGGCGATGACGGAATTGCAGTTGCCTATGCCCTGGCGCTCCTTGAAGCTTCGGATATCCCACATCCGAGGCTTGAAGTAATCGTGACCGTGGACGAGGAAATCGGAATGCTTGGAGCTGCCGAAATTGACCTGTCCATGTTAAAAGGCCGCACGATGTTAAATATTGACAGCGATGAGGAGGGGACTTTTATCTGCGGCTGCGCAGGCGGCATGTCAGTTCATACCAGTGTTCCCGTTACAAGAACCAGGCAGGACGGCATAAAATTCATAATTACGGTAAACGGACTGTCCGGCGGACATTCGGGCGTGGAAATTGATAAAGAGCACGGAAATGCCGATATCCTGATGGGACGCGTACTCAAATGCATTTTTCATGAAACACCGTTTGGAATCCTTTCCCTGCAGGGCGGAATGAAAGACAATGCGATTCCGCGGGAGTGTACGGCAGAAATTCTGGTATCGGAGGATAAAAAAGATGCCGTAAATGAAATTATCAAGCAGATGGATGCCATATTAAAAAAAGAACTGGTTTCTTCTGATTCAGGAATCACAGTTTCCTGCACGCCAGGCGGCAGCACAGAAGGTAATGCTTTGGATTTTTCTTCCGTCAACAGGGTGATTTATTATCTGCGTACTGTTCCAGACGGTATTCTTCATATGAGCCAGCAGATGAACGGTCAGGTGGAAACCTCCTTAAATCTTGGAATTATGAAATTAACCGAAGATGCTCTTACCACCGTAACCTCTGTCCGCAGCAGCGTTGGCACAAGAAAAGCCGAGGTCTATGACAAACTGGCGGCAGTTGTCGAAATGCTTGGCGGCACGGCAGAAGCAACCGGGGATTATCCGGCATGGGAATATAAACAGGATTCTGCACTCCGTCCGGCAGTAGAAAAGGTTTACGAAAAGCTGTTCCATAAAAAACCGGTATTTGAAACGATTCATGCCGGACTGGAATGCGGGCTGATTTCAGAAAAAATAAAAGACCTGGACTGTGTTTCCTTTGGTCCTGCGAATTATGACATTCATACCCCGAAGGAACGTCTGAGTATTTCTTCCACCGGAAGAATATGGGACTTTCTCACAGAATTTTTAAAAGAGATGAAATAACGCCATGCAGATCAGGCTGGACAAATTACTTGCGGACTGCGGATATGGCACCCGCAGTGAAGTAAAAAATAAAATCAGAAAAAAAGAGGTTACCATAAACGGCACGATAGCCGTAAAACCGGAACAGAAAGTAAATCCGGGAACCGACAGTATCTGCTGCGGCGGAAAAAGACTGGTATACGAACCGTTTTCCACCTTTTTGTTTTACAAGCCGGCGGGCTGCGTGACTGCCAGGACCGATAAAAAAGAGAAAACCGTTATGGATTATTTTCCGGATTCCATGAGAAAAAGCCATGTTCCGGTCGGAAGACTGGATAAAGATACGGAAGGGATTCTTTTAATTACAAATGACGGCGTATTAAACCACAGGCTTTTATCCCCTTCCTACCATGTGGACAAGACATATTACGCCATCGTGGATGCCCCTGTACCGGAGGAAGCAGCGGAATATTTTTTAAAAGGTGTGGATATCGGCGATGAAAAGCCATGCCTTCCTGCAAAACTGGAGATTTTACCGCAAACGGCGGAACATTCCGTTTATGCAGCAAAGCTTACCATCTGTGAAGGACGTTTCCACCAGGTAAAGCGGATGTTTGCAGCAGCAGGATGCAAGGTATTACATTTAAAACGCCTGACATTTGCCGGTCTTACCCTGGAAGGGCTTGAAAAAGGCAGCTACCGGAAACTTACCGAAGAGGAAGTTGCGGATTTAATGCAGATGGCATCCTTAAAGAATGAAAGGGATTAAATTATGTACGAAGGCTATCTTCCAGTTTCAGAACAGGATATGAAAGAACGGGGTATTACGCAGCTTGATTTTGTCTATGTCTGCGGGGATGCATACATTGACCATCCTTCCTTCGGACACGCCATTATTGCAAGGATTCTGGAATCACACGGCTATTCCGTCGGCATCATTGCACAGCCTGACTGGAAAAATGATTCATCCATCTCCGTTCTTGGTACGCCGCGCCTTGGCTTTTTGGTTTCTGCCGGAAATATGGACTCCATGGTAAACCATTACTCCGTTTCCAAAAAGCGCAGAAGCGCCGATGCCTATACGCCGGGCGGCGTGATGGGGAAAAGACCGGATTATGCAACAGTTGTCTACTGTAATTTAATCCGCCGCACATATAAAAATATCCCGGTGATTATCGGCGGCATTGAGGCAAGCCTGCGGCGGCTGGCACATTATGATTACTGGTCAGATAAAGTCAAACGTTCCATTTTACTGGATTCCGGTGCGGACCTCATTTCCTATGGAATGGGAGAGCGGAGTATTGTTGAAATTGCCGACGCCCTGAATGCCGGAATTGCTGTAAAAGATATCACCTATATTGACGGAACTGTTTATAAAACAAAAAACCGGGAAATTATTTATGACGCCATTGAACTTCCGTCCTTTGATATGATTAAAACAGATAAACGGCTTTTTGCAGACAGTTTTTATACACAGTACTGCAATACCGACCCGTTTTCGGGAAAACGGCTGTATGAGCCGTATCCAAACGGAATTTATGTGGTACAGAATCCCCCTGCAAAGCCGCTGTCGGAAACTGAAATGGATGAAGTTTACGCCCTGCCTTACATGAGAAATTACCATCCTTCCTATGAAGATGCAGGCGGGGTTCCGGCTATCCGGGAAATTAAATTTTCCCTGATCAGCAACAGAGGATGCTTTGGGGGCTGCAGCTTCTGTGCACTGACGTTCCACCAGGGAAGGATTATCCAGACAAGAAGCCATGATTCCATTATAAAAGAAGCAGAATTAATAACAAAAGAACCTGATTTTAAAGGTTATATCCACGATGTGGGAGGTCCGACCGCCAATTTCCGCGCACCTGCCTGCAAAAAACAGCTGACAAAGGGCGCATGTCCCCTGAAGCAGTGCCTGTTCCCCTCCCTGTGCAAAAACCTGGAGGTGGACCACCGGGATTATATCGCCTTACTCCGAAAACTGCGGGAGCTTCCCGGTGTGAAAAAGGTATTTATCCGTTCAGGCATCCGTTTTGATTATTTAATGTATGATAAAGACCGTACCTTCCTGCGGGAGCTTTGCGAACACCATGTCAGCGGACAGTTAAAAGTCGCACCGGAGCATATCAGCAATACCGTACTTTCGAGACTTGGAAAACCGGATGTCTCCGTATACCGGAAATTTGTAACCGCGTATAACCAGATGAATGCAAAGCTTGGAAAAAAACAGTACCTTGTACCGTATCTCATGTCCTCACACCCCGGTTCCACGCTGAAGGAAGCCATTGAGCTTGCAGAATACCTGCGCGACCTTGGATACATGCCGGAACAGGTACAGGATTTCTATCCGACGCCGTCCACCATTTCGACCTGTATGTATTACACCGGACTGGACCCGCGCACCATGGAACCTGTTTATGTTGCAACAAATCCGCATGAAAAGGCAATGCAGCGCGCCTTAATCCAGTACCGCAATCCTAAAAATTACGACCTGGTTTATGAAGCGCTTATGAAGGAGGGCAGACAGGATTTAATAGGATTTGACAAAAAATGCCTGATTAAGCCGCGCCGGTATGGCGGCGGAAAACAGGCAGCGGAATACCGCAGGAAAAAGGATGCACCGAAAGAACAACGGAAAAAAAAGAAAACAATCAGAAATATTCATAAAAAGGCATCGAAAAAATAATAAAGGAGAACAATTATGGAATTTACACAAATTGAAAACATTATGAGGAATCTTGATTATGAAGCGCCGGAAGAACCGGAAAATGAAATAGAAGAAGCAGCCCCGGCAGAAGAAACAGCAGAACAGACAGCAGAGGAAAATAATGAACCACAGGAAGAAACCGCAGGGACAAAAAACGAAGGCTATATCCCGTATGCAAATATTTCAAGCGAAATCAGCACAACACTGGCGTATTTACACGGAGTACGGGAAGACTTTTTAAGTAACCCTGACTTTAATTACAACCAGGATATTATTAATAAACTGGAGCTGAATGACAACTGTAAAATTATCCGCTGCCTGTGTACACTCCGCTCCAATGTGATCCGCAAATTTAAAGCCATCAGGGATGCAATAAAGTATGACTACAAAAGCATCTACCAGATTCCGGAGCTTGGAATCCGGGAACTCGAATATTTAAGCAGTAAAAATATCTATCCATTTACAGGAAAAGACCATGTAAAATCCTTTGGCGTGCTGTTAAACAAAGTGATAACAGAACGTATCAATAACTGTAAAAGCGTTTTCCCAAACTGGATTAACTGGGAATATGTAAAGGCACTGTTCGTGATGAAAAACGGTACGGACGAAGTAAAATACATGGATGAAGCCAAGAAATTTTATGCCAATTATGCCTATTATCCGGCAAAACAGTATGTCTACATGGAAACGCCAATGGATATCCACAGGCTGTTTAACAATGACCGTACGTGTTTAAAGGTTCTGTATAAATTATACGGGGACGACTTTAATGATTTCAGTAAAATATCAGATGTGGAAGAGGACGTCAAACACAACGTCTATGACTTCCTGTTTGCAAGCCAGAAAGTAATTATGGTGGTTGACTGCGAAAATTCAGACCCGTACAGGCTCTGTGCCGCATTAAAAAGCCTGGACGACGACCAGCTTTCCAAAATTTCCAAAATTATGCTGTTTAACGACTCACATACCTCAACCGTATGGACAGATATTCAGTCCTATACTAAAATACCGGTTATACCGCTGATGATTGACCGCGTAAAGGATGATAAATCCCTGGTAGATATGCGTCTTGCAGCAGAAACCTGCAGGGAGCATTACCAGAACGGGGTGGACAGTATTATTGTCTGCTCCAGTGACAGCGATTACTGGGCGCTTGTAGAATCATTAAGCACTGCAAAATTTTTATTTATGGTAGAACACGGAAAATGCGGTATGGACATCAAGCGTGCATTTGAAGGAAAAGGAATTTTTTACTGTTATCTGGACCAGTTTTATTCCGGGGACCTGCTTGCAATGAAAGAAAATGCCATCCGGAAGGATTTTGCCAGAAGCTTACAGCGTTTTTCCTTTTCCTTTAATGAACTGCTGGAACAGGCAATTACTTCCTCACGCGCAGATTTAACCGAAGGGGAAATCGCCTCCATCCGCAGCCGCATATTAAAGGTTCTGCGAATTGAACTGGATAATGGAATTGCCAGTATAAAAATCAACGAAGGATAAACCATGAAAACATTTACCATCCGTGCAGACGAAGCAGGCCAGCGCCTTGACAAATATTTAAAAAAACTGCTTCCGGAAGCCTCCGCAGGTTTCATATATAAAATGCTGCGGAAAAAAAATATCACATATAACGGCAGAAAAGCTGCCGGAAACGAGCTGCTGCAGCCACAGGATTCTGTGAAACTTTTTTTCAGCGATGAAACATATGGAAAGTTTGCGAGTAAACCGGAAGCGGTTCAAAAAGAATATGAAATGCTGAAAAACCTGCCGATGGAAGGACTGAAAGTCATTTATGAGGACACTGATATTTTAATTGCAGATAAACCGCACGGGATGCTTTCACAAAAAGCAGCGGCGGCGGATTTGTCTGCAAATGAATATCTGCTCGGATACTTAATCCAAAGCGGAAGTTTAACGGCAGAACAGTACGCTGTGTTTCACCCGTCCGTCTGCAACCGTCTTGACCGGAACACTTCGGGACTGCTTTTGATGGGAAAATCCTTAAAAGGCTCGCAGGAGCTTTCCTCTGCCTTAAAAAACCGCAGCATGAAAAAATATTACCACGCCCTCGTAAAAGGACGGATTGAAAAAGAAGCGCACCTTTCGGGCTGTCTGGTGAAAGATGAAAAAAACAATAAGGTACATATTCTTCCCAAAGGGCAGGAGGGCGCTGCATATATTGAAACAGCATATCGCCCGCTTGCTTTTGGAACAGACTTTACGCTGCTCGAAGTTCACCTGATTACCGGAAAAACCCACCAGATCCGCGCACACCTTGCTTCTGTCGGGCATCCCCTGATGGGGGACAGCAAATACGGGGACAGGGCATGGAATCAAAAATACCGTAAAAACTTTCATGTTGACCACCAGCTTCTCCACGCATACCGGATAGAGTTTGCCGACGGCAGGACATTTACCGCAGAAGAACCTGAACTGTTTTCCGTAATTATGAAAAACTGCAAGGAGTAACCCAGCCTATGCCAACCTGGAATTCCAGAGGTTTAAGGGGGTCCACATTCGAAGACCTGTTAAACCGTACAAATGAAAAATATGCAGAACACCAGCTGGCGCTGATTCAGAAAATACCAACGCCGATTACACCGATTACCATCGACAAGGAAACAAGGCATATTACCCTTGCCTACTTTGACCAGAAGAGTACGGTGGATTATATCGGCATCGTCCAGGGGATTCCGGTATGCTTTGATGCCAAGGAATGCAATACCGATACCTTCCCCCTTGCCAACATTCATGAACACCAGATTCGGTTTATGGAGCAGTTTGAGAAACAGGACGGAATTGCGTTTATCCTGATTTCCTTTACCCACAGGGATACCTTTTATTATCTGCGTTTTTGTGAACTGATGCAGTTTGTAACCCGTGCCAGGGAGGGGGGGAGAAAAAGCTTCCGGTTTGATGAACTGGACTGCGGCTTCTTTCTTCCGGAGATATCCGGCATACTTGTGCCTTACCTGCAGATGCTGCAAAAGGATTTAAACATGAGGGATTGACATTTTAACTGTTTTCCCATATAATATCAATAATTTTATTATGATATTGAATTATCACGGTATCACTTTACTACATTAAAGCGAGGGAAAAGAAATGACAGACCAGTTATTACATACACCGGATGGTGTAAGGGATATTTACAATGGAGAATGCAGGCAGAAGCTTTTACTTCAGGAAAAACTCCATGAAGTACTAAAACGCTACGGATACCGCGATATCCAGACACCGACGTTTGAATTTTTTAATATTTTCAGCAAGGAAATCGGAACAACTCCTTCCAGGGATTTATATAAGTTTTTTGACAAGGATGGAAACACCCTGGTTCTGCGTCCGGATTTTACACCGTCCATTGTACGCAGCGCCGCAAAATATTATACGGATGACAGGATTCCGGTCAGGCTCTGCTATATGGGCAACACGTTCATTAATTCTTCTTCTTACCAGGGGCGTTTAAAGGAGAATACCCAGTGCGGCGCGGAACTGATTGGAGAAAAAAGTATCGCGGCAGACGCTGAAATTCTTGCAATGGTTGCAGATTCCCTGCGGGCAGGCGGATTAAAGGAATTTCAGATTTCCGTCGGACATGCACAGTTTTTTAAAGGACTGGTGCAGGAAGCAGGACTGAATGAGGAACAGGAAGAAGAACTCCGGGAGCTGCTCTCCAACAAAAACTTCTTTGGCGTGGAGGAATTTGTGGAAACACTGAATCTTGATACAAATCTTATTCAGCTGTTTGCGATGCTTGGACATTTTGACACGACAGCAGAAGAACTGAAAGAAGCATGTAAATTTGCCGGTAATTACCCGGAAATATTATCTGCACTTTCCAACCTTCTGGAGCTGGATACCTATCTTAAGATGTACGGAATTGAAAAATATGTTTCTTTCGAACCGGGAATTGTCAGTGACTATCATTATTATACCGGCATAATTTTTTACGGGTACACCTTCGGGACAGGGGAACCCGTCGTAAAGGGCGGGCGTTATGACACACTGCCGGAGTATTTCGGAAAACATGCGCCGGCAATCGGTTTTGCCATTGTGGTGGACCAGCTTCTTGCCGCCTTAAGCAGACAGAAAATTTCCCTTCCCGTACCGGAAGAATATGTGCTTTTAGTTTATGAACAGGATTCCCTTGCGCGGGCGCTCCAGAAGGCGCAGCATCTCCGCAGCCAGGGCTGCCACACCGCACTGGTTCCTGCAGATGAGAAATGGACAAGGGATGATTACTGTAACTATGCCGTAAAAAACCATATTTCAAAAGTTGAATTTATATAGTCGGGGAGATGAGATGGAAGATAAAAGATATTTAACATTTGCACTGGGCAAGGGACGCCTGGCAAAAAAAACCTTACAGTTATTTGAAAAAATCGGAATTACATGCGAGGAAATCAACGATGAAAAAACCCGCAGATTAATCTTTGTTAATGAGGAATTAAAACTTCGGTTTTTCCTTGCAAAAGGACCGGATGTTCCCACTTATGTGGAATACGGTGCCGCTGATATCGGAGTGGTCGGCAAAGATACCATTCTGGAAGAAGCACGAAATATATACGAGGTTTTAGACCTCGGTTTTGGAAAATGCCGGATGTGTATCTGCGGACCGGAGCATGCAGAGGAATTATTAAAGCACCACGAACAGATTCGCGTGGCAACGAAATATCCGCGTATTGCCAGGGACTATTTTTACAATAAAAAACACCAGACCGTGGAAATCATCAAGTTAAACGGTTCCATTGAGCTGGCTCCGATTGTGGGGCTTTCCGAAGTCATCTGCGACATTGTGGAGACCGGGGCGACACTGCGTGAAAACGGTCTGATGGTACTGGAAGAAGTCTGTCCCCTGTCGGCGCGCATGGTGGTAAACCAGGTCAGCATGAAGATGGAGCATGAACGGATTACCAAAATACTTTATGATTTAAAAAGCATGATTCAGGAATAGGAGGGAAGATACCCATGAGAATACTGAAACTGACGGAAGAAACCAGAAAAGATATTTTACAGAATCTGCTGAAAAGAAGCCCGAACAATTACGGGGAATACGAGGAGCGCGTAAATACCATAATTGAAGCGGTAAGAACAAACGGGGATGCGGCAGTTTTTGATTATACCAGACAGTTTGACGGGGCAGATATCAGTAAAGACAACATTCTGGTGACAGAAGATGAGATTAAGGAAGCATATGAGCAGGTGGATGCCGCACTGCTTGCCGTAATCAAAAAGGCGCTCGTAAATATAAAAAAATACCATGAAAAACAGGTGCAGAATTCATGGTTTACCACGGAAGACGGAGTGATTTTAGGCCAGAAGGTCACTCCGCTGGAGACTGCCGGAGTGTATGTTCCGGGCGGAAAGGCGGCTTATCCTTCCTCCCTGTTAATGAACGTACTTCCTGCAAAAATAGCAGGAGTTTCCCGTATTATTATGTGTACCCCTCCGGGAGCTGACGGTAAAGTTTATCCTTCCACACTGGTTGCTGCAAAGGAAGCCGGCGTGGATGAAATCTATAAAGCCGGAGGCGCGCAGGCAGTTGCTGCCATGGCATTTGGTACGGAAAGCATTCCAAAGGCGGATAAGATTGTAGGACCCGGCAATATCTATGTCGCACTCGCAAAAAAAGCTGTTTTCGGCTATGTCGGCATTGATTCCATTGCAGGACCAAGTGAGATTTTAGTTCTTGCCGATGAAACTGCTGACGCCCGTTATGTGGCAGCGGATTTGCTTTCACAGGCTGAACATGACGAAATGGCGTCTGCAATCCTGATTACGACCAGCGAGACGCTTGCCAGGCAGGTTTCCAGGGAAGCAGAGCAGTTTACCAAAACACTTTCCCGTCAGGAAATTATTACAAAGTCACTGGATCATTACGGATATATTCTCGTGGCTGACACGATGGAGGACGCTGTTGCCGCTGCAAACGACATTGCAAGCGAACACCTTGAGATTGTAACGGCGGATCCGTTCCATGTGATGACAAAGATAAAAAATGCCGGGGCAATTTTTATCGGACCGTTTTCCTCCGAACCGCTTGGGGATTATTTTGCCGGACCAAACCACGTGCTGCCGACAAACGGAACCGCAAAATTTTTCTCTGCCCTGTCCGTGGATGATTTTATTAAAAAATCAAGTATTATTTCCTATTCACGTGAAGCGCTTGAGAAAGTACATGAAGACATTGAACAGTTTGCAACATGTGAAGGACTGACTGCACATGCAAATTCCATTCATGTCCGTTTTGATGAGGGGAGGTAATGCTTATGTGTGAGAGAAAAACAGTCGTAGAGCGGAAGACCAGGGAGACGGACATTAAAGCTGTCTTAACCATAGACGGCACCGGTTCATCAGAAATCGGTACGGGAATCGGGTTCTTTGACCATATGCTGGAAGGATTCGCAAAACACGGATTTTTTAACCTCACGTTAAGCTGTAAAGGAGACCTGCACGTAGACTGCCACCATACCATCGAGGACTGCGGTATTGTACTTGGCACTGCCATTAAGGAAGCGCTTGGAAGCAAAGAGGGCATCCGACGTTTTGGCAGCTGCATCCTTCCGATGGATGAAACTTTAGTCCTCTGTGCCATAGATTTATCCTCACGTCCCTGGCTTGTATTTGAAGACGTTTTTACAACGGAAAAAATCGGGGACATGGATACGGAAATGGTCAGGGAGTTTTTCTATGCAGTTTCCTACAGCACCGGCATGAACCTTCATTTTAAGGTCTTAACCCCCGGAAATAACCATCATATGGCAGAAGCCATGTTTAAAGCCTTCGGGCGCGCACTGGATGAGGCATGCAGCGTTGACCCCAGAATCCAGGGTATTCTTTCTACGAAAGGAAGTCTGTAAGACATGGAACAGAAAAATATAGTTGCGGTCATCTATCTGAAAAACGGAAATGCGGTGAAGTCCTTTACCGATTTTACGCCCGTTGACGACATATACAAAAGATGCCAGCTGTATAATGACAGCGGCATCGACAAGCTTATGATTTTTGACCTTTCAACAGATGATGAAGAGCACGAAAAAAATATCAATACCATTAACAATATCAACCGGAATATAGATATCAAAGTCTGTGCCGGCGGCAATATCAACCGGCTGGAGGATATTAAGAAACTGCTTTATGCAGGCTGTCTCCAGGTCATGTTAAATGCCTCCAAGCCTTCCAGTATCGGACTGGCAACAGAAGCAAGCGCCCGGTTTGGCAAGGACCGCATTTTAGCCTCCATTGACAACGTGGATTTTGTTTTTAAAAACCAGAAAATACTGGAAAATACCTTCCATGAAGTGTTTGTTCTGAATATGTCAATATTAGACGCGCTGGAAAACCTGACAAATGTACCATATATTGTACAGCTTCCCGCCTATGACTATCCCCAGATTCTGTCCCTGTTAAAGCGCGAAAAAATCCGCGGGGTTGCCGGTTCATTTATCAATGACCCCGACACGGATATTATGCAGTTAAAGGCGGATCTTTCCGTGGACGGAATCAAGATGGACAACTTCGCACCGGATTTACAGTGGTCTGACCTGAAATTAAATTCCGACGGCATGGTTCCGGTTATTGTACAGGATTACCGTACGGATGAAGTGCTGATGCTTGCTTACATGAATGAAGAGGCATTTAACACAACGCTTACTATCGGCAGGATGACCTATTACAGCAGGAGCCGGAATGAACTCTGGACAAAAGGGCTGACATCCGGGCATGTCCAGTATGTAAAAAGCCTGACGGCGGACTGTGATTTTGATACCATCCTGGCAAAGGTATCGCAGGTCGGCAGTGCCTGCCATACCGGTAACCGCAGCTGCTTTTTTAACCAGATTGTCCAGAAAGAATATATCGAAAAAAATCCGCTCAAGGTACTTGAGAGTGTTTATGAGGATATTAAAGAACGTAAGGAACACCCGAAGGACGGTTCTTATACCAATTACCTATTCCAGAAAGGACAGGATAAGATTCTCAAAAAAATCGGTCAGGAATGTACCGAAATTATTATTGCGGCAAAAAATCCGGATGCGGAAGAAATCAAGTACGAAATTTCGGATTTTCTGTATTACACCATGCTGCTGATGGTGGAAAAAGGCGTCACATGGACAGATATTTCCAATGAACTTGCCCAGCGATAGACTGGTGAAGGAGAAAATTACATGAAAAAACCAGCTTTAAGTGATGAAATATTAATGCAGATTGAAAAGCCTGCAAGATATATCGGAAATGAATTAAACTCTGTTGTAAAAGACACATCGCAGATTCGCTTTGCGATGTGTTTTCCTGATGTATATGAAATCGGCATGTCCCATCTGGGGATTCAGATTCTTTATGAACTGTTTAACCGCAGGGAGGATACCTGGTGCGAACGCGTGTATTCCCCGTGGCCGGATCTCCATAAAATCATGAAGGAGCAGAACATCCCGCTGTTTGGACTGGAATCGCAGGAACCTGTCAAAAATTTTGACTTTATCGGCATGACGCTCCAGTACGAGATGTGCTATACCAACATACTGCAGCTTCTGGACCTGGCACAGATTCCCCTGCTTGCAAAAGACAGAAAGGACTCTGACCCGGTTGTTTTAGGCGGAGGTCCGTGTTCCTATAACCCGGAACCGGTTGCCGCCTTTTTTGACTGCTTTTATATCGGGGAAGGCGAAACAAAATACGATGAATTTTTAAACCTGTACAAAAAAATGAAAGAAGGGAATGATTCCCGCAGTGCATTTTTACATGAAGCAGCAAAAATACCTGGAATTTATGTTCCTTCCCTTTATGAAGTAAGCTATAAAAACGATGGTACGATTGCAGCGTTTACCCCGGTCTATGATGATATTCCCGCTACGATAAAAAAGCAGGTGGATATGGATATTAATGCGTCTGTGTATCCTGACAAACCGGTGGTTCCGTTTATCAAGGCAACGCAGGACCGTGTGGTGCTTGAAATCCAGCGCGGCTGCATCCGCGGCTGCCGTTTCTGCCAGGCAGGGATGATTTACCGTCCCAACCGCGAAAAGAATGTATCACGCTTAAAAGAACTTGCAGAAACCATGCTTGCCTCCACCGGATATGAAGAAATTTCCTTAAGCTCCCTCAGTTCCTCCGATTATTCAAAACTAGATGAACTGATTCATTTTCTGATTGAAGAATGCAGCAGAAAAAATGTAAATATCTCCCTGCCGTCCCTGCGTATAGACGCCTTTTCCCTGGATATTATGAAACAGGTCCAGGATATTAAAAAAAGCAGCCTGACCTTTGCACCGGAAGCAGGCTCCCAGAGGCTTAGAAATGTCATTAACAAAGGACTTACCGTAAGTGATATTATGGAGGGGGCAAAACAGGCGTTTGAAGGCGGCTGGAACAAGGTAAAGCTTTACTTTATGCTTGGGCTTCCAACGGAAACAGAGGATGACATGCGCGCCATTCCGGAGCTTGCCAATGAGATTGCCGCCCTTTATTATGACGTTGTTCCAAAGGAAAAAAGAAACGGCAGGTGCCAGATTACCATCAGCACTTCTTTTTTCGTTCCGAAGCCTTTTACCCCGTTCCAGTGGGCTGTTATGCTGGACCCTAAAGATTATCTGGAGCGTGCCAGAATCGTCAACGACCATGTAAAGGAACAGCTAAACCATAAAAGTATCCGCTATAACTGGCATGAAGCAGATGTCACAGTATTAGAGGGGGTACTTGCAAGGGGAGACCGGAGGATATCCGATGCCATTCTCTATGTCTATGAACACGGCGGATTTTTTGACGCATGGTCGGAATTTTTTAACTTCAGCCTGTGGCTTGAAGCATTTGATGCCTGTGGGATTTCCATGGACTTTTATAACAAAAGGCTAAGAAGCGATGATGAAATTTTTCCATGGGATTTTATTGACGCAGGCGTGACAAAAGACTTTCTGCTCCGTGAATGGAAAACCTCACAAAACGAAGAAGTAACGCCAAACTGCCGGATGCGCTGCAGCGGCTGCGGTGCAGGACAATTTAAGGGAGGTGTCTGCTTTGAAAATAAGAATTAAATTCCGTAAATGGGGCGTTATGAAATTTATCGGACATCTGGACATGATGCGCTATTTCCAGAAAGCAGTCCGCAGGGCAGGAATTGATATCTGCTATTCCCAGGGATACTCCCCGCACCAGATTATGTCGTTTGCCGCACCGCTGGGCGTCGGAATCACAAGCGACGGAGAATATTTTGACATTGAAGTAAATTCCCAGGGCTCCTCAAAGGAATCCATGGATGCATTAAACGCTGCAATGGTGGAAGGAGTCGAAGTTACTTCATATGTCAGGCTGCCTGATACAGCTAAAACAGCCATGGCATCTGTTGCAGCAGCAGATTACAGAATCAGCTGCAAAGAGGGCTGCAGCCCCTATAACACAGAGGAATGGAAAGAGATCATTGAACAGGAATTTCTGAACCAGCCGGATTTTATCATAACCAAAAAAACGAAAAAAAGTGAACGGACAGTAGACTTAAGACCTCTCGTTTATTCATTTTCCGTGGAGGAACAGGAACACAGCCCTGCCTTTTTCCTGCGGGTATCCACCGGAAGCACGGATAATATCAAACCGGAACTGGTACTTTCAAGTATTCTTGAACGTCTTGGAAAAAGCTTTGACAGCAGCGCTGTGCAGATACACCGTCTGGAAATCTGTTACCGGAATGAAAGCGGGCAGTTACTTCCCCTTTCTGCAGCCGGAGAGGAGATAATGTAAATGATGAACCGTATTGTTATTACAGAAATCGTGCATCATGAAAAAGGACATACTGCGTTTATTCTTTCAGATGAAAAACGCCGTTTTCTTGATCTGCAGCTTTTTGAGCCGGGGGAAGAGACACTGCTGAATAATATATATACCGCATATGTGGAAAAAATTGTTCCGGGAATCCATGCTGCCTTTGTCCGGATTTCAGACGGACAGAAATGTTATCTTCCGCTTGAAAATTTAAAATCCCCGGTCTTTACCAAAAAACAGTCGCAGACCAAAACTGTCTGCGAAGGTGACGAGCTCCTTGTCCAGGTGATAAAGGACGCTGTAAAAACCAAGGATCCGGTTGTCAGCTCCAGACTGGTATTCCACGGAAAACACTGTCTGGTTTCAACTGACGTTACCTCTGTCAGTGTATCAAAAAAAATTCCTGCTGACCGGGCAAAAGAACTTCTATTACTTGGAAACAGCTTATGTCCTGACCATGAAGCTGATGGTTACGGACTTGTATTCCGTACCAGTGCGGCAGAAATTTCAGATGAGGCACTCACAGAGGATATCCATTCTGTCATAAAAACCTTTACCAGTACATTAACCGCCGGAGGGCATGAACGGCATGGAAAACTGATTTACCGGAACCTTCCGGGATATCTTCTGAGGTTAAAGTCCCAGGATTTCAGTGAAGTGGAGGGGATTTATACTGACAGGAAGGACCTGTATGAAGAAATGGCAGCATTTTTTCCGGAATGGAAGGAAAGCGGTTTTTTGCATTTTTACGATGATACTGCAGTAAGCCTTTCCGTTCTTTACCATTTAAGAAGCAATATGGACGAGCTGTCAGGAAAAAAAGTATGGCTGAAATCCGGCGCAAATATTATCATTGAAACAATGGAAACCCTGACAGTCATTGATGTCAACAGCGGGAAAAACCAGTCAAAGAAAGCAGAAGCGCTTTGTTCCATTAACAAAGAAGCTGCCGCAGAGATTGCAAGACAGCTCCGTCTCCGTAATATCTCAGGCATGATTCTGATCGATTTTATACGGTTAAAGCAGAAACAAGAAAATGAAGAATTCCTCCGCGTGCTGAAACAGGAACTGAAAAAAGATCCGGTGCCTGTCTGTTTCGTAGATGTCACAAAGCTGGGACTGGTGGAACTGACCCGGAAAAAGGTTTATAAATCCCTGCGGGAAATTTTATCATAATTTCCAAAAAGTATTGACGGACAAACCAGCTTATGCTACTATATACCAGTATGCCGCACAGTGAGGTTTTTAAGTTTCAGGAGCATATCCGCTTCACGGAGTGATTTGCTTAGGTCATATTTCGCTTCGCGAAATACGACAGACACCAAAACTGGCGAGTAATGATAAATAGGAGGTGCCATATGTACGCAGTAATAGCAACAGGTGGTAAGCAGTACAAAGTATCCGAAGGCGATATCATTACCATTGAAAAGCTTGGAGTTGATGCTGGTGAAAAAGTAACTTTTGATCAGGTATTAGCAGTATCCGGTGATGACATTAAGGTTGGAAACCCAACAGTAGCCGGAGCAACTGTGGAAGCTTCTGTCGTAGAAGAAGGCAGGGGCAAGAAGATTATCGTTTACAAGTACAAGAGAAAAACCGGTTATCACAAAAAGAACGGTCACAGACAGGCGTTCACCAAGGTTAAGATTGACAAGATTAACGGATAATTGACAGGAATTGTTATATGACAACTATAACGATTTTTCAGAATCAGAATGATGTGACAGGCTTTCACTGCATGGGACATTCGGGATATGCAAAAGCAGGAGAAGATATCATCTGCGCCGCAGTTTCCGTTCTTGTCATCAATACAGTAAATGCTATCGAAAAATTTACTTCTTCCGTATTTTCACTTGAAACCGAAGAAGAATCTGCACTGATTGATTTTCGATTTAAACAGAAAGCAGACCATGATGCAGAGCTTTTGGTTAACACTATGATTCTGGGCTTACAGGGAATTCAAAACACATATGGGAATGAACATTTCATTCTTGATTTTAAGGAGGTGTAAGACATGTTAAATATGAACCTTCAGTTTTTTGCTCATAAGAAGGGAGTAGGTTCCACCAAAAACGGACGTGATTCCGAGTCTAAGAGATTAGGCGCTAAAAGAGCAGACGGACAGTTTGTAAAGGCTGGAAATATTCTTTACAGACAGCGTGGTACAAAGATTCACCCAGGCGTGAATGTTGGTATCGGCGGAGATGATACATTATTTGCCAAGGTTGATGGTGTATTAAGATTCGAACGCGTAGGCAGGGACCGCAAGCGGGCTTCTGTATATCCAGTAGAGAACAATTAGTTTGAAAACCCCGACTGTATAGTTGGGGTTTTTCTTAAACACGAAACACATAAAATGCCAGCAGAAAATGAGGTAAATCATGTTTGCAGACCGTGCAAAAATAATTATAAAATCAGGCAGGGGAGGAGACGGACATGTTTCCTTCCGCCGTGAAAAATATGTGCCAAACGGCGGACCGGACGGCGGTGACGGCGGAAAGGGCGGCGATATCATCTTTGAAGTTGACGAGGGACTTAATACCTTAACGGATTACAGGCACCGCCGTAAATTTGCCGCACAGGCAGGAGAAAACGGCGGAAAACGCAACTGCCACGGTAAAAACGGTGAGAGCCTGGTATTAAAAGTTCCGGAAGGCACAGTGATAAAGGATGCCGAAACCGGCAAAATTATCGCGGACATGTCCGGGAAAAACCGCAGGATGGTTGTTCTGTCCGGCGGCAAAGGAGGTCTGGGCAACCAGAACTTTGCAACAGCCACCATGCAGGCGCCCAAATACGCCCAGCCGGGACAGGAAGCAATTGAACTTGAGGTTTTACTTGAACTTAAAGTAATAGCAGATGTTGGGCTTGTCGGCTTTCCGAACGTCGGAAAATCAACGCTTTTATCCCGTGTCACAAATGCACAGCCTAAAATCGCCAACTATCACTTTACAACCTTACAGCCAAATCTGGGAGTTGTGGACATGGAGGACGGAAACGGCTTTGTCATTGCAGATATTCCCGGGCTGATTGAAGGAGCGTCTTCCGGTGTAGGGCTTGGACATGAATTTCTGCGCCATATTGAGCGTACCAAGGTCATTATCCATATTGTGGACGCCGCAGGGACGGAAGGACGCGACCCCATTGCAGATATCCGTGCCATTAATCAGGAACTGGAAGCCTATAATCCGGACCTGTTAAAAAAACCGCAGGTAATAGCAGCAAACAAAATGGATGCTGTTTACGGAGACGAAAACGAAATTATTTCCTCTCTCCGTGAAGAATTTGAAAAAGACAGCATGAAAGTTTACCCGATTTCCGCAGTCAGCGGCAGGGGAGTGCGCGAACTGTTATTCCATGTGCGCGGGCTGTTAAATGAATGTCCAAAGGAAGCTGTGGTTTATGAACCGGAATTTGTTCCATCGCTTCATTTCTTTAAGAATGAACCGTATACCATTACACGCGCTGATGACGGCGCCTTTGTGGTTGAAGGACCGAAAATCGAAAAGATGCTTGGATATACTAATATTGATTCAGAAAAGGGATTTCTCTTTTTCCAGAAATTCCTGCGCGAGCAGGGAATTTTGAGTGAGCTGGAAGAAAAAGGTATCACAGACGGGGATACCGTCAGAATGTATTATAATGAATTTGATTACTATAAATAGGAGGACAAATCAGTGATAAACAGCAGACAGCGTGCTTATCTTGGCAGTCTGGCAAGTACCATGGAACCAATTTTCCGTATTGGCAAAGCATCCTTAACGCCGGAAATTGTGGAAGCACTTAATACAGCTCTTGAAAAGCGCGAATTAATCAAAGTCGCAGTTTTAAAAAACTGTGCGGACGAACCGAAGGAAATTGCAGACATGATTGCAGGACGTACACATTCGGAGGTTGTTAAGGTAATTGGAAAAAAAATGATCTTTTACCGAAAAGCAAAGAAGAATGCCAAAATCAAACTGCCGGAATAGCATAAAATGAATATCGGTATCCTGGGAGGGTCTTTTGACCCCATTCATAACGGACATATTCATATGGCAGAATGCGCATACCGGGAATTCCAGCTGGAAGAAGTCTGGCTGATCCCCACAGGCCACTCACCTAATAAAGATGAGGGCAGCATGACAGAAGCTTATCACCGTTTTCATATGTGTGAGATTGCCGCAGGGCAGTATCCCTGGCTGCATGCAAGCAGTCTGGAAATAGAATCCGGTGAAAAAAGTTACACATACCGGACACTGGAAAAACTGACAGAGCGTTTTCCCCATTATCATTTTTTCTTTGTTATGGGCGCAGATTCCCTGGACTATTTTGAAACATGGGTTCATCCGGAAATTATTGCGCAGCTGTGTACCATACTTGTTATTCCAAGAAACACGAGCACTGTTTTGGAATCTGCCAAAAAAGCAAAAGAGCTGCATAACATATTTCCCTGTGATATCCGAATGGTGTCCTGCAGCCAGTATCCGGTTTCATCCACAGCTGTCCGTCAGAATCTTAAAAACGGGAACTATAACAACTATGAGCTTTTACCTGAAGTATTTTCCTATATTCAGAATAACCATCTGTATGGAATATAATAGTCATGGGGGAACAATATGGAATTACATGAAATTCGGAAAAAACTAAAAAAAGAACTGGATAAGGCACGTTATGCCCACACGAAAGGTGTCATGTATACTGCTGGAAGCCTTGCCATGGCATATGGCTATGATTATCACAAAGCTATGCTTGCCGGACTTTTGCATGACTGTGCCAAATGCCGCTCCACTGCTGAAAAAACAGAATTATGCAGCAGATATCATATCCCGGTAACAAAAACTGAAACTGAAAATACGGGACTTTTACATGCAAAAGCCGGTATGGCACTGGCTCAGAAGAAATACGGGATTACAGACCCAGACATCCTCCATGCCATCAAAGTCCATACCACAGGTGAACCTGGCATGAATCTGCTGGATAAAATTATATTTGTGGCAGATTATATCGAACCTCTAAGGAATGAGGCACCGCGCCTGGAGGAAATCCGGCAGATAGCGTTCCACGACCTTGACAGGTGTGTCGCAGAAATCTTATATGATACCCTGCATTACCTAAATGGACGAAAGGGCAGTATTGACCCGATGACAGCGCGTACCTACGAGTTTTATGAGCATCACCGAATAAACCAGGGACAGAGTGCCTGAAAGGAGTAAAAATGGAATTATTAGAAATCGTTAAAACAGCCGTCGAAGCACTAAAAGATAAAAAAGCAGAAGATGTGACAGTCATTGATATAACAGAAGTATCTTCCATTGCTGATTACTTTATTATTGCAGACGGTACGAACCAGAACCAGCTCACTGCCATGCAGGATGCAGTAGATGAAGCTTTATACAAGGCAGGCATGCAGGTGAAACAGGTGGAGGGAAACAGCAAGTCCACATGGATTCTTATGGACTACCAGGATATTATTGTACATCTGTTTTCCAAAGAAGACCGTTTGTTTTATGATCTTGAACGTATATGGAGAGATGGAAAAGTAATCGAAATATAATCATAACATAGGAAGTCCTGCCGTATGATACGGCAGGATTTCCTGCTTTTACCAGACAATATCCCTGGGGAAATTATTATTATTTATTTTCAATGTATGCTTCTGCATTTTTCTATATCCCTGTCATAGACATATGCTGCCTGCTGACCATTTTCAACGACTGTCCAGTGATACATGGAACAGAGCAGTTCCACAAAATTATCTTCGCTTTTGTTATAGCATTTCTCTAACGTTTTTATTTGCATTTGAAACTCTTCAAAAGAAATATCCTGTCCCTGCAAAAGAGTATCACCTTTATAATATTCAATTTCAACTATCATAATCCTCACCAGCGCGGGATTTATCTGAAAAAACGGAAAACCCCGAATACCTTTCCAAGAATTTGGCAGTCCGGTACAATAATAGGCTCCATATTGTCATTTTCCGGCTGGAGGCGGATGTGGCCGTCTTCTTTATAGAAGGTTTTTACCGTAGCGGAATCATCCACAAGCGCTACCACCATGTCTCCGTTACGGGCATCCCTGCATTGTTCCACAAGAATCTGGTCTCCATCAAAAATACCGGCATTTATCATGCTTTCTCCCTTTACTTTAAGCATAAAAGTTTCTGTGTTAGGCATGAACTCGGATGGGATGGGAAAATAGGATTCAATATTTTCAACTGCAAGCACAGGCTGTCCTGCCGCCACACGGCCAACCATAGGTACATTAACAACTTCCCTCCTGGGGTTAAAGCTGTCATCCACAATCTCGATTGCACGCGGCTTGGTGGGATCACGCCTGATATAACCGTTTTTCTCAAGTGTTTCAAGATGGGAATGAACCGACGAGGTGGATTTTAAATGGACCGCCTCGCAAATATCACGTACTGTAGGCGGATAACCCTTGTTTAATATTTCTTTCTTAATATATTCAAGTATTTCTCTCTGTTTATCCGTTATCTTGCCATATGCCATAATATACCTCCATGTCTCATGTAAATACTGATACACATTTTTTTATTAGTCTAACACATCCTGCAAAAAAAAGCAAACATATATTCACGAAAATATGTTCGAAAAATTGTTGACAAACGTATGTTTGCATGCTATATTTAATACAAACATACGTTCATTGATACGGAAAAGGAGATAAGATTATGAAAAAAACAAATCAGAAGACAGTCATAAATTATTTCAGTAAAAAACAGTGGACTATCAGACAGCAGAAAATGGCGGCAGCTTTTGTAATTCTTACTGCCGTGCTTCTTATTTTACTTGGAAGCAGCATCCGTATATTTGCAAGTTCCCGCACAGATTCCCATAACAGGGCAGTGCAGAAGTACTATACCAGTATCCGTGTCGAACCTGGAGATACCCTCTGGCAAATCGCCGATTCCTATGTAACAGCGGAATTTCCAAAAAAAGAGTTTATCAGGGAAGTATGCCGGTTAAACCATATCGGTGAAAATGATATCCTCCGCAGCGGGGATTATCTTGTCGTCATGTATTATTCCGATTATAGCAGAGACACCGTTTCAGCACACCAGTAAAGGAAGTTCACTGTAATTTTCCATTCAAAGGAACATTGAAAAACTTTCTCCAATGCATTATAATATGATAGGGAGAAAAATTATGTTTAACTTATTTTACGTGATATTTATGAATCTGCACAGGGCACCATATATGATTCCAAAAATGAGGAGCCGCGCCAATCATCCTGAACGATATACAGAAGAGCAGCGTTACGCACTGGTGCATCATGTCATTTATCTGATGAACAAAACAGGAAAAATTACCACAAAGGCATATGGACTCGAAAATCTGCCGAAAGAGGGCGGTTATATGATGTATCCAAATCATCAGGGTAAATATGATGTGCTGGGTATTATGTATACACATAAAAGCCCGTGTTCTTTTGTAATGGACAAATTTAAATCCCATACCATTCTTGTACGTGAATTCTGCGACCTCGTACAGGCCAAACGCCTGGAAAAAGACAACCCACGGCAGGGAATTACCATAATTAACCAGGTGACGAAAGATGTGGCTGCCGGAAAGAAATATATTCTCTTTCCGGAAGGTGGATATAAGTTTAATAATAAAAATAAAGTATGTGACTTTAAAGCAGGAAGTTTCAAGATTGCATTAAAATCCAGGGCTCCCATTGTTCCAATTGCCTTAATTGACTCTTATAAGGTCTTTAACAGTTTCCACTTTGGTCCGATAACTACCTATGTACACTATTTAAAGCCCATTACTTATGATGAATATAAAGACATGAAAACGCAGGAGATTGCCGACCTGGTAAAAAAAAGAATTGAGGACAAAATCAGGGAAGTATCCCCGGAATCTTTATGCTAAACATATGGTTTTTAATATAATAACAAATGCAGGCATTGCCTGCATTTGTCATTTTTAAAATACATCCCCTAAACATCCTCCCGTAACCGGACAAATTTTGCCGCTTTTCTTCTGCGGTCATCTTCAATTTCTGCATAATGTTTTCTTGTAGTATTTACATCTTTATGTCCAAGTACATCTGCAACCAGATAAATGTCCCCTGTTTCCCTATATAAAGACGTGCCATAAGTACTCCGGAGCTTATGCGGGGTAATATTTTTAAGCGTAGTTACCTGCCGGGAATATTTCTTTACAAGATTTTCCACTGCACGAACACTGATTCTTTTATTCTGCATTGACAGAAATAATGCATTTTCATGTCCCTCAACAGCAGTTATTGCATTTCGTTCAGCCATATATTCACACAATGCTTCACGGACCTCGTCACCAAAATAAACAATTACCTCAGCACCGCCTTTACGGTGTACTTTAATACCATTATTCTTTAAATCAACATCATCTGTATCCAGTCCCACACACTCAGAAACACGAATACCAGTGCCCAGCATCAGTGTCAGAAGTGCCAGATCCCTTGTTTTTGTACGTTCATGATACATCTGCTGCCTTTTTGTCAGACATTCCCCGGATTCCACTTCATCCAGGAGCATGGCAACTTCATCTATATCAAGACGAATAATATTTTTTTCATGAATTCTGGGCATGTCCACCTTAACTGCAGGATTTGTGTCTATCATTTCATTTTTATACAAATAATTATAAAAGGAACGGAGAGAAGCAAGCTTTCTTTTCAGGCCGCGCTCATCATTTGTATGCGCAACACCGTCTTTTTCGTACACCTTAAGATAATAAAGATATTCCTCAATATCCATCGGTTTAAGCTGATCCAGCAACCCTATTGGAAAATCTTTAATGTCCATTTTTCTGCAAACCGGGTTATTTTCGTGCAGGTAATCAAAAAAACATGCAAGGTCATATGCATAGGCGAGCCTTGTCCTTGACTGTGTTCTCGATTCTATTCCAATAAAAAACTGCTTACAAAAGGGTGGAAGAGCAGTAAGCAGCTCCCTTAACTTTAATTCATTTCTTATGTCAACTTCTTCATGATATTCTTTGGGTTTATTCATAATATCTTCCTTTCACATCATTATTCTGCATCCGGATGAACGAATCCGGCAGCAATCGCATGAAACAGACGTGTTTTTACTCCGGGATTTTCCCTGTTTATCTGTTGTAACAGTGTTTTAATATATGCCCGCCGGGTAACTGAATCCGCAGGGCACGGGTTATCTATCACAGACAGCTGGTATTTATTCACAAAACCTTTGACATCTGCTTCCGGTACATACATAAGCGGCCGGATGATTTCCAGCCCGGTCCGGTCCAGTTTTGTAACCGGTGCAAACGAATAAAACCTGCCTTCATAAAACAGCGACAGAAGCATGGTCTCTATCATATCATCCATATGGTGTGCATATGCAACTTTATTATAACCTATATTTTTCACGTAATCATTTAGTGCACCCTTACGCATTTTTGCACAAATGGCGCAAGGCGATGCTTCTTTCCGCTCTTTAAAAACAATCTGTCCGATCCTTGTTTTAATTATATGGGATTTTACCTGAAGACCTTCACAAATCATCTGAATATCCTCGAAATGAAATTCATCAAATCCAAGATCAACCGTAACCGCCATAATATCAAATTTCTTCGGATAAAAATGCCTTAATCCGGCAAGTGCATATAACAAAGTAAGCGAATCTTTACCGCCGGACATTCCAACAGCAATTTTATCACCATCCGCAATCATTTGGAAATCATCAACTGCACGCCTCACATAACTGTATAACCGCTGAATTTTCATATGCCGAATCCCCTGGAAATTTTCTCTCATTTTTTATTATACATTATCTGTTAGAATGATTCCAGTATGACGGACCAGATTTTTACAGTATTACAAGGAGGCGTACCCGGAAGTGTATTATAGCAAATGACTGGTGAATAACTATTCGCAAAACACAAGTTTATTGAATAGTTGTATGTCAAACTAACACTAACTGTACAAAACCTTTCTAATACGCTATAATAACAAAAAATATCTTTTCCTGCATATGGAGGTAAATTTATGCGACAATGGGCATTTTTAAAAAACCCGTACTATACAAACAAAACCCAGATGGTATATAAAATCATGATACATGAAATGAAAAAATATACGCTGGTATATCTATACTGTGAAAAAGATGCTGTAAGGAGTTCATACGACCAGTGGTATCCTAACCTGGAAAGTGCTCTGGAGGACTGGGATGAACATATTGATCCTGAGGGCTGGCACGAAATTGGCGACCCGCTTCCTGGCGGACAGGATGACTGCATTAATTAAAATCTGGTGGTCATAAAACGGCCACCAGATAAATTTATATAATTACTTATTTCATTTTTTTTCGGTACTCCAGAATCAGATCCACACATTCCTCCAAAGGAATTTTACTGGTATTTAACGTCAAATCGTAGCTTCTGGAGTCCCCCCATTTCTTACATGTATAATAATTGTAATAGCTGGCACGCTGCTTGTCACGCTTCTGAATCATATCCTTTGCTTTATTCTCGGTAATATTCTCCCTGATACTGATACGTTTGATACGGTCATCCATATCCGCATGGACAAAGATATTCAGACAGTCCGGATACGAAGCCAGGGCATAATCCGCACAGCGTCCGACAATTACGCAGGACTCACGCTCTGCAATTTTTTTAATGGTGTCAAACTGCGCCAGAAAAACCTTATGATTTAACGGCATATCAAGAAATGGCGCGGATGAATAATTTCCTCCGGAATATGTATCCATGACAAGTGAATATAAAAAGCTGCTTGTTGGTTTTTCATCATGATTTTCAAGAATTTCCTCACAAAATCCGGAATCCTTTGCTGCCTGGGCAAGTAATTCCTTGTCATACAGCTTTATGCCAAGACGTTCAGAAAGAAGTTTTGCAACTGTATAACCGCCGCTTCCAAACTCCCTTCCAATTGTATAAATCTGATTCCCCATATAAATTTACCTCCCATCCCCGGTTCATTAAATAGAAATACTTTTTGCTTTATGTATATATTATACAACAATTTTCATTTTGATTGCAATATTTTTAGCAATTTCTCAAAATATTCCGGCAAAGGCGCAGAAAATTCCATATATTCCCCTGATTTCGGATGAATAAAACCTATGGTTCCTGCATGTAATGTCTGTCCCTGCAGATGCTTAAATGCACAGTGACTGCTTCCGTAAAGCGTATCTCCCAGAAGAGGATGCCCGATTTTTGCCATGTGTACCCGGATCTGGTGGGTGCGTCCTGTTTCCAGCTTAAATTCCATGTATGTATAATTTCCAAACCGTTCCAGCACTTTAAAATGCGTAACAGCAGGTTTTCCATTTTTTTCATTAACCGCCATTTTTTTCCGGTCAGTTGGATGGCGGCCGATTGCACCCTCAATGGTACCCTCCTCTTCTTTTATATTGCCGCATACAATTCCGGCATAAATCCTGTTTACCGAATGTTCCTTAATCTGTGCGGCAATCTTAGCATGACTGGCATCATTTTTACAGACAATTAAAGCCCCCGTGGTATCCATATCAATTCTGTGAACAATTCCCGGACGGATTTCCCCTCCGATTCCGCTAAGGGAATCCTTACAGTGAAACATAATCGCATTTACAAGGGTTCCGCTGTAATGACCTGCCGAAGGATGCACAACCATTCCCTTCGGTTTGTTGACAATCAGTACGTCGTCATCCTCGTACAGAATATCCAGAGGAATATCCTCCGGTTCAATGGAAACCGGTACTGCATCCGGAATTTCCACAGACACAAGTTCAAGAAGATTCACCTGATAACTGGCTTTCTCGGGACTGCCATTTACCAGCACCTGCTGGTTTTTGATTAATTTCTGAAAAAAAGAACGGGATAAATCAGGATATATATTACTTAAAAATTTATCCAGCCGCTCTCCTTCCTGCCGGTCTGATACTTCAAAAACCTCTTTTTTCATACTGCCCCTTTTTCTGGTTTCTCTTTTTCCTGCTCCTTTGACGGAAAAATCAGTTCATAATCCTCTTCCTTATAATAAAATAATATAATTACAAGTCCAATTGCCGCAAGTGTCACATATATATCCGCAACATTAAAAATGGGAAAATCAATCAGTGAAAAATACAAAAAATCAACCACATAATGGCGGAAGATACGGTCCAAAAGATTTCCCACCGCACCCGAAAAAAATCCAATCATAATTAAATTTGCTGGAAGAAAATACCTGTTCCAGGGAATTCTCCGATAAATAACAGCCATGAAAATTAGTACAGTAATCGTCAGTACAATAAAAAAAGCCATTTTACATAATAAAAAGGTATCCGGATGAGCTTCAAAATAAGAAAAATGAAAAATCCCCTGCAGCAGCGACACCGGGTCAAAACTGAAAGCAGCACTCTGGTTCTCCAGATATTTCAGTTCAAACACGCCGTCAACCAGTGAAATTGAATCCTGATTTTTTAAATATTTAATTGCTGCCAGCTTTGTGGCCTGATCAATAATAACAAGAAGCAGCATGGCAGCTGTGCCAAAAACCAGTGTTTTTACGGATTTCTTTTCCTGATCCGGGTTTTTATTCATTTTGGATATCCCTTTCCTGTTCACATACTATACATACATAAGAAAACGCACACGGAGTTTTCCTTTTCTGCTTATGGAATTTTCTGTCTCAAACACAAACCGTCCCAGTCCTCGCACAGAAACAATCGCATGGTTTTCACAGCAATGGTTGCAGTTTGTCACGCATTTTCCATTAATAAACACTTTTTCTGCCAGAAGATACGAGGAGGCTTCCGAGCGGGATAAATGGTATGCCTTTGCAATAATAGCATCAATCCGGTTGGAGGCAACCACGTCTGACTGCTCTTTAAATTCTGGCCGGACTTCTATCGTCTGTGTTTCTTCCAGCCGTGTCAGGGTCATCATTGTATGCTTTACCTGTGAAAGATTCTCCATAATATATTCATGGATTGTTTCTTCACAAAAAATATAATAGCTGTCACTGCATACCAGATCCCCCGTCCTTGCACGGTCTATACCAAGATGCATCAGGGCGCCAAGAATATCACGGTGCGTAAGCTTTTCTGCAAATTTGGGATACTGCGGAACAGCCCTGATACAGACAATCGGATACACCGGCTCATAACAAAGAGCATCAGGAATGAATGCTGCCATCTGACGCTCTGCATGCTCATAACCACCGAAAAGCTCTGCTTTTGTGTACAGCTGCCCTTCGGTGCCATGAAGAATATTCTGTTCGTTTAAATTCAAAAAACTGCTGAAAGTGACTATATTTTTGCGGTCTGCCTGTCTGGACAGATCAATCAGACGCTTTCTGCATAATTCCTGTTCATCCATTGTCACATACTAAATCCCGGTATATCAAAGGATTCCATCAAATCCTGAATATCACCGGAAATATCCACTCCGCTTGGTGTCGCAAGAAAAATATAATTGGAAATCTTCTGAAGGTTTCCATGCATTGCAAATGTAGCTCCGGATGTAAAATCAATAATCCGCTGGGCAATATCAACGCTCAGTCCCTCCATATTGATTACAACCGTCCGCCCGTTTAACAGAGTCTCTGTAATTTCAAGCTCGTCCTCTATGGTACTTGGTTTAATCACACATACTTCCATTCCCTGCGTACCCTGCTTTCTGTTTCTGGAAATAGGAGTGATTTTGTTCTGGGTTTTCTGACGTTTCTCCGGTGCTTCTGTAACTGTTTCCTTTTCTTCCCGCTTACGCTCCCTGCGGGCAGATTTTTTCTCTCTTACTTCATCTTCATAATCGTTATCTTCTTCATTTTCGTAATCATCATAATCATCGTATTCATCATCATTCAGACGCATGACATCCAGAAATTTATCAATAAAACTCATCTTATACCACCTTTTTATAATTACGTTCTCCGAAGATTCCGGTTCCCACACGGACCATTGTTGCCCCTTCTTCAATGGCAGTCATGTAATCCCCGGTCATTCCAAAGGATAAAATATCCATATTTACATTATCTATGTTTTGCTCCCTGATGTCAACCGATAATTGCCGAATCTGCCGAAAATACGCGCGGTTGTCTTCGGCATTCTCCACATAGGGTGCAATCGTCATAAGCCCCCGGATCTGGATATGGGAAAGCTTTGCAATCTGTTCCACCATGGCAAATGTCTCCTCTTTATGTATTCCGAACTTACTTTTTTCTTCCGCTATATTAACCTGCACAAGAATGGAAACCATAACATCCTTTTTTGCCGCCTGACGCTCGATTTCCTCTGCAAGATGCAGGCTGTCAACAGAATGGATGAGTGCGGTCTTTCCTACAATATATTTTACTTTATTTGTCTGCAGATGCCCAATCATGTGCCAGCGGATATCATCCGGCATAATTTCCATCTTGTCGCACATCTCCTGTACCTTGTTTTCCCCAAAGTCCCTGATACCAAGATCATAGACCTCCTGCAGCATGGAAACCGGCTTTGTCTTGCTGACCGCAATCAGGGTAACCTCTTTTCTGTCACGCCCGGCATTTTTGCATGCTTTGCAGATATTTTCTTCAACCTGCATTAAATTTTCTTTTAAATCCATATGTTACTGCTCCTTTTAATCATGTCGTTCAGGATTTGCTCTATTTCACTACCAGCTGGTTTTCCTTTACCTTGGCGCCTTCCAGCGCAATGTGGTCATACAGTGCTATCCCGTAAACAGTCTTCATTTCAACAATAGAATAATTTTCGTTCCTGGAAAGTATGTTGATCTGTTTAAAAACCGCATAACCCTTGTTTATATTGTAAACCCCGGTCAGCTCACCAACATCCTTTCCAATGCTGTAGGTATCCACAGAATCATTCCTTACCACAAGATCTCCTGCTGAGACAAATTCATCATCAACATAGTAATAATCCTCATTTTCATAATATATGGTCGGTGTAACCAGTGTAAGCTCTGTTTTTCCCTTATCTTTCCGAATCAAAAGTCCCGGTTCCGAAGACTCCTGCTTTGTAAAATATTCTTTGGGAATCGTATAAAATTCCTTGCTCGTAATTGCAGAATTGGGAATTTTAAGCCCGGCTTCCTGGGATACCACAAGTTCAATATCCACAAAGCGGTCGTTTACATAACGTATCATCGCAGTTCTTAAAGAAAGGTTTAAATAACTTGTCCCATCTTTTTTTATTACAGAAAACGGAACCGAAATGGTAAAGTTATCCTTGCAAAAACGGATACGGACATATTCATCCTCCTCTAACTGTTTCACCACTTCTTCAGATACCGGAATAATGATATTCCATGCTTCACTGCCGATTCTTTTATATGCCGGATCTGCAGCCTCTACCTGTGCGTTGTTTTCCAGTGTAACGCTTGCATAATCTGTAATATTAAAATGATCCGCAGTAAAATTATCCGCAGTAACCGTTTCATAGCCGTCCGTATAATAAACAATAATACCGGGCTTCTCTGTTTTTTTCTTATGAAACGTATGATTTGCCTCAGCCAGACCGACATCTTCCTCCAGTGTCTGCAGCGCATTCACACTTAGCGTCTGGGAAAGCTGTGAGGCAATATCATTTTTAAATGCATTCACAGCAGAAAAGGAATTTAAATCATAAGAATTACGAAAACTGTCCAGCTTGCCTGAAATCTCAGATAATGTCTGGGTATCCAGGTTTGTTCCGTCACTTGCTGCCGTTGTAATCTTTTTGGAAAGCCCCCCGTCTGTATCAATGGAATAAATAACATCATTGACAGAAGCTTTGCCTGCATTTTTTAAATAATGGTTAATATAGCCTCTCTGGCCGGCGTAAACGACTGTTTCATCCCGCAGAATCAGTCCATGGTATACATAGTTTGTCGCAATGGTCCCCTGGCCTACTTCATATTCTGCAACCGGACTGGATGTCAGATAATCAAATACGTTAAAAACAACATAGATGATAATAATCAGAAAAATAACCACACCGATATCCAGCTTGAACCGATGATGCATTTTAATCACTTTTGATTTTTTTGCCAAAAAAATTCACCTCTATTCAGAAACATGTATATTTTTTTACTTTTGAGAGAAACTAACCAAAGAATACAAAACGGAGGTATCATCATATGAAATTGCTTGATAATTGCTTACTGACACTTGCAGTCATCGGCTGTATTGTCTGGGGACTGATTGGATTTTTCCAATTTAATCTGGTATCATTTATGTTCGGCGATGGAAGCTGGCTGACGCGTATTATTTATGCACTCGTTGGGTTAAGCGGTTTATATATCATCAGCTTCTATGGAAGAATCCGCTCCACGCTGGATGATTAAGGATATGCTGGAAAGAGGGTTGCAAACTGCAACCCTCCAAAAGTTCTTATCTAAATTATAAAGCCAGAACTACCTTTGCCTTAGCACACTCTGGCAAATCTGCTTTATTTCGGGAGATACTCAGAATAAAACGCAGTTTGAATTTTTCACTGATGACATCCAGTTTTTCAATTGCTTTCATAATTTCAGCATCTGTTTCTGCAGATGCAATGGTAAGAAAACTGTCCAGATACATTTCCTCCAGGTCATGATCCTGTGATACAATACCGGAAATAAATCCTAAAAATTCATCACAGTTTGTAACCGGATAATCCATAACATTAATAAGCCGAACTTTGTTATTAAGCTCATACATATGTTTCTGGCTCTTGTCAAGATATACAACACTCCCAGACGCTGTTGCAACCGAACCGTTTACCTTGGCTAACAGTTCCTTTGTTTTTCCTTTTCCCTTTTCACCGCATATGATCTCAATCATGGCACTTCCTCCTGAATTCTAGACTATTATGACAAGTCATAATTTCCCTGCTCCTTGATAATAATTATAGTATACTTAAACATGAAATACAAGTTACAATTCACTTATTAATTCGCAAAGGCAGATAAAATCTCGTTCATAAACTGGTACAAATGATCCCTGCTGTCTGATTTACAGACAATACTTACAATATTTTCCTTATTTTTATTTGTGGAATATAATACCAGACAGTAACCTGCCGCAGTCGTTGTCCCGGTTTTTCCTCCAACCACTTTATTTTTCTTAGGAGCCTTTATCGTCCCGCTGATGTACTGGTTGGAATTTTCCCATGTTTTTGTTACCGCACTGCCGGCTGCATCCTGATAGGAGGCATCATGTGACGCAGTACCTGTAATCGTGACAAATTCCTGGAGTTTTACAGCTTCCTGGAAAATCAGGTAGAGGTCATAAACAGTGGTATAGTGTTCCTCATCCGGAAGACCGTTTGCATTGGTAAAATGGCTGTTTGTTGCGCCAAGCGCCTTTGCCTCTTTATTCATTGCCTTTACAAATTTACTGATGGAACCGGAATAATACTCTGCCAGGACATTTGCGGCATCATTCCCGCTGGAAAGCAGTAAGCCGTATAAAAGCTCACGCACCGTAAGGACGTCTCCCGTCCGAAGCCCGCACACTGAGGTGCCTGCCAGACCGGAAAGCGCCTCCGCGCTTACCGTAACGGTATCATCCAGATTGCCGTAACGGATGATTATGTATGCGGTCAGTATCTTTGTCGTACTTGCAGGATACAGTCTGTCAAACATCTTCTGGCTGTACAGAACCTCTCTGGTATCCAGGTTAAATACACCTGCATATTCTGCCAGGGAAGAATTCACCTGGTCCGTGCCCCTGTCCCTGTTTTCCGCAACACAAAGATTTTTTGAAAAAAAATGGCCTGCCGCCAGACTTTTTGAATCGTAAACAGAATACGGGTTTTCAATAGTCTGTGCGCTGTCCCCGCATCCATTCATAAAAAGAACTGCAATACAGAGCATACACAGCAGTTTTATCTTATATTTCTTATTTGTACATTTCACGCCAGTCCAGATCTCCTCTATCCAGTGATTTAATCAAAAGCTCCGCTGTGGCAAGATTCGTGGCAAGCGGAATATTATGCTCATCACAAAGCCTGACAATACTGTTGACATCCGGCTCATGCGACTTGGGTTTTAACGGGTCCCTGAGAAAAACCACAAGATCAATCTCATTATGCTCAATCTGTGCTCCAAGCTGCTGGGAACCTCCCAGATGACCTGCCAGGTATTTGTGTACCTGCAGATTGGCAACCTCTTCGATCAGACGTCCTGTCGTTCCGGTTGCAAACAGATCATTTTTTGCAAGAATCCCCCTGTAAGCAATGCAGAAGTTCTGCATCAGTTTTTTTTTCGAGTCATGCGCTACAAGTCCAATATTCATAAAAATACCCCCTGATACTTTCCGACAGCCCCACCCTGACTGTCTTTACTTTTTCGGCTGTAAACCAACATTCAATACAAACCCCATACCAATATACAGTGATATCAAAGATGTCAGCCCGTAACTGACAAATGGCAGCGGAATTCCGGTATTTGGCATAAGACCGGTTGCGACAAAGATATTAAAGACGCTCTGGAACCCCACCAGTGACGCCATACCCACGCAAATCAGCCGGCCCGGCAGATCCTTTGCCTTTCCCGCAATCAGAATACATTCAATGATGATAAACAGCAGCAGCAGACTGATTACAAGGGTTCCTACAAATCCAAGCTCCTCTCCTGCCACCGCAAAAATGAAATCTGTCTGGGGCTCCACAATATAATCTGCATTTTTCATGGACGTTGCAATGGAGTTATTCAGTCCTTTTCCCCAAAGCTGTCCGCTTCCGATTGCCATAATGGAATTCTGCTGCTGGTCTGCCGTCTCCGCCCATCTCGGATCATTGGGATACAGCCATGACATAATTCTTCCAAACCGGTAATCACCGCTGGTCAGAGCCTTACGCAGTATAAAACTGATTCCGATGATTCCTGCCGGTACACTGATTCCAAGAACTGTCAGTACTATTTTATAACTTAATCCCGCAATAAACAAGAGGCTGACGAAAATTAATGCAATTGCAATTGTCGTTGAGGTATCCGGCTGCTTTAAAATCAGTACCAGGGGAATCCCAATAATGATAAAAGAAACGCATAATACCTTAAATGTACTGATTTTTTCCTGGTATTTTGAAAAAAACCATGCAAAAAACAGAATTATCACGATCTTGGCAAGCTCTGACGGCTGGAACCGGAATCCAGGAAGCTGAATCCAGCGCTGCGCCCCGTGGGAGTCATGTCCGGCCAGCGGCGTCAGTACAAGTACTAAAATTCCAACAATTCCAATGTAATACAGCCAGGAAAACTTTAAAATAAAAGAATAATCCATAAGCGATATTACAATCATGATTACCATCCCCATCATAAAACCCATAATCTGTGTTTTCTGTACGGAGGGCCTTGCACTTCCAATCAGAAGAATGCCTATGATATTCAGTGCAACAATCGCTATAATCAGTTGAAAATGATAATTTCTGAGTTTGTATTGTTTTAACATCTTATGCTCTTTTCCTGTTTTGTTTCAAAATCACTCTTATCTCATAGTTTTCCGGAGCCAGATTGTAATAACGCGAAAGAATTGCTGATATTTCTTTTTTCATCCGCCGCAGGGCAACCGGAGACGCATCCACCACTCCGGCCTCCGTCATAAGCTTTAAACGTTCTTTTGCAATCTGGTTGGAACCTTTTCCCCTGTATCCAAATATTCTACCCTTCATAGCCACATTCCTTTCCATCTATGTATATGTGGCCCTGCTTCTGGCAGGGGTCCTCCGAATTTAAGTCTACCGGAATCACGCGCGGACTGTCTATTGCCCTGGCGGCACCCATAAATGCACGCGCTGCCTTTGAACGGACTGCCAGTACCGGGATTCCCTGGTTCTGGCTGACAATCACTTTGTCATCCACCGGAATCACACCAATGCTTTTTACCCCTAAAATTTCTTCAATGTCTGTCTTTGACAGCATGTCATGCCGCTTCACCAGCTTTGGATTATAGGAATTAATTAAAAGATCCACCTGGGAAAGCTTTAAACCGTCCAGAAGATAAAGGACCCGCCCCGCATCCCTGACTGCGGAAATATGGGGCGTTGTAACTACAACGGCGCGCTCAGCCGCGGAAACCGCAAAATGAAACCCGTCGTCAATTCCTGCCGGACAGTCAATCAGGCAGTAGTCAAATTCCTGCTTCAGGTGGTTAATCAGCGTATAGAGTTTGCTTTCATAATCCCTGATTTTTTTGCACCGGAGCGCCGCCGGAATCATAAACAGCCCCGGAAAATTCCTGTCTTTGATCATCGCCTGCTTGAGCCTGCAGTTATTTTCGAGAAGATCAATCAGATTGTACTGGATCTGATCCTCCATGCCCATAACAACATCCAGATTCCTGAGTCCCATGTCTGTATCCAGCATGATAACCTTTTTATCTAACCGTGAAAGTCCTGCGCCAATGTTTGCAATTGTTGTTGTTTTGCCAACACCGCCTTTTCCTGAAGTGAAAACAATAGCTTCACCCATGAAACAAACCTCCTGTTAAACTGTTAATTTATGTGACTAATCAGCAACCCGATTACTTGAATTGCCGTTACCACCAGATGCTTTCATTTTTATCAGGTCGTCAAGCGACTTTTCTCCATAGTAGTATGCAATCATATTGCGGCATGCCGCTGCGGCGTTATGGGAACTGTACCCGTTCGCAATACGTGTGGCAAACGTAATCTCAGGATTATTGTACGGTGCATAACCGACAAACAGCGCATGGTTCGGATGGTCGGTCTGCTCCGCAGTACCCGTTTTTCCTGCCACCGGAATATCAAACCCGTAAAAACTGTCAAGTCCTTCACATACCATCCGCATCCCCGAATGTATGGAACTCCATTCCTCTGTTGTCAGGGTACCGGAAATATCCTCATAATCAGGCTTGTACTCTTTTACTGTTTTACCGTCTGCATCCACAATTTTATTCATCAGCTGGTAGGAATACAGCCTGCCGGAGGCAACCGCAGTCACATATCTTGAAAGTGCGACTGTTGTAATGTTGTTATTACTCTGTCCGATTGCCGCCATAACCGGAAACGCCGTTGCAAGCTCCGAGGTATTTTCCTCAATTTCCAGTCCGGTCTTTTCATCCAGTCCATAGAGCTTTCCGTATTTCCGGATATATTTGATTCCGCTTTTTTCATTGTAAACCCCTGTATTTTTTTTTGCAAAATCATTACCCAGGGTATAGAAATAAATATTGCAGGAATCCCTGATTGCCTCCGCCACATTGTCATTCCCGTGGGTTGCCGGATATTTCCAGCATTTCGGCTCGTTACTGATATCCCGGTAAACTCCGGTACACTTTATCCTGCTTGATGTCGTAACAAGGTTCTCAGCCAGACCTGCAGTAGCAACCGCCATCTTAAAAGTAGAACCAGGTGCGGTACGCTCCTGCGTTGCATAATTCCAGAGCGGCTTGGATCTGTCGTTCTGCAGTGACTCATAATAGCCGGCATCCACGCCATTGGCAAACTTGTTGTTGTTATAACCAGGATAACTTACGATTGCACGGATTTCTCCCGTTTTAATGTCCGTAATGACACTTGAGCCTGTACATGGCTCAAGGGCAAGCTGCGCCGGAGTAATTTCAATCCGGTTAATCTTGTCCATAATAAAATCATACGGCGAAAGATTTCCCTCTTTTAACTTGCGGACCGTTGCATCATCATAATCAAGAACACCCTGGTCAAATAAAATAACACACAGATTCCGGGGTGATATTTCCCCGCTTTCTATCATATACTGATATATAATCTTGAAAAACTCCGTATCATCCTGAATCTCTTCAAGTATAAACTCGCAGAGTGCATCATATATTTCAGATGTATCCGCATATTTTTCGTCCACGGAAAGCTTACTGATATCGATCCAGTGCATGGAAATACAGTACCTGAGATACTCCTTCGGACTGATTTTCTGGTTTTTCCACTGCTTGTAAGTACTGTCATTGCTGTCTATTTCCCCGGAAAGAAGAAGCTGTTCCTCTTTCAGCATGGAAATGATATAAGTAAAATCATCTAAAACCTCATCTGACATTTCATTTAATGCCTTCGGGGATGTGGTGAGCTCGGATTTTATCATTTTCAGCACAGCCTTCTGCCTGCTTTTAAATTTTGCATAAACTTCTTTTTCGGTACTGGAAGCTTTCTTTTTCTCCAGATGCCTGATATCAATTACACTGTTTCCAATCAGTGCATTATATACATCGTTGACTGGAATGTTATGTGATTTAATATTGGAATAAACGATTCCTGCAATCTCATTCTGCAGGGCATAATAGGCTGCTTTCTGCAGATCTGCATCAATACTCAGGTACAGATCATTTCCCGCAACGGAATCCGTATTACTGAGAACTTCAGAAACACGTCCCACTTTATCAATATAAAATTTCTGTTCCCCGTTTTTGCCACGCAGATAAGACTCATAAAACTGTTCCAGACCGGCTTTTCCAATCGTGTCATTTCTGGTATAGCTGTCATCCTTTGCAGACAGCTCCTCATACTCTGTATCGGAAATCCGTCCGGTATACCCGATAATAGAGGAAAAATACTCACTGTAATTATATTTCCGGATCATGTCCTCATTAACAGAAACACCGGTTAATGTGTCCATATGCTCATTGACATAGGCGACTGACTGATCCGATATATCCCTTGCTATTTTTACGGATTTATAACGTGCATAACGGTTTTCATTCATGGCATACCGCACAACCACAATTTCATAGGCAAGTTTTGCCGGACAGTCCGGCTCTATTCCAAACCTCTCCTCCGACATCAGGTACTGCATAATCTGTTCCGCACTCGCCCCTGACTCATCAAATCCCAGTTCCTTATTGTATTCCAGTTTATCCACAGAAGACCTGCCGAATACATCAGCACGGAATCTTTCGAGTGCCTTTCCGGTGACATTAAAGCTGTATGCCCCGGAGGAATCACGTGAAATTTTAAAATCATTGACAAGTGTTTCTTCGTTTTTATCCAGAACTGTAAGAAGTTCTGTCAGCTCTGCATTAATCTGCCTGTTTTTCTCTTCCCGTTCTGAATAGGTGGAACTGTCAATGATGGAAACGGAATAGGCAAGCTGGTTATAAGCCAGCAGTTTGCCGTTGCAGTCATAAATATTTCCCCTTGCAGCATCCACCGGCTGGGTTCTTAAAATACGCAGCGAAAAATTTTCCTGGTAGGTTTTTCCGTTTACCACCTGAAGGGAAAAAACCCTGGCCAGAATAATTCCAAACAGCAGGATAAAAACAGATGCAAGAACAAACAGCCTGGAACTGAAAAAACGTTTTAAAAATTCTTTAATATCATAACTCAAATTTTATCGCTCTCCTTTTCTCATGTTCCTCCAGCTTCTGGTTTATCTTTAGAAGGATAAAATAAAGAAATATCGTAATTACCATCGTATAAACAAATTCCGGCAAAATCACGGATGACAGATAATACCAGAACTGAAACCTTCCGCGAAGCAGAAACATCAGACAGTAAATCACGATATTACAGACAATATCACTGGAACCAATAAGCAGCATGGGAAGCTTGATATCATCCGGATAAAATGATTTCTGGAACATTCCATTAATGTATCCAACATACATATAAAGTAAAGCATATACGCCAAGATAAAAACCAAAAAAGATGTCGATAATCAGACCGCAAAAAAATCCAATCCACAGCCCCTCTTTTTTCCCGCGCATGAACCCGAATGCCGAAACGACAATAATCAGAAGGTTAGGAGCAACATTTGCAAGGGAAAGCGTCTGGAACACTGTTGACTGTAACAGAAAACAAACTGTTATGATAACAAAAAGTATAATTTTTCTACGCATAACTAACTCCCATTACTCCTGGGACTCCTGCCCGGACAGCTCCTTTCCCGTATCCTTGATATCCGTAATAATCAGAACCTCACGTAAATGCTGAAAGTCAACCACCGGGGTAATCGTGCCGGATTTTGTCAGATTATTCGGATTTGTCACTACGGTGTTAATATAACCAATCAGTATTCCTTCCTGGTACTGGTCGGAAACATGGGAAGTCACCACGGGATCCCCGACTTTCACCTTGTCATCCTCATCCCGAAGCTCGGTAAACGGAAGCAGTTTATCCTTATTCATCGTCATCAGGCTTCCGCTGACGTTAAAGTTATCTTTTGTCGTCAGAACCATGGAGCTGACGTTGCTTGAATCATCAATAATACTTCTGACCTTTGCAAAATTCGGTCCGGCATCCGTTACGATTCCGACCAGACCGCTTCCTGCAATTACATTCATGCCCTTTTCTATCCCCTGTTTCGTTCCCTTGTCTATCGTAAATATGGTAAACCAGTTCGTACCGTCCATGGCAATCACTTTTGCCGCAACCTTGTCAAATTCCGGATATTTGTCATCCAGTTCCAGAAGTTCACGGTAATTGTCAAGCTCATACTGGTCCAGCTTGGTGTGGTTTAACTGCTCTGTCAGCTCATCTACCTGCTTTTTAAGTTCTTTATTTTCTTCCAGAACAACCCCCAGCGTTTTAAAATCGTTTGCCTTGCCCGAAAGATAGGAACCTGCTCCGTTAATCCCCTTCTGCATGGGAATAAACACATAGCCTGCCACGGTATTTAACGGTCCCCCTGAAATATTAAAGACCAGACTGACAAAAATGGAAACCAGACAGATGCCTGACAGGATAAACAGTACATATTTACTTGATAAACGTTTTTTCTTATTACGAAACCCTCGTTTTTTTTTCATGAAACCCTCGATTAAAACTTATTTCAGCGTACTGCTCTTTACGGTAAACGGAAGCCTCTGGTACTTGGAATCTGTTGCAATCATGGAAAGTCCAAGCACTGCACTCTCTTCCGGATTCTCACAGGTATTTACCTTGATATTGGTAATCTTGGTAAACAGTTTGTCAAGATCCATGATTTTTGAACCGCCGCCCGTAATATATATTCCGGCATGGATAATGTCTTTTGCAAGCTCCGGCGGCGTTTTCTCCAGAATCATCTTAATGGAAGTACAGATGGATTCCAGGTTTGACTTAATTGCCTCATACACGATTTCAGCGCTGATTTCCCGCTCAACCGGCAGCCCGCTGACCACATCCAGACCCACAATGGTCATCTTTTCCTTGCGTCCCGGCAGTCCGCATCCCAGTTCTTCCTTCAGTGACTTCGCCGTTTTCTTTCCGATTACCAGATTAAATTCACGGCGGATATGACTGATGATGGATTCATCCAGACGGTTGGAACCAAAATGCATCAAATCACTTAACACAAGGCCGCCAAGTGAAATTACGGATATTTCAATTGTGTCCGCCCCCATGTCAACAACCATCACGCCCGTCGGCTCATTGACGTCAATTCCCAGTCCCACTGCATCCGCCAGCGGCTTTTCGCAGAGCATGACGCTTTTCGGATGGGATTTGCTTTTATAAAACAGTTCAAAGAAAGCCCTCTTTTCCACATCGGTAATGTCTGTCGGAACCGCCACCAAAAATTCTGCATTTTTTGTTTTGCACTTCAGCTTTGTCTCCAGATAATCCAGCATCATGGTCTGCAGGAAATTGTAATCTGCAATTACACCAGTGGAAACCGGGAAGGAAACATGAATTGTCTCCGGCGCTTTTTCGTACATTGCATAGGCGTCATCCCCATACGCATAAATCTGGTTCTTGTTAATGACGGCAATAGTATTTTTCTCGGAAAAGATTTTACCGCTTGCCTTACAGAACACTTTGAAATTACATGTACCCAAATCGATACCATAAATATTGTTATTCATTGTCATCTCCCTTTTCTTATGTTAACAACATATGATTTTCCCTAAAACTATAATACCGGTTATCTCCTATTACGATATGATCCGCAAGTGTAAGCCCAAGAAGCTGTGCCCCTTTTTCCACCTGCCTGGTAATCTTTCTGTCTTCCTCGCTCGGAGCCGGGTCCCCGCTTGGATGGTTGTGCAGTATGACAATCATGACCGCACTGCACATCAGTGCCTTGCGAAAAAGCTCCATCGGCGAAACAAACGCCTGGCTGACACTGCCGGTGGAAATGACGCTGTCGCCAAGAAATTTGCATTTGGCATCAAAAAATGCCCCGACAAACGCTTCTTTTCTGCGGTGCCGCATTTCTTCCATGTAGTAATCCGCAATTGAGGAAGGACTGTTTAGTGACAGCCTGTATCCCCTGTCTGTACGTGCAATCCGTCTGGAAAGCTCCGCAACTGCTTTTAACTGGATTGCCTTGACCGTTCCAATTCCCTTTGTTTCCATCAGCTGTTCATGGGACAGCTCGTAGAGATTGAGCAGGTTTCCCTGGCATCTGGATAAAAGATTCCGCGCCAGTTCCATTGACGTCAGGTTTCTTGTTCCGGTTTTTAAAATAATGGCAAGAAGCTCTGCATCGGACAGCGCCTCCGGCCCCAGATTCCGAAAACGCTCGTAAGGACGCTCGGATTCCGGCAAATCTTTAACTGTAATGTGACTCATATCATTCCTTTCTACTTTTCCGGAGTCACACAAAACTTTTTTTATTTTAGCACAATTTCCCAATATTAACAAGGTCACGTTCAAAAAGTTTCTGTAAAGACTTTAGAATTCCCAGTTTTGCATGGTACCATGTCAGTCCTCCCTGAAAAAACACTGCATACGGCGGCTTTAAAGGACCGTCCGCGGAAAGTTCGATGGAGGAACCCTGTACAAAAGCCCCGGCGGCCATCACAACCTCACTGTCATATCCCGGCATTGCCCATGGTTCGGGCGTTACATAGCTGTCAACGGCGGCAGCGGCCTGAATCCCCTCACAAAACGCAAGCATGGCATCGGGACTGTGAAATTCAATTTCCTGAATGATATCATGCCGGCTCTGTGAACCGTCGGGAATCACTGAAAATCCCAGTTCCCCGAAAATATTCGCAGCAAAGACCGCTCCTTTTAACGCAGCACTGACAACCGTCGGTGCAAGAAAAAGCCCCTGGTAAAATGACTGGGTTACGCCTAGTGATGCGCCGACTTCTTTTCCGAGTCCCGGAGAAGTCAGGCGGTAAGCGGCATGTTCCACGCATTCCTTTTTTCCCGCGATATAACCGCCGACGGGTGCAAGTCCGCCGCCCGGATTTTTAATCAGTGAACCCACAATCATGTCTGCCCCTGCTTCAAGCGGCTCTTTTTCCTCCACAAATTCGCCGTAACAGTTATCCACCATACAGATAATATCCTGCCGGATACCCTTTACAAACGAAACCAGCTCCCCGATCCGGTCCACGGAAAGCGTCGGTCTGCTGGAGTACCCCCTGGAACGCTGGATGGTCACCAGTTTTGTCCTTTCGTTTATGGCGCTTTTTATCCCTTCAAAATCAAAACTTCCGTCCGGCAGTAAATCCACCTGTGAATAGGTGATGCCGTATTCCGCAAGCGAGCCTTTTGAAGGGCGGATTCCTATCACTTCCTCCAGCGTATCATACGGTTTCCCCACCGGGGAAAGAAGCTCGTCCCCCGGTCTTAAATTTGACATAAGAGCTAAAGCAAGCGCATGTGTCCCGCAGGTAATCTGCGGACGCACCAGTGCGTCCTCGCCGCCGAAACAGTCCGCATATACCCTCTCCAGTGTATCTCTCCCTATATCATTATACCCATATCCGCTGGATATATTGAAACATTCTGCGCTGACGCGGTTTTTCTGCATCGCAGCAATTACTTTTAACTGGTTAAATTCTGCTGTTTGATCAATTGCCGCAAACCGTTCCTTTAATTTTTCTTCTGTTCTTTCCCCTGCAGCATACACTTCAGGAGAAATCCCCAGTTTTTTATATTGTTCCATAATCCGGTGGTTCATATTACATGATAATTCCTTTCTCTTTTAATATCCGGAGCATTTCTCCTAAAACTGCCTCATCATCATAACCAAATTCCTTCTGGTTCAGCCAGATGACGTCACGTTCTCTTTTAAACCATGTCAGCTGGCGTTTTGCAAAATGCCTTGTTTCGCGTTTTATGACATAAACCGCTTCTTCCAGCGAGCATCTGCCTTCCAGGTAATCAAACAGTTCTTTATAGCCAAGTCCCTGCATGGATACCATGTCCCTGCGGTAACCGCTGTCATAAAGATTTTCCACTTCCTGCAGAAGTCCCTGCTCCATCATAAGATCCACCCGTCTGTCAATCCGCTCATACAGGCGCGCCCGTTCATCCGTCAGCACAAAATACGCAAAATTATAAGGGGATTTTTTCGCCCGTTCTGTTTCATTGTGCAGAGAAAGCGGTGTCTTTGTCAGATGGTAGTATTCCAGCGCACGAATCACGCGTTTTATGTTGTTTTCATGTATGGCTTCATAGGAAACCGCATCGACCTGCTTTAATTTTTCATGCAGCGCATGCGCGCCGTTTGCCTCCGCAAACTCCTTCATCTCCTGACGGAACTGCGCATCGCTTTCCTGTGCAGTAAAATCCACGTCATACAAAAGCGCCTGGATGTAAAACCCGGTCCCCCCGGCGATGACAGGAATCTGTCCGTTTTTATAGATATCGGCAATCGCTTCCTCTGCCATCTGTTTAAACCGCACGACATGAAATTCCTCTGCCGGGTCAAGTACGTCAATAAGCGCATGGGGAACCCCGTCCATTTCTTCCTTCGTCACCTTTGCCGAACCAATATCCATGTACTTGTAAACCTGCATGGAATCAGCGGAAACAACCGCTGCGTTTATTCGCTTTGCAAGCTTTATGGACAGCTTTGTTTTCCCTGCGGCCGTCGGTCCTGCAACAATTACCATTGGCTTCATGATATGACCCTCTTGAATTTCTTTTCTATCTCGTACTTTGACATCGCAATAATGGTCGGTCTTCCGTGCGGACAGTTAAATGGATTATCCAGTGACAGAAGCTCTTCCACAAGCGCATCCGCTTCTTTTATGCCAAGCGCGTCATTTCCCTTGACTGCAGCCTTGCAGGACATGGTTGCCAGCCTGTCATAAACCTGCTCCGGTGTGGTTCGCCCGCCCAGGTTTGAAAAATCGTCCAGCATTTCTGTAAAAAGGTCTTTGATGTCAATATTTCCCAGATAATCCGGAACGGCACAGATCATGTATTCCCTTCCGCCAAAATGCTCAATTTCATAGCCAAATTCCTGGATAGAAGATAAATGTTCTTTTAACATTTCCTCTTCATTTGCATCCAGACTGACAACAACCGGGGGACTAATCGTCTGTGATGTAATCTCACGGTTTTTAAATCTTTTCATATTCTGCTCAAATAAAACTTTCTCATGCGCGGCATGCTGGTCTATCATATAAAGCCTGTCTTCGTATTCCACCAGCCAGTAGGTTTTAAACAGCTGTCCGATCATACGGTGTTTTTTCTTTGCCTCCGGCGTCAGAAATGCCGGTGAGGTATCTGCAAGTGTGATCTGTTCACTGACACTGGCAGGCGGTTTTATTTTTGGTTCATAAACAATTTCCTCTATCCGTCTTTTTTCAAACGGCTCCGGCACCTGCTGTCTTACCACAGGCTGTACTTGTTCCCTTTTACGCGGTTCCGTAACCGGAACTTCGGAAATCAGTTCCCTGTGGGAAAGCACATCATATACCGCAGAACTTAAACTGCCGTAAATATCCTGGGGATTTCCAAAACGCAGCTCCATCTTGGACGGATGGACATTCACGTCTAAAATCTCTGAAGGAAACGTAAAGTACAGTACCGTAAACGGATACTGGTGCTGCATCATAAAGCTTTTATATGCCTCTTCTACTGCCCTGGAAATCAGGGTGCTTTTTATATACCGCCCGTTGATATAATAATTCTCATAATTACGGTTTCCCCTGCTGACTGACGGTTTTCCGATAAATCCGGAAACGGAAAAAAAGCTGCATTCGTACTCAACAGGAAGCAGCGCCGCAGTGATATCCCTTCCGTAGATATGGTAAATCACATCCCGTCTGCTGCCATTCCCGGAGGTATGCAGTTTTGTCTGGTTGTTACTGATATATTTAAATGAAATATCCGGATGCGAAACTGCCAGCTTTTCAATCAGGTCAGTAACGTATGTTCCTTCCGTCTGCGCGGTTTTTAAGAATTTACGCCGTGCCGGGATGTTGTAAAACAAATCCTTTACCAGGAATGTGGTACCCTCCGGCGCCCCGATTTCCTCATTTGCAATTTCAGCGGAGCCTTCAATCAGATACCTGGTTCCTGTAAGCGCCTCCGCCGTTTTCGTAATCAGCTCCACCCTTGCAACCGCCGCAATACTGGAAAGCGCCTCCCCGCGGAATCCCAGCGAGCTGACACAGAGTAAGTCCTCGGCGCTTCTGATTTTGCTTGTGGAATGCCGTAAAAAGGCAAGCGGAACCTCGTCGTGTTTGATTCCGTATCCGTTATCCGTAATCCGGATAAACGATATTCCGCCTTCTTTTATTTCCACGGTAATGGCAGTGGCTTTTGCATCAATCGCATTCTCCACAAGCTCCTTAACGACAGAGCCCGGACGTTCAATCACTTCTCCCGCAGCGATTTTATCTATTGTATCCTGATTTAATAAAGCTATTTTATTCATCATTTATCTGTTCTTCACCATATCCTGCAGTTCGTATAATTTATTTAATGCTTCCAGCGGCGTAAACGTGTTCAGCTCCAGTTCCCGAAGCTGTGTTACTATTTCATCTTCATGTACCATATCAAAAAGGGACAGCTGCACAGGCTCCTGCTCCGCTTCCTGCTCCCCGCCGCCTTTGACGGAAATCTGCCTGACTGTTTCTGTTATGTCGTTGGCAAGCAGCCGCGCCGCAATCTCTTTTGCCCGTTCAATGACATTTTCCGGAAGTCCTGCAAGTTTTGCCACCTGGATGCCGTAGCTTTTGTCGGCGCCGCCTTTAACGATTTTGCGCAAAAAAACAATATCGTCCCCTTTTTCCTTTACGGCTATACAGTAATTATTTACACTGTCTAACTTACCTTCCAGTTCCGTCAGCTCATGGTAATGCGTGGCAAACAGCGTCTTTGCCCCAAGCAGTGCAGGATTACTGATGTACTCCACTACTGCCCATGCAATGCTTAATCCGTCAAAAGTGCTTGTTCCGCGTCCAATCTCATCCAGAATCAGAAGGGAGTCCTTTGTGGCGTTGCGAAGAATATTTGCCACTTCGTTCATTTCCACCATAAACGTACTCTGTCCGCTTGCCAGGTCATCCGATGCGCCGACCCTTGTGAAAATCCTGTCCACAATTCCGATATCCGCGGATGCAGCCGGCACAAAGCTTCCAATCTGCGCCATCAGTACAATCAGTGCAGTCTGCCGCATATAAGTGGACTTCCCTGCCATGTTCGGACCGGTAATAATTGCAATACGGTTGTTTTCACTGTTCAGGTAAGTGTCATTGTCAATAAACAGCCCGCCTGCGGTCATTTTTTCCACAACCGGATGCCTGCCGCCCCTGATATGAATCACTCCGTCCTCATTGATATTCGGACAGCAGTAGCTGTTCTGGCATGCCACAAGGGCAAGGGAGGCAAAAGCATCGATTTTTGCAACTGCTTTTGCCGTTTTCTGAATCCTTGATACATTTGCCGCAAGCCTGTCGCGAATTTCCTTAAACAGGTCATGTTCGAGCGTTACCAGCCTGTCCTCAGAACCTAAAATGGAATCCTCAAGCTCCTTTAATTCAGGCGTGATATAGCGTTCGGCATTGGTTAATGTCTGTTTTCTCACATAGTGGTCCGGCACCTGGTCTTTAAAGGAATTGGACACCTCAAGGTAATAACCGAAAACTTTGTTATACCGGATACGCAGCGTGCGTATACCCGTCTTTTCCCGTTCGCTCGCCTCAAGGTCTGCCAGCCATTTTTTCCCATCTGTGGACGCACTGCGCAGACGGTCAACTTCTTTGTTATATCTTGGTTTAATAATATTTCCATCACGGGAAGAAATCGGTGGTTCTTCATTTATGGACTGCTCCAGCAGTTCATGCAGATCCTCCAGGCAGTCAAAATCATTCCTGATGTCTTCTGCCAGCGTTCCGTTTAATTCTGTTAAGAGCGCTGCAATCGCCGGAAGCATCTGCAGCGAATTTTTAAAGGCGGTTAAATCCCTTGGATTTGCTGTCTGGTATGTGATTCTTGTCATCAGCCGTTCCAGATCATAAATCGGGCTTAAAGATTCCCTGAGCTCCTCCCTTGTGATTTCCTGGCTGCAAAGCTGTCCCACCAGCTCCTGTCTTTTTACAATCTCTTCCCTGTCAATCAGCGGCTGTTCCACATAGGACCGAAGCAGCCTTGCCCCCATGGCGGTTTTTGTTTTATCAAGAACCCACAGAAGCGAACCCTTTTTCTGCTTTTCACGAAGTGTCTCTACCAGCTCCAGGTTCCTGCGCGAACTGCTGTCCAGCATCATGTATTTTCCAATGGCATACGGATGAATGGAAAGAATGTTGGACAGTGCATTTTTCTGCGTTTCATAGAGATATTTCAAAAGGGCGCCGGAAGATGCCACACCGCAGTCATAATCGGATATTCCAAGCCCCTGCAGGCTATGTACGTGAAAATGGGAAAGCAGGGTTTCCTTTGCAAGTGCATCCCCGAAATACCACGAATCCAGGGTGGAAACCAGTATTTTCAGCCGTTCCTTTATATCCGCAAATTCTGCGCTGACTGTATTTACCGATGCGCTGCATATAATTTCTGAAGGAACAAAACGGTTGATTTCATCCATCAGTTTCCGTTCACCATCCACCTCTGTTACAAAGAAATCCCCTGTCGTTACATCTGCCGTTGAAATCCCGAATCTGTCTCCCAGGGAGGAAATGCACATCAGATAATTATTCTTTGCCTCATCCAGCGAAAGCATGTCAATATTGGTCCCCGGTGTTACCACACGGATGACTTCCCGCCTTACAATCCCCTTTGTCTGCTTCGGGTCTTCCATCTGCTCACAGATAGCAACTTTAAATCCTTTTTTAATAAGTCTGTTAATATAGGTATCTGCCGCATGAAACGGCACGCCGCACATAGGCGCACGTTCTTCCATTCCACAGTTTTTTCCGGTCAGCGTCAGCTCCAGCTCCTTAGCCACCGTCTTTGCATCCTCAAAAAACATCTCATAAAAATCACCGAGACGGTAAAATAAAATACTGTCCTTATATTCTTCTTTTGTCTGCAGATAATGCTGCATCATTGGTGAAACTTCCTGCAATTTTCTTTCCTCTCCTGTAATTTTTAAACCCTTTATACCAGCGGACAATACCGTTTCATAACTGCCGACGCCGTCTTTAATCCGTCGATTGCCGCAGACATGATTCCGCCTGCATAGCCCGCGCCTTCCCCGCAGGGATAAATTCCCCTGATTGTACTTTCGCCGTTTTCATCCCTTACGATCCTTACCGGCGAAGAGGTTCTGGTCTCCATGCCTGATAAAACGGCATCCGCACGGTCAAACCCCGGTATGATTCTGGAGAAATGCTCCATCCCAAGTAAAAAGGACTGCTCCATCTGCTGTGACATCAGTCCCCTTAAGTTTGCAAATGTACATTCCCCTTTTGCAGCTGACATAAAAGCGCCGTAACCGCTGCTTATCACATTCTGTCTGTAATCCCCGAACAGCTGCTGCGGAATCCTTCCGTTTCCAAGCCGGTAACATTCTTTTTCGAGTTTTTCCTGGTAACGCATGCCGCAGAGTGCGTCCGTATTTCCAAAATCCTCCGGCGTAACAGATACGATAATTGCAGAGTTTGCATTATTTCCGTCCCGCAGGGAATAGCTCATACCGTTTACGCAGGTCTGCTGCATACCGGAAGAAGCGTTTACCACATAGCCGCCGGGACACATGCAGAACGAATACACGCCGCGTCCGTTCGGGAAATTGGATGTAACCTTATACGGGGAAGGAGGCAGTTTTTCCCCTTTCCATTCGCCGTACATTGCATCATTAATCATCTTCTGGGGATGCTCCACCCGAAATCCCACTGCAAAATTTTTTGCCGTCATGGAAAGCCCGTGTTTCTGCAGCGATAAAAAGGTGTCCCTTGCGCTGTGTCCGGGTGCAAGAATCAAAATCTCCGTTTTGATTTCCCGTCCGCCTTCTGTCAGAACCGCCTGAAGCGTCCCGTTTTCTATGACAGGCTCCTTGATGTTTGTTTCAAAAAGAAATTCGCATCCCAGCCCTGTCAGCTCTGTCCGCATATTCCGGATGACCTGTGCCAGGACATCCGTTCCGATATGCGGTTTACTGTCAAAAAGTATTTCCGGTGACGCCCCGTACTGGACAAAGGTTTCCAGTACAAAACGGCTCCTCCCGTCCGTGTCCTTTACTCCGGTATTTAACTTCCCGTCAGAAAATGTACCGGCTCCCCCTTCCCCAAACGCTGCATTGGAAGCAGGATTTAAAACGCCGGTTTCCCAGAAACGCATAACATCCGCACGTCTTTCTTCCACTGGTTTTCCGCGCTCCGCCACAACCGGCATATACCCGGCTTTTGCCAGCTGCAGGGCGGCAAACAGTCCGGCAGGCCCGGCGCCCACGATCACCGGGCGGTAAGCAAGCTTCTGTGTTCCGGTGCTCATTGGTCTGTAACGCATTTCCTTTACAGTACCAACAGACGGGCTGTGCGCTTTTTTACAGACGGCAGCTTCATTGTCAACCCTGACATGAACTGTGTAAACATACAAAAGGTCCGGTTTTTTGCGTGCATCCAGCGACCGTCTGGCAATTTCAAAGGTAAAGGTATCCGGTTTTATTTTTAAAATTTTTGCTATTTTATATGTAAGCTCCTGTCTACTGTGTCCGACCGGGAGTCTTAACTGGTTTATTTTAATCATGTCCTACCGCACTTCCTGCCACATATCCGCTTGCCCATGCCCACTGAAGATTGTAGCCGCCGCAAATCCCGTCCACATCCAGAATCTCCCCCGCAAAATAAATGCCGGGGATAAGTCTGGATTCCAGGGTTTTAATATGTATTTCTTCTGTTTTAATTCCCCCGGCACATGCCTGGGCAAAGGAAAACCCCCGCATTCCGGTCAGAATCACCGGACATTCGTGCAGAACCACGCCTAAACTGTGTACTGCCTGTTCATCCAGCTTTCGGTTCATGGAAATCCCCGCTTTTTTAGAGACCGGAACAATCAGGTTCTGGTTTAACAGTCCTGACAAAAGGACGGATGAAACGGCATCCGGATTTCCTGACAGGCGCCGGAGCAGTTCCTTTTTTATTTCCCGAAAGGATAAATCAGGAAGAAAATTAATGGTTACCACGGTTTCTTTCTTTTCATACAGTGCATGGGCAGCCGGACTGCTGATCTGAAACACCGGTATCCCGGAAATTCCGTAATCTGCAAACTGCAGCTCCCCGCGTTCTGAAACTACGCATGCTCCGTCCACATACAATGCCAGCTCTGCTTCCCACCGCACTTTTGATGCCTTTTTAAAATCAAATCCCCGTGCCTCAAACCCGCATAATACCGGAAGAACCGGCATAAAGTGATGCCCCAGCTTTTTAATAATCTGCATGGAAGAACCGTCACTTCCAAGTTTCGGTGCCGCCAAAAGTCCTGACGCAAAAATAACCTGTTTTCCATAAAAAGAACCCGCGGTCGTTTTTACAAGAAAGCCGTCTTTCCACGGCTCCACCGCTTGTAAACCGGAATTTAATACAAGGTTTACATGGTTCTTTTTCATCTGTGCCGCAAGCGCTTCCACGACCGAAGACGCCTGCATGGAATTTGGATAATAATATCCGTTTTTTTCTTTGGGAAATACGCCGATTTCATGAAAAAATGCCAGGGTCTCCTCTTTGGAAAACTGCGCCAGTACTGCTTCTAAAAGATGTTCATCCCCATGAAAACAGCTTTTTTCCATGACAGCGTTTGTGAAGTTGCATCTTCCGTTTCCAGTGGCGGACAGTTTTTTTCCGGGTCTGTCCATCCGCTCTGTGACAAGTACCGAGAGTCCGCGTTTTGCTGCCGTCACTGCCGCCATCATGCCGGAAGCTCCCGCCCCTATAATCATCACGTCCCAGTATTTTATTTCTTTTCTGCTCATAATTCACCACATATCTTACCATAACCGGAAAAAAGATTCAACTCGAATAGCTTTCGAGAAAATCAAACAGACTCTCCTGTGTCGTAAATCCAATCCCATTCACAGTTTTTTGCTTCATCTCTTCATCCAGCGTCTCTGTACGGATTCCGGTTTCCATATAAACAGTCTGTCCGTCTCCAAGATAAACAACCAGCATATGCTCTTTTGCCCGTACAATATAGGCATAGGTCACCGTCGGAACGCTCGCCACAATCATGGTCTCTTCCTCAGTAACAGCCTGCGGCAGGGGATTCTTTTCCTCTTCTTTCTGCCTGTGCCTGCCATACCAGACCCCGAATGAAAATAATACAATTAATACAGCAATTATGCAGATACCTGTTTTTCGACTCATCTCTTCCACCTCTTACCACAAAGTATCTGCATTATTCCGGAAATTATTCAATTAATGTAATATGTCTGCACAGCAGACATATTGCCTGCGCAAATTGCTTCGCACAGCGAACTTTTCATGCAATTTGCTCCTTTATTGTAATATGTCTGCACAGCAGGCATATTACCTGCGCAAATTGCTTCGCGCAGCGAACTTTTCATGCAATTTGCTCCTTCTAATGTAACAGATGAAGCTTCTTCGCAATCCTCACCAGCAATTCACCTTTTGGGAAATGCAATAAATCCTCTTCGTCCATTCCGTGAAGCAGAAGCAGTGAAACTGCGTAGGCAGCCACTGCCACAAAGATACCAAGAATAGTTGAAACCGCATTACTCTTAATCAGCATATGGCAGCCCTTGTAAAAGAAAAAGGTAACTGCCCCCATAAGAACCGAAGCCACTGCCGGAATCATAAATGTTTTTTTGTATTCCTGTCTGTATCCGCTGTATTTTGCAATTGCCCGTGCATTCAGAATGCACATTAACAGGGAAAAGAACATATTTGCAATGACAACTGCATAAATATTCATCCGCAGAAACAGCATCAGAACCATAAGAAGAATTACATGAGCGACCAGCGAAATCACGGAATTTATAACCGGAATATTTAACTTGTCAATTCCCTGCAGAAGTCCGTTTGACAGGGTGGACATGGAATAAAAAACCACAACAAGAGCCCCTGCCCAGAGCATGGTGCCTGCCATCGGCGCAGTGTCTGCCGTAGCAGGAAATAACAGCCGGCAGATTGGCTCCCCTAAAACAGCAAGCCCCACGGTGCAGGGAAAGGAAATTACCATAACATAACGCATGACAGAATGTATCTGGCTCTTTACCATCTGCATATCCTTTGACGCATAGGACATGGTAAGCGTTGGCACAGAGGAAGCCGCCATTGCAGAGGAAATCGCAATCGGTACATTGGTTAGCAGTCTGTATTTACCGGAAAACACCCCCCACCAGACGTCTATCTGGTGTTCGCCGTATCCCTGCCGCAGTGCGACATTTTTAAAGATTCCCTGGTCAATGATACCGCTGATATTGTAAACCGTCGTACTAAGAAGTACCGGGATAATGGTTATCATAAGTATTTTTAAGGTACAGGCAAATGTGTCCACCTCAACGCCGCGTTCCCGTTTCATCCGTTTTTTAAAGACTCTCATGTAAACAAAAAATACAAAGAGCATAAAAAGGAGCGCCGCCACGGAACCAAGATTCGTTCCAAGTGTTCCTCCCATGGCGCCGTATGCCGGTCCATAGTGCTCGGCATCGCCGAGTACTGCCCCGATTTTTGTACCGTAACCAAAGAGTACGAATGCCGCCCAGATACTGACAACCGCATTGATGATCTGTTCAATGACCTGCGACACCGCGCTCGGCATCATTGTACCCAGTCCCTGGAAAAATCCCCGGAGCACGCCAAGCACTGCCACAACTACCAGTGCCGGTCCAAGTACCTTTAATGCAAATACACTGTACGGTGTTTTAAGAACCTGCCCCGTAAAATATTCCGCACCGAAAAAAACAACAAGAGAAGCGGCAAGCCCCACGATAACTGCAAACAAAAGGGCACCTTTTAAGACCTGGTAAACTGATCTGTACTGCCCCTTTGCCACTTTTGCCGAAACGGTTTTTGACACCGCCTGCGGAAGGCTGTATGAGGAAATAATTAATACAACATTATAAACATCAAACGCCGTACTGTAATAACCGTTTCCCACATCCCCGATGATATTATTCATCGGAATCCGGTATATCAGGCCGATAATCCTGCTGATAATTGATGCCACCGCAAGAATGGAGCCCTGAACAAGAAAATTTGTTCCATCTCTTTTTGTTTTACCCATGCTCTAACCTCGTTGTTTCATGCTATGTCCCTGAACTACTGCCGGAACTCATTTTTCGTACTGTAAATCATATTGCCGGATGCCTTTTTTGCCTCGCAGACTGCAACCCATGTTTTTCCCGGATTTAATACAATCTCATCCCCATTTTCATCATAATAACGCGTAATGTCGTCTGCCGATTCCCGCCGCCATGTGACAGGAACCGCCCTTCCGTTAGTAATATACATACCGTCGCCGCCTGACATATAATTAATATCAAGCGTACCGTTGCTGGAATCCATAAGGGAGGAAACACAGTTCTGGATAATAATATTTTTTACGGCAATCTGGCTGTTATCCGTGCCGTCCACCTGTTCTTTTCCAAATTCAAAGCGGTAATAAAGTCCGTCTTTTTTATTGTACTCAAACCATGGCTTTGCGTCAACATAATACAGCTTCACAACAGCAGCCTTCTGCCCGTCCTTTAACAGATTCGGCACATCTTCAGTTGTGAACCTGTAATGCGGCACATAATTTTTTGCAAGCTTTGTTTCATATCCGTATGTCTTTATGGCAGATGAAAGTTTTTCCCCGGTGGTATAAAGATTATGGGGAGCCCTTCTGCTGTTATCCCTGTAATAATATGCGCCGCCTTTCCCAGTAATTCCATCCACGTTGTCTATATAGGAACTGTTTAATACATGCAGGGCATATTTACTCTCCCCTGCATGAAAATAGACGGCATCAAATTCCTTTGCAAAGTAAACATAATACAGGCGGCAGCTTCTGACATTCCCCACCTTTTCCATATTTTTGTAGTCCTGGTAAACTGCCATCAGGCGGGTGATGCCGCCCTCTACCGGACATTCATAAATAATGTCCGCATGATTTAACCCGTACTGCGGAAGCGTAACCTTTGTATTTTCCGTCATAACAGCAGCCGGGCGGTTCCATGCCAGCTTTTCGTCAATCCATTCCCCGGTATAAAAACTTCTCGTTTCTCCTTCATGGGATTCTGTTTCGGGTTCTGTTTCTGTCTCCGTCTCCAGTTCGGTTACTTTTTCTGTCTCATGCTGCAGCGGCAGCTTCGGGGCTTCTTCCTTTTTACACCCTGCAAATGACAGAACCAGTACTAAAACCAGTATGATTTCCAGCTTCCGTTTTTTCATGTCCTTATCCATCCTCCCGTGAAATATTCATAGCACCCAGAATCTGCCTCTGCTTTTCCTCCATAACGGCAGCCTCGTCGTCCGTCATATGGTCATATCCAAACAGATGCAGCATACTATGTACTATAAGAAAGGCAAATTCCCTCCTCGGACTGTGCCCGTAGCTTTCCGCCTGCAGGAGCACATGCTCCACAGAAATAATAATATCCCCAAGCATTACCTCTCCCGTATCGGGGTTAAAATCATCCCCGCACCCATCGTTCAGAAATGAAAAATCCCCCGCGCTCCCGTAAGATAACAGCGGAAATGAAAGTACATCCGTTGCCCGGTCTGTCTGCCGGTACTCCCTGTTCAGTTCGTGAATTCCCGCATCATCCGTAAGCGTCAGATTTACTTCCGCCGCATATGGAAATTTTTCGTGTTCCAGGCAAAACTCCACCACATTCCCGGCAAGTGTCCTGTATTCAAAATCAAACGGTACGCTGCAGTTTTCCTCCAGATAAAAACTCAATGAAGCATTTCCTCCTTTGCAAGAAATTCCCTGACTTTTAAAAACTGGTTCATACTCATGCCCGACTGATCATAAATCCCGTTTGCTGAATATTCATTCAGCGTCTGGTAAATCAGCATATCCATATTCCACTGGCTGCCGCCCATCTTCTGTTCGAGCGCCTCAATTTTAATCATCAGGGCATCCACCATATGGATTAATGCGGACTCCGGTGAAGACGGCAGGTTTTCCTGTGCCTGGTATTCACTGATAATATCCACCAGGGGCGCCGGAAAACACTGCGCTGACGCCTTGTCCACCGCCCTTTTGACGTAAGGCTCTCCCAGCCAGAGACCCATTCGGTAATAAAACCCGCCTGCAAGGCACAGATTTGGCCGGAATCCGACCTGTTTTGCACAACGGTATGCAATATCTCCCATCTTTTTTGCACGGTGGTATTCTCCCATGGAAAAGTCCCTGAGCGCCTTCACTTCCGAATAATCCTCGGAAACAATATCCAAAAGCTGGTCTTCAATTTCATTTTTCGCACTGTGCCAGATACGCGGGAAGAAAATACATGCTGATACGGCTGTCAGTATACTGTTTATGATTCCAAACAAAATCATACGGTCGGAAACTTCTTTATAGGACATGTAATAAAACAGTCCGGGCATGGAAAAATTAAGAACCGCCATTAAAATTGCAGGAACTTTCCCATATTTTTTTATTTTCAGCGCATCTGCAAGAACAGCGGCTATTACCGTCATCATTCCATAACATGCCAGCTCATAAAAGCTTCCTCCGGCAGCAAGCGCCAGCAGAACATCAAAGAAAATCCCGGTGCTGACAGCCAGTGTCATACTGGACGCCGCACAGATGAAAACCGGAACCACCATAACCGGACGGTAAAACTCCGGAAAAAACGTCATTCCATAGATCAGCATACAGCAGACAATGTAAACCACCGCCAGCCGGACCAGGTTTGTCTGGACATTGGAGGAAATTCTGCCCCTGCATCTTTCATGCTCCAGTTCAAAAAAACAGATGAACAGATAAATGACATCAAAACATAACAGACTGATACCTTCGTCCAGATAAAAATGCCCTTTTCCGCATAACGCAACCGTAATCACAAGGGTTGCAAGCACCATTCCAATAACGGACAGGACCCGGTACAGATTTACAGATTCTTTGTGATTCATTTTTTCCCCTGCTTATTCTTTCGTGAATTATTTTGTTTTTTCTCATAGGCATCATACGCCTGTACAATCTGCTGTACCAGCGGATGACGTACAACATCTTTGCTGGTAAGTTCACAGCGGCCGATTCCTTCCACGTTTTTAAGCACGCGCAGCGCAACATCCAGCCCCGATTTTGCTCCGGGTGCAAGGTCTTTCTGCGTTGCATCCCCGGTAATAACGGCTTTTGAACCGAAACCGATACGTGTTAAAAACATTTTCATCTGCGCCGGTGTGGTATTCTGTGCTTCATCCAGGATAATAAATGCATTATCCAGCGTGCGCCCGCGCATATATGCCAGGGGTGCCACTTCTATCAGCCCTTTTTCCATATTGCGCTGGAAGCTTTCCGCCCCCATAATCTGGTACAGTGCATCGTACAGCGGTCTTAAGTACGGGTCCACCTTACTCTGTAAATCCCCCGGCAGAAATCCGAGCTTCTCCCCGGCTTCAATAGCAGGCCTTGTAAGAATAATCCGTCCGACCTCCTCGCTTTTAAATGCTGTAATTGCCATTGCCATTGCAAGGTATGTTTTTCCGGTTCCTGCCGGTCCGATACCAAAGACAATCATTTTTTTACGGATTTTGTCAACATAATCCTTCTGTCCGATGGTTTTGGGTTTTACGGGTTTCCCAAGGATGGTGTGGCAGATGACGTCTTCATCAATCTCCACCATTTTATCCCCCTGGTGCTCTGCCAGAAGCGCCAGGGCGTAATTAACATTCTGCTCGGTAATGGTATTCCCGCGTCTGGCAAGCTCAGCCAGCTGGATAAAGATTTCCTTCGCCCCTTCCGCCACCTGCTGCATTCCGATGATTTTTACCATGTCATCACGTACCACAACCGTTACCCCGAGCGCCCTTTCTATTTTTTTGATGTTTGCATCAAACTGCCCGAAAATATTCGCCATATGCTCGGTGGGTATCCGAAATGATACTTCATTTAAACTCATTTACTCTTCCTCCTGTGCAGTCTCCTTCTTATCGGGAGTCTTTAGGATTTCGGTCGGCTTCTGTTTTATAATACTTTCACAGACCTTTACCTTTCCATAAATGCGGTAGTTTTCATTCATACTTTCAATCATAACATTTTTATCCATAATTTCCACCCCATTTTCTTCCAAATCTGCAAGAAACTGGTTAAAATTTTCCAGTGCCATGGATTTTGCCTCTTCCATGGACACTTTCTGTATCTTTTTTTCCAGTTCCACCTGCCTGCTTTTTCCTGTATAAACCGGAAGGTAAAAGCTGTTCAGCAGACAAAGCTGGCTGCTCTCTTCAAAAGTTTCCGAATGCTCAAAATCGGCATGCAGTTTAGGGGTGGTAAACTGGTAGTCAAATATCCGGAAAAAAAACCGGGTATATTCTTTTCCTGTGGCATCCGAAACGACCATCTGCTTTGGAATACTGTCTTCATAATCATAAACTGCATATGCCAGTATATCTGCATCCGCACTCTGGTAATAATATTCCTTAATCTCCCCGTTATCATCCAGAATTTCCTGCCTGCCGGTGACAAGAATATCCCCGGCTTTTACCTGATCCCCGGCTTTTACAAGTGATATTCCGTTTCGCGTAATGACAGAAGCAATTTTTGCATCTTTTGCGGCAACAAGATCCATACAGGTATCTGTCTGCTTTGCTTTCTTTTCTGAAACAAGCTTTTCCTGGATACAGACCACAAGCTTTGTGCCTTCTTCGTATACGCTTGCCCAGATAACCGGATCAAAGTCCTGGCGCAGGGATAATTCCAGTGCATCATTATCAATACTGTTTCTGTCCACACCGTAGTTTATTTCTTTTTCCTTCAGGTAATTTAATATGGTATCCTTTCCAACGGATGAATTGCCGACCACTTCAATCCTCCAGATACGGGTGGACATAAAAAGAATTCCAAGCGCCATACCAAGCAGCGAAGCTGCAAATATTTTGCGTTTCCGGTAACGGTATAAAAAAAAGGGAAGTCCCATCCTCTTTTTAATATAAATACGTACCCTGGTTTTGCGAAGCAGCGGTGTCAGCCGGTATAAATCGCGCAGATTCATTCCAAAGGTACACTGCATATGTTCCATATTGTCCATCTGGTAAATATGGATTCCGTTTCTGATACACAGATTCAGAAAACGGGATACGTTTTTCCCACGCACCTGAACCATCAAAAAGCCTGTCATGAACCGGTAAAACCGTTCTATCATAGCCGGAATGTAACGCTTTCCATATATCCGGTGATTTCGACCAGTTCCCTGTTAAACCTTGGAATGGTAAGGCTCCTTCCGGCTATTTCGATTCCGTATGCACGTGCAGCGACAATAATCGTCTCCTGGCTGTATTTGATGATTCCCCTGTGATTGGTAATGCACAGCGTACGGTTTCCTTCAAAGGATAACAGCGGCATTCCCAAAAACAGGTCCTTGGGCAGCTCAAACTTTTCCACGACCTGTTCTGCTTTCAGTTGATGGTTGTTCTGGTTCGATTCACGGCTTTTCATATTTAACTATATGAAAAACCGGCAAGTCCTATGCACTGCGCAAAAACGGATTTTGGCAGTGTTATTTCTTCTATTATACACAGTTGCACGAAAAATTACAATAATTGCCAGCTTTTACATTAATTACCAGCCGTCCGGCATATAAAAGCAGCTTTTATTTCTCTTTCCCGAATACCGCATTTCTGGTATCATTAATACCTGAACAGATAATCAGATGACAATGAAAAACGGAGGGAATCAATGATTGAAACAAAGCGGTTACTGATACGTCATTTTAATGAAAAAGACACGGAAGAATGCTATCAGAGCTGGGGAAAAGACCGATCACTTGGTCAGTATATGCGCCCATATCCAGTGGCTGGTATGCAGCAAATGAAGAACCTGGTGCAGGGATTTGTTACAAATATGAATGTATGGGTCATTGTGAATAAAGAACCGGAAAAAATTGTCGGATACATAACTGTAGATGTCCCTTATGAGCAGCTGTGTATCGGGGAAATCGGATATGTAATCGGGGAAAAATTCCAGAAACACGGATATGCACGGGAAGCAGTTTCCGGTATATTAACCGAATACCTGGTTAACCGGAATTTCTATCTCATGGAAGCAAAATGCAATGAAACCAACACCGCCTCCAGAAAACTTCTGGAACAGACAGGATTTTTGGAAGAAGGCAGGCTCAGGGGCAGAAGAATGAATCTGCTGACGGGTGAAAGAAATGACCTGCTGGTTTTCTCAATCACACGGGAGGAATTTTCAGGGCTTTCCTGATTATTTGTGATACGGCTCATGGTTCATAATCCGGTAGGAACGGTAAATCTGTTCCAGCAGAATTACACGCATCAGCTGGTGGGGAAATGTCATGCGCGAAAAACTGAGCTTAACATCAGCCCTGTGTAACACCGCATCAGAAAGTCCAAGGGAACCTCCGATTACAAAATATATATGGCTTGTCCCATGAACCCCCAGTCCCGCAATTTTTTCCGACAGTTCCACGGAATCCAGGGAAACACCGTCAATGGCAAGCGCAATTACATAGCCGTCATCACGGATTTTTTTCAGAATCCGCTCCCCTTCCCGGTCTTTTACCATGGCGTTTTCACATTCCCCGGCATCTTCCTTTGTTTTTTCATCCGAAACCTCTGCGATTTCCAGACTGCAGTATCTGCCAAGCCTTTTTTTATATTCCGCCACCGCGTCCGTATAAAATTTTTCTTTTATCTTTCCTACACATACAATTGTAATTTTCATGGGTAAAATGTTATAATAGCTGTATACAGTCAACAGTTTCAAAATACATAAACAAGAGAGGTAAGGGCTTTGAAAGAATTACAGGAACGAATCAAAAAAGAAGGTATCGTTGTAAACCAGGATATATTAAAGGTTGACAGTTTTATCAACCACCAGGTTGACCCGCTGCTTATGGAACACATCGGCGAAACATTTGCAGAGTACTTTAAAAATCACGGCATTACAAAAATTGCAACCATTGAAAGCTCCGGAATTGCTCCGGCTCTGATGACTGCCAGATGCATGGGACTTCCGCTGATTATCCTGAAAAAACAGCCGTCCAGCATCTTAAACGACAGTCTCTACCATACACAGATTATATCCTACACAAAGGAAATCAGCTATGAACTGACAGTCGCATCCAGTGTCATCAGTGAAGACGACCATGTACTTATCATTGATGATTTTCTTGCTAACGGAGAAGCCGCAACCGGAGCCATCCGTCTGCTGCGGAAAGCCCATGCAACAATTGCAGGAGTTGGTGCCCTGATAGAAAAATCATTTCAGCCGGGACGTGAGAAACTCGTATCCCAGGGATTTGATGTTTATTCCATTGTCCGTATCCGTCACATGTCAGAGGACGGAATTGAATTTATTGAAGACTAATACTTCATTTCAATGGAAAGGGAACATACGGTTTCCCTTTCCATCCACGATTGTCATATTCCTGCCGGGGCAGACTACTCAGCATCCTGCTGTTCATCCTCTTCCGGATTACTCTCATAATATACAAACCTTCCCCTGTAAATCTCAGAGCTTAAATTTGTTCTGTTATCAATAATAATAACGGCTAAAATATGGTTTCCTTCCGGAACGGTAACAGGGTGTGTATAATGACTGCTGTATCTGTTCGGGATTGTGCCGTCCCATGTGTAATATGCGCTGCAGCCGTCAGGAACTGTAATGGAAACCGTGGTCTTTACCCCGAAATCCCCTCCATCCGGTGTAACAATCGGCATATCCGGAGATGGAATCTTTATGGTATATGACCGCTCTTTTGCTTCACTGTATATATTCCTGTCATTCCTGCAGACGGCGCGTACACGGTAGGTCTTTCCGTTTTCATCCAGCACGACCGGTCCGTCATAGCGCATTCCGCCGGTAACAGGATCTGTCCCGTCCAGTGTATAATAAATCTGGTAATCCTTTACTGCCCGCAGTACCAGTGTCTGTGCTGTTTCATAGGTACCTGTATCCAGACTGAATTCCGGGGGGACTACCATATAATTGTCAAACAGCTGGTAAAGACTTTCATCCACTCTGTCATACAGTGAAAGTATCGCATCCAGATTATCATTTCCGTCGTATATGCCAATCAGGATTTTACATGCCCTGCGGTTTGCCTTATCATCACGGATGATTAGCTTACACAGTTTTTCTGCATCTTTTTCCTGCTCCAGTTCCATATACAGTTCTGCAAGCTTGATACGAATGTCGTTATTGCCAGGATCGAGTTCCAGCGCCCTTTCATAATAAGCCAGTGCTTCCTTAAGATTTCCTTTTGCATAAGCCTTCTGTGCCTGGGTAAGCTGGTAGGAAACCGAATTTGCATGATTGGAGCGTACCGCAGCCGCAAGGATCAGAAGTGCAACAACAAGCACAAATACCGTGGCTGCCACTGCTCCTGTTATTTTCATCTGTTTTTTCTTCTGCTGCTTTTTTCTGTCAGGATCCAGTCCCTGAACTGGCGCATGCCCTGTCTCCTGCTTCTTTTTCGGTCTGTTTTCCTCCTTTAGCACCTGCTTTAAATAGTCATCTTCGTATACGTTGTAATCCGGCACAATCTGCGCCGCCTTTTTGCATCTGGGACAAAAAAGATCTCCCTCATCCAGTTCTTTGCCGCAGTAAATGCATTTCATACTCTTTCCGCTGCCCCTTTATGAATAATTTCTTTAAACAAACTCGCTTTTTATGAAGAAAGTTTCATTGCCTCTACACAGTTGTGCATCAGCATGGCGATGGTCATAGGTCCGACGCCTCCCGGAACCGGTGTAATAAAGGACGCAGCAGGCGCGGCCTCCTCATATTTTACATCCCCGCAGAGCTTATTGTTCTCATCCCGGTGGATTCCCACGTCAATGACAACCGCCCCCTCTTTGATGTATTCTCTGCCGATATATCGCGGCTTTCCAATTGCCACAATCAGGATATCCGCACTCTTACAGATTTCAGCAAGTCCTTCTGTTCGGGAATGGCAGACAGTGACCGTAGCATTTTCCCTGAGCATCAAAAGCGCCATTGGCTTGCCAACAATATTGCTTCTTCCAATAACCACACAGTGTTTTCCTGAAATCTCTATCCGGCTGCGCTTCAACAGCTGGATAATCCCCGCCGGGGTACAGGATACAAATCCTTTCTGTCCAATCACAAGCGCCCCCACATTCTGCGGATGAAAACCGTCCACATCCTTTTTCGGGGAAATTGCAGCTATCACACGGTCTTCACTGATATGTACCGGAAGCGGTAACTGGCAAAGAATCCCATGAACTGTTGTTTCCTGATTTAACTTTTCTATAAGTGAGAGAAGCTCCTCTTCGGTCGTTTCATCGGGAAGCTCATATGCCTTTGAAGTAATTCCAATATATGCACATGCCTTTTTCTTATTTCCCACATAAACAGAGGAAGCAGGGTCGTTTCCCACCTGGATGACTGCCAGACAGCATTCCTTTCCCTGCGCTTTCAGTGCAGCCACTTCTGCCTTCAGTTCTTCCTTGATTTCTCCTGAAATCTTCTTTCCATCAATGATTTCTGCCATATTTTGTACCATGCCGCAGGCTCTGTCGTTTGTGACGCGTTTTTCTGCGGCACAAATAAAGATTGAAAAATCACCTGCAGTCCTTTTCCTTTCTCCAGTTATAAATTTTATTTTAAAACAATCCTGTAATTTCACCATTTTTTACATCAATCCGGTGAGCAGCGGGGTTCTTTGGAAGACCCGGCATGGTCATAATGGAACCGTTGACTGCCACCACAAATCCTGCGCCCGCTGATACATAGATTTCACGCACATGAACACGAAAGCCCTGCGGACGACCCAGTTTAGCAGCGTCATCCGAAAGGGAATACTGGGTTTTTGCCATACAGACCGGAAAATCCCCCATTCCAAGTCTGGTAATCCGCGCAAGCTCCTTTTCCGCTGCAGCAGAATATGTCACAGAATCTGCTCCGTATATCTCCTTTGCAACGGTTTCGATTTTTTCCTTAAGAGATGCACTGTCCTGGTACAGAAGTTTAAAACTGCTCTTTTTATTTTCAAGTGTTTCCAGCACTTTCTCTGCAAGGGCTATACCGCCCTCACCACCCTTTTCCCATACTTCGGAAAGGGCAAATTCGCACCCGCGTTCCCTGCAGAATTCTTTCACATAGGCGGTTTCCGCCTCTGTATCAGAAACGAAGGAATTTAATGTAACCACAACCGGGACCCCGTATTTCTGCAGGTTTTCAATATGCTTTTCGAGATTGACGATTCCTGCCTTTAATGCATCCAGATTTTCTTCTGAAAGATGTTCCTTTGCCACCCCGCCATTGTACTTAAGCGCTCGGATGGTCGCCACAAGAACGACTGCATCAACTGCAAGCCCCGCCTTGCGGCATTTGATATCAAAGAATTTCTCCGCACCCAGGTCCGCCCCGAAACCTGCCTCTGTTACCACATAATCCGCAAGCTTTAAGGCAGCACGTGTGGCACGTACACTGTTGCAGCCATGGGCAATATTGGCAAACGGTCCGCCGTGGACAAGCGCCGGCGTATGCTCCAGCGTCTGGATTAAGTTTGGCTTCATGGCATCCTTAAGCAGCGCCGCCATGGAACCTACTGCCTGCAGGTCCTCTGCTGTTACAGGCTTACCTTCAAATGTATATGCAGCAATGATGCGTCCTAAACGTCTTTTTAAATCATCCATGTCCTCGGCAAGACATAAAATCGCCATGATTTCAGACGCCACAGTAATGACAAAATGGTCTTCCCTTACCATTCCGTCCATTTTATTTCCCAGTCCGACTACTACATTGCGGAGTACACGGTCATTCATATCCAGGCAGCGTTTCCAGACAATCTGCCTTGGATCGATTCCAAGCTCATTTCCCTGCTGGATGTGGTTGTCTAAAAGGGCGGCAAGCAGATTATTGGCGGATGTAATTGCATGGAAGTCCCCTGTAAAATGCAGGTTTAAATCTTCCATCGGCACCACCTGCGCATAACCGCCGCCTGCAGCACCGCCTTTAATTCCGAAACATGGTCCCAGTGACGGCTCGCGCAATGCAATGACTGCTTTTTTCCCCAGCTTTCCAAATGCCTCGCCAAGACCAACACTGGTGGTCGTTTTACCTTCCCCGGCGGGCGTTGGATTGATTGCAGTAACTAAAATCAGTTTTCCATCCGGCCGGTCTTTGATACGTTCCATCAGTTCATCCGAAACCTTTGCTTTGTATTTTCCGTATAATTCCAGATCCTCTGCCCCGATTCCAAGGGAAGCTGCAACCTCCTGAATGGGAAGAAGTTCTGCCTCCTGTGCAATTTCAATATCTGTTTTCATAACCGTTACCTCCTTTTACGTGAATGCCAGCTTTATCAGAAAAACTGACACAATCTATGGATTTTCCGCCATATAGCTTTCAAATTCCTCCGGCGACATCAGAACCCTGCGCGGCTTTGTACCTTCTTCCGGACCAACAATCCCTGCTTCTTCCAGCTGGTCCATAATTCGTGCCGCCCGGTTAAATCCCACCTTTAAGTATCTCTGTAACATACCAATCGAAGCTTTTTCCTTATCCACAATTATCTTTGCAGCCTCGGAAAAATAGGAATCCCTTCCATCATCCGCAGAATCTGAATCTGATATCGCAACCGCCGTATTTCCCTGCGACTGTAAACTGTCCATCTTCTGCTGTACGCTGTCATTATATTCCGCCTGACCGTTATGCTCTGTTATGAAATCAACCACATCGGATACTTCCTGGTCGGAAACAAATGCGCCCTGCACCCGGACGGGTTTTGGAATCCCCTGGGGATTAAAGAGCATGTCGCCCTTGCCGAGCAGCTTTTCCGCACCGTTCATATCCAGAATTGTTCTGGAATCCACGCCTGAGGTAACCGCAAACGCGATACGGCTCGGCATGTTCGCCTTAATCAGTCCGGTAATGACATTTACGGACGGACGCTGGGTTGCGATCACCAGATGAATGCCTGCCGCCCTGGCAAGCTGTGCCAGACGGCAGATTGCCTCCTCGACATCATTGGAGGCAACCATCATAAGGTCTGCAAGCTCGTCCACAATAATTACAATCTGCGGCATTTTCTGCGGGTGTTCTTCTCCCTCCGCAGCCTGAATGGAATCCACTTTTGCATTGTATCCGTTTATTTCACGTACATTTGCCTCGGCAAACTTTTCATAACGCTCCGTCATCTCGGCAACCGCCCAGTGCAGGGCTCCCGATGCTTTTTTCGGATCTGTCACGACCGGAATCATCAGATGGGGAATCCCGTTATACACACTAAGCTCAACCACTTTGGGGTCAATCATTAAAAGTTTGACCTCATCCGGTCTTGCCTTGTAAAGAATACTCATAATAATCGTATTAATACAGACGGATTTTCCCGAACCGGTCGCACCCGCAATTAACAGATGGGGCATCTTTGCAATATCCGTTACCATTGTCTTACCGGAAATATCCTTTCCGACTGCAAAACTGATTTTTGATTTTGAATTTTTAAATTCCGGTGACTCAATCAGTTCCCGGAAAGATACCATGACGTTTTCTTTATTCGGTACTTCGATTCCAACCGCCGCCTTACCCGGAATCGGCGCTTCGATTCTGATATCAGCAGCTGCAAGGTTTAATTTGATATCATCGGCAAGTCCGACAATTTTACTTACTTTCACTCCCATTTCCGGCTGGAGCTCATAACGGGTAACTGCCGGCCCGCAGCTGATATTTGAAATAGTTACGTTTACCCCGAAGGTCTGCAGCGTCTGCTGGAGTTTATTGGCAGTTTCCCGCAGATACTGTTCGGTATTTGCCGATTTTTTTCCGTTTCCCGGCTTTAAAAGTTCCGCCTTTGGAAGCACATAATTCTGGCTTTGTACAGTCTTTGCGTTTTCCAGCTCCTTTGCAACATCTGCCGTCTCCTGCTCCACTTCCCCGGCAGACGCCTTTGTCTTCCGTTTCTTTGGCTCAGCAGGCATTTCCGTAATACCGGTAATCTCCGGCTCCGGCGGCATTTCGGAAAACGCCTCCTTGGGATCAACAGATGTATCCGGTATAAAATTCCCTGCAATCTCCGGTAATGACAGCGGCTGTTCAGCTTTGGTTTCCACCATGTGAATTTCGCCCATCTCGTCAGATTTACTGCGCTGCGGCTTCTTTTTTTCTATTTTTAGATTGGTTGATACACCGGATACCTTACGGTCCATTCTTCGTTCTTTTGATTTATACTCCCGGTATTCACGGTATTTCTCGTTATTCTCACGGGCAGATTCATACACTTTCTGACCGCCCTTTTTCATACCTTTTAATGCGGACTTTTCTGTTATCAGTACAAGGGAAACGATCAAAACTATGATGTCAATAATATATGACCCCATAATACCAAAAGCCTTCACCATATAAAAAGCAATTGTTCCTCCCAGAATCCCCCCGCCGACATGCCGGTCGGCACTGTATGTATAAGCCTCAAGCGGCGCCTGCATCTCTTTTCCATTTACTGCAAGCGCCATAAAAGTACATAAAAAAAGAACAAAAAGTATGGCGGCCGCAAGCTTAATGGAAGCAGAAAAATTCCCCTTGTTGGAAACAGCAAAAAAACTGCCCGCAATCAGCGCAATCGGCAGTACATAAGCAGGCAGGCCGAAAACCCCGAACAAAAAATCACTTAACGCCCTGCCCACCATACCTCCAAATCCAAAATTACTGATAAAAAGCAATAATGAAACTGCTACAATCATCCACAAAATTACTTCCGTACGGAATGCCTGCGCACGTTCCATTTCCGCCATCCGTTCTTTTTTTGTCTGTCTCTTCTTCCTGCCGGAAGACTTACGGTTCGTTGAAGCCATGGTACACTCCTATCTGTAACACCCCTGCCGGGGATATTGCCTAGCAAGACATATTTTACCATATTTTATTTTGAATGTCATCCCTTCTTTTTTTCCTCAATTAACCGGTATAATGCAGTAAATGCATCTGAAATTCCCCCGACTGCATTAATCAGTCCCTCTTCCACGGCCTGTTCTCCTACCAGTATCGTTCCCAGGTCCTTCGTCAGCATCTGGGTGTTCATCATCATCTGTTCCACGCGTTCCTTTGTAACCTTACAGTGGGAAGCAATAAAACCAATGATTCTGTCCTGCATCTGTTTGAAATAGTCATAGGTCTGTTTTGCCCCTATAACTGTCCCGCTCATTCTGACTGGATGAATCACCATGGTTCCGCTTTGAACGATTAAAGAATAATCCGTAGCCACGGCAAGAGGCACACCGATGGAATGGCTTCCTCCCAAAACAAGGGACACTGTAGGTTTTGACAAGGATGCAACCATCTCTGCAATGGCAAGCCCGCTCTCCACATCTCCTCCCATGGTATTTAAAAGAAGAAGCACCCCGTCCACACTGTCATCATCCTCGATTGCCGCCAGCTTTGGAAGCACATGCTCATATTTTGTTGTCTTTGACGTTGACGGAAGGCATTCATGACCTTCAATTTCCCCAATAACTGAAAGCAGATAAATTGCGGTATTTTTCCGGTTCATATGGAGCACAGTCTGTCCGAATTCTTTGATTTCCTCATTCTGTTTTTCAGTTTCTTCCGGCTTTTTGTTTTCCCTGTCATTATCTTCGTTTTTTATTTCTTCCATATATCTGATTCCTCCCCATATTTTATAACATCCTTACAGCAAAAAAGAACGGATACCAGAGTACCCGTTCTTATTATGTGAAATTTCGTTTATTTTATTCACCAAGAAGATAATTATATAATCCCTCATAGCGGAATTTGGATGCATACCAGGAGAAATCATTTGCCATGCCGCGGTCCACCATCTGGTTCCACTGTCTCTTGCGGTCATAGTAAATATGCTTGGAGTAATTTATTACCTGAAGCATTTCTTCTGCATTATAATTCGTAAATGAGAATCCGTCCCCGGTATTATCATACTCATTATACGCAGCAACTGTATCCTTAAGTCCTCCGGTTTCACGTACAATCGGAACCGTACCATAACGGAAGGAAATCAGCTGCGTCAGTCCGCACGGCTCAAACCTTGAAGGCATCAGAAATGCATCTGCTGCTGCATAAAGCTTGTGCGCCAGATCGTCTGAATAACAGATATTGGCAGAAACCCGGTCCGGAAACTTCCATGCGTAATGGCGGAACATATTTTCATATTGCGGACTTCCCGTTCCGATTACCACAAGCTGGGTATAATCGTCCACAAGCCTCTCCATAACTGCATTTATCAGATCCAGCCCCTTCTGGTCGGTCAGACGTGAAATCAGTCCGATCATGTATTTTTTCTTATCAACAGCAAGCCCCAGTTCTTCCTGCAGCCGCTCTTTATTCAGACTCTTTTTCTTGCGGAAATCCTCTGCATTGTAATTAACATATATCTTAGGATCTGTCTGCGGATTATAAACATCATAATCAATTCCATTGACAATTCCCTGCATATCAAAATGCCGCGCTGCCAGCAGTCCGTTTAAGCCCTCGCCGTAGTAATCCGTCTGAATTTCCTGCGCATAGGTGTCACTGACTGTTGTAATGTAATCTGCATACACCAGTCCGCCCTTTAACATGTTGGCGTCTTTTTTGAACTCCAGTTTGTCCGGTACAAACAGGTTTCTTGAAAATCCTGTCAGTCCCTGCATTGTCTTTACATCCCAGATTCCCTGGAATTTGAGATTATGGATTGTCATAATGGACTTCATGCCCCAGTAGAAGGAATCTGCCTGAAATTCATTTTTCAGATATACAGGAATCAGTCCTGCCTGCCAGTCGTGGCAGTGGATAATGTCCGGCCTGAAATTAATCAGCTTGAGCATTGACAGTACTGCCTTGTCAAAAAAGGTGAATTTTTCGATATCGTAACGCACATCCCCGTATGGCACGAAACAGTTAAAATACTCCTGGTTATCAATAAAATAATAGGTAACCCCGTCCATCTTATACTGTAACACCCCGACGTATTTATTCTGAATGTAGTTTCCCGCACTCATATAAAAATGTGTCACATATTCAAACTGGTTGCGGAAATGCTCCGGAATGCAGGAATAATTCGGGATAACGACACGGACATCCCAGTAATCCTTGTGGAATGTTTTGGGCATTGCACCGCATACATCTGCCAGCCCTCCTGTTTTAATGAACGGTACACACTCTGATGCTGCAAATAAGATATTTTTCATACCTACCTCCTATTAAATAATAATCAGTCCTGGCTGTAATTGTGGTACACTTCCTGTACATCGTCATCCTCTTCCAGTAAATCCAGGATTCTTCCAATATTGGTGATGTCTGCTTCTTCGGTAAGTGTCACATATGTCTGCGGAATCATGGTTACTTCAGCTGAAACCATCATAATCCCCTGTTCATCCAGCGCCTTATGGACCATGTCAAAGTCCTCTGGTGCTGTAGTTATTTCATAGCTGTCCTCTTCATCTGAAAAATCCTCGGCTCCCGCGTCTAATGCCGTCATCATCAGGTCATCCGCATCCATGCTGCATTCTTCTTTGTCAATAATAATCTGTCCCTTTTCATCAAACATGTAAGACACGCATCCCTGCGTCCCGATGCTTCCCTGGCCTTTTGTAAATGCATTTCTTACATTAGCTGCCGTACGGTTTTTATTGTCAGTCAGACATTTGACTATAATCGCAGTGCCGCTCGGACCATAGCCCTCATATGTAGCCTGTTCATAATTTACACTGCCCCCGTCTCCCGCTGCTTTTTTTATACCGCGCTCAATCGTATCATTCGGCATGTTGTTTGCCTTTGCTTTTGCAATCACCTGCGCCAGTTTAAAATTATTTGCCGGGTCCGGTCCGCCGTCTTTTACTGCAACTGCAATTTCCCTGCCGATCATTGTAAAAATCTTTCCTTTGGCAGCATCGTTTTTTTCTTTTTTATGCTTGATATTTGCAAACTTGGAATGTCCTGACATAACTGCTATCCTCTTTTCTAATCTCTAATGTGTATATTTAATTTTACCATTTTTTATCCATTCATGCAAGCACTGCCGTTTCCAATTTTTCTGCTGTTTTTTCCTTATTTTCTGCTTTTACGGCATGTACTTCGCGAATCATTTTTTCTTCTACTTTTAAAATGGAAAAACAGTATCCTTCCTCATATATTTTTTCTGTTTCCCCGTCGTTTAATATTCTTCCCAGAAGAGAAGTTAAAAATCCGTTCAGCGTATCAAACGCATCCGCACTGGCGGAAAGCCCTAAAAGTTCTGCCACATCCGAAAAAGCAGCCAGTCCGTCAATCATATAGCTGCCATCCGGATTTCTTCTGATCAGCTGCTCCTCTTCATCATGCTCGTCCTCAATGTTGCCGACAATCTCCTCAAGAATATTTTCCATTGCAACAATTCCTGATGTCTGCCCGTATTCATCCACAACAACAACCATGTGGCTCTTTTTCAACTGCATCATCTTAAAAAGCGCATGGATATTGAGTGTCTCCGGTACAAAATCAACCTCACGGATCAGTCCGGGAATATCCTTGACCGGAGTACGGAACACTTCATTTTTCTGTGCAAAAGTAAACGCGTCTTTAATATGTAAGACACCGATAATATGATCGATGTCCTCCAGATAAACCGGATAACGGGATTTACTGCTTTCAATGATATAGGAAACTGCATCGTTATATGACAGCTCCCCGTCCAGAACAATTAAGTTTTTCCTGTGCGTCATAATATCCTTGACTTCTTTGTCCGCAAACTCAAAGATATTATTAATCATTTTAGCTTCTGATTCCAGAAGAACGCCCTGCTCGTGTCCTTCATTCACCATTGATATAATTTCTTCTTCGGTCACATCCTCCTCACGGGAAGATGCATTCAAAAACTGAATTATTTTTTTAAAAATATTTGCCCTGCCGGGACTGACGCTTTCGTCCATATAGATTCTCCTTTTTGTAATACCTAAGGGACATGTATACTGTGGTAAGTTTTTTTATCCTGAAAATCATATCATGAGAACTGTATTCCGTCAAGCTATGTATACAGTTCCAAACTAATCTCCAGTGCTTTGTCAATTTTGACAAGAATCTGATGGTCAAGGTGGCACACCTTGTCTTTCAGACGCTTTTTGTCGATTGTCCGAAGCTGCTCCAAAAGAACAACTGAATCTTTTGCCAGATCGTATTTTTCACAGTTAAGCTCCACATGCGTCGGAAGCTTTGCCTTGTGCATCTGTGATGTAATTGCTGCGCAGATTACAGTCGGAGAATGCCGGTTCCCGACATTATTCTGGATAATCAGTACCGGACGTACCCCGCCCTGCTCCGACCCGACCACCGGTCTTAAATCTGCATAATAGACATCGCCTCTTTGAATTACCATACCTTTTTCACTCCATAAAATTGTTATACAAAGAGTATTTCCATTTTATCAGGAGTTATTCAGATTGCTTTGTCAATCAAAAAAAATTCTGGGAACGCGGTCTGTAATCAGACATGCAAACTCATAATTAAACCTGCCGGAAAGCTCTCCCAGCTCTTCCATTGTAATACAGCTTTCCCCGTCGCATCCTAAAAGTGTAACAACATCCCCCTGCTTTGCCTCAGGTATTTTCGATACATCCACCATAAACTGGTCCATACAGATTCTGCCCCGGATAGGAGCCTTTTTTCCGTGAACCAGTACATAGCCTTTGTTCGACAGCCCCCTTGCATATCCGTCCGCATATCCTACCGGTATGGTTGCAATCCGGCTCGTCTCTGCCGTTACATAAGTACCTCCGTAACTGACCGGACACCCGGCTTCCACAGTTTTTATAAAAGATATATGGCTCTTTAAGGACATGACCGGACGAAGCTCAATCTGTGTTTTTAACACCTCATCCGACGGCCAGAGACCATACAGTGTAATCCCGGCACGCACCATATCCATATTGGCTTCCGGCAGCTCCAGAATTCCCGCACTGTTGGAACAGTGGTGAATCGGAATCTTTACGCCCTGCAGTTCTGTCAGGAATATCATTTTACAGAACAGGGCAATCTGACGGTCCGTAAATGTTTTGTCTTTTTCGTCCGCCCTTGCAAAGTGGGTGAATATACCTTCTATATCTATATTCGGCAGCGCAGCAATCCGTGCAATGATTTCAGCGCTGTTTTCATTTACCAGAAAACCGATACGACTCATTCCGGTATCTATTTTAATGTGAACATGGCATACTTTGTTTTTTCTCACTGCAATATCCGACAGTTCCTTTGCCATCGAAAAATCGCACACGGCAGGACGAATTTGATGTTCCACGATATATGGATACGATTCCTGAAAAGGAATTCCTAAAATCAGTATGGGTTTCTTTCGTCCGTCCTTTATCAGGCTTTTTGCTTCATCCACAGTAGCGACTGCAAATCCCCACAGATACGGCAGGGGCTCTATGACCTCTGCAATGCGGAGCGCTCCGTGTCCGTATGCGTCAGCCTTCACAACTGCTGTTATTTTTGTCCCTTCCCGTATATGTTTATGCATGGATTCCATATTGAAACGCACGGCATCCAGGTCAATCCCTGCATAAAGACGGTCATACCACTGTTCATCCATGTTCTTCCTCCTCCCATTCGCCCAGTACCAGGCTGAGTCCTTCTATAATGTCAGAAGCCATCAGGGAACGTGTTCCGAGATGTTCACTTTTTAAATCACCGGCAAGCCCGTGCAGATATACGCCAAGCGCCGCCGCATGCTCTGATTTTACCCTCTGGGAAAGGAAGGATCCAATAATTCCGGCAAGTACATCCCCGCTTCCCGCAGTTGCCATTCCGTGGTTGCCGGAAAGATTCAGATAGCTGTGTCCGTACGGAATTGCCGTAACCGTATGAAAATCCTTTAAGACACAGATAACGTCATAATTCTGTGCAAATTCCTTTGCGCATTCTAAAAGCCTGGTCTGAATCAGTGCAACGGTATCCCCCGTCAGTCTCGCCATTTCTCCCAGATGCGGCGTTACTACGATATCCGTATGGGGACGCATCAGGATATCCGTCTGTCTGGCTATGATATTTAATGCATCGGCATCCAGAAGCAACGGAACCGCACAGTTTTTGAGAACAAGCTTTACAATTTTTTCTGCGGCAGCTCCCATTCCGATTCCCGGTCCCAGCACAACTGCATCCGCCCATTTGAGTTCATCAACCACCATCTGTTCGTCCAGCTTATGCGAATATGTCGCAAGAATTGCTTCCGGTACGGTACTCTGCAGAATCTGCCGGTTTTCTTCTGCCGTAAACACCTTAACCAGACCGCAGCCGGAACGGTATGCCGCTTTTGCCGCCATGCAGGCTGCGCCTGCCATATTAACGCTCCCGGCAATCAGCAGCAGCTTCCCGTAAGTCCCTTTATTGGAATGGGCGTTTCTTTCCGGCAGCATTCCAAGATCCGAGCGTTCAAACGCCGCAATCCTTGGTTTTTTGGAAAGCCAGCTCTCATCCGTAATTCCAATCGGCACAATATGGATGTTTCCGGAATACTCATTTCCCGGCCATAAATACTGTCCTGCTTTTCCATAGGAAAACGTAATGGTATCATCTGCCGCAAACGCACTGCCGGGAACAGAACCGTTGTCAGCATCAATTCCGGATGCAATATCAACAGCTACTTTCCAGCCCGGCATGCCGTTCATCTGTGCAAGAATCTGTGCAAGAGCGCCGCTGACTGCACGTGTCAGCCCGGTTCCAAACAGGGCGTCAATAATGAGGTCATAGCTTTCCTGCTCCGGAACACTTTTATGGACTGTCATCCCGTAGGCTGTTATGATCTCTTTTTGTGTTTCATAGGATTCTGTAGTCTTATGGGAAGCCGTCTCACCGGCAAGAACCACTTCCGTATCAATCCCGCGCTCCCTGAGAAGTCGTGCAATAGCAAGACCATCCGCCCCGTTATTTCCGCTTCCGCAGATAATAAGTGTCCTTCCCGGATTTTCCTTTAACGAGAGAAGCTCTGTGACAAATCCCATTGCCGCCTGCTCCATCAGTACCAGCTCCGGTACATGGAAATGCGCCGATGTGTTCTGGTCCAGAAGCTTCATTTCTTTTCCTGATACAAGATAACGCATTTTACTGTTCCTCCTCCGTATTTTCTTTTTTATCCTGGTTCTGTCCTTCTTCCCGTTCCAGATACTGAATATCAAACACATCCAGTACCTGCGGTCCTAAAATGTCATGCAGATAGGCATAAATCTCGCGGTTATTAATATCGCGGTTCTGCTTTTTTATGATATTCTTTTTCAGGTCCACGCGAACCTGTTTGATCCATTCTTCAATTTCTTTTGACTCCTCCTGGTTGATACGGATTTTGGCATAAAAATATTCCATGCTAAGGAGCATAAGTCCCTCGTTTGTCTCCCGTATTTTTTTGGGAATATCCAGAAGTTCGTCTTCCGTCTCCTCGATTTTCTGGTTTGTCTCATCAATCAGACGCTTTGTTTCGTCCAGCTTTTTCTCACGTGCAGCATCCAGACTGTCGTCAGTTGTCCCGTCCATATTCACAACTATGCTGCCCATCAGCTTTTTCTTCAGTGATTTTAAGTCTTTTAAATCCGAAGTCAGCTTTCCCTGCCTGGCAAGAAGCTCCCGGAGTTCGTCTTCCGTATTTTTAATTTCATCCGGCTTTCCATGTACTGCAAAAAGCCTGTGCCATTTCTGGTCCAGCACAAGTACCGGAACCTTTTTATCTGCCAACGCCTTTTTAAATTCCTCTTCACTCTTCATCGTACCCACCCGCCTGGAATTCCTGTCACGAATTCTTTACAATATTATATGACAGCTGCATCAGACTGTCTGATAAATGTACACTTTCTATTACTACCCTGGAATCTTTAAGATCCAGATCCACATGCGCAAAATTCCAGATTGCATGAACCCCGAGCCTGACCAGATGCTTTGCCGTGGTTTCTGCTTTTTCTTTTGGAAGGGTAAGCGCCGCAATATCCACTTTATTGTTTTTGCAGTACTCATCCAGTTCATCTATCATATAGATTGGAACATCCCTTATCTTTTTCCCTTTCAGTTTTGGATTCACATCAAACAGTGCTGTAATCACAAAACCAAATTTCTCAAATTTCATATAGTTGGTAATCGCCTGACCCAGATTACCGGCTCCCATTACTATAATCCTGTGTGTTTCATTCAGTCCCAGAATCCTGCCGATTTCATCGTACAGAAACTGGACATTGTATCCATACCCCTGCTGGCCAAATCCCCCAAAGTTATTGAGATCCTGTCTGATCTGCGATGCAGTAACCTTCATGCGGCTGCTCAGATCGCTGGAAGAAATACGTTCCACCCCTTCTTCTAACAGTTCCCCCAGATAGCGGTAATATCTTGGCAGCCGACGGATGACAGCCTGTGATATTTCCTTTTCCACAATCTCATCCTCCCAATTCATTTTCAATGCCCACTGGCATTACATACAAAAAACCCTAAAACAATTATAGGATTTTTACACATAACTGTCAATGTGTGAAAAATTTAACAGGTCGTTCTGTCCCATAACTGCCCTAAGGTTTTTTATTTTTATAAGGATGCTTCCAGCTCGCTGCGGACGGCTTTAATAAAGCCCTCGCTGTTAAGCACCGTTGGATTTTCGATTGTTGTGATAAGAGCCAGGTCTTTTGTCATTTTACCGGACTCTATGGTTTTTAAACATGCCTGCTCCAGTTTATCAGCAAATTCTCCAAGCTGCGGAATATGATCCAGTTCCCCTCGCTTTCTCAGCGCGCCCGTCCATGCAAAGATGGTTGCCACTGAGTTCGTGGATGTTTCCTGCCCCTTTAAGTGGTTGTAATAATGTCTCTGTACGGTTCCGTGCGCGGCTTCATATTCATAATATCCCTGCGGGGAAACCAGTACGGAAGTCATCATTGCAAGGGATCCGCATGCCGAACTTATCATATCGCTCATGACGTCCCCGTCATAGTTTTTACATGCCCAGATAAATCCGCCCTTTGACTTCATAACACGCGCAACGGCGTCATCTATCAGTGTATAGAAATACTCTATGCCCGCCGCGTCAAACCTGTCTTTATATTCCCGGTCAAAGATTTCCTGGAAAATATCCTTAAAGGTATGGTCGTATTTTTTGGAGATGGTATCCTTGGTTGCAAACCACAGATCCTGCCTGATATCCAGCGCATACTGGAAACAGCTGTGTGCAAAGCTTTCAATGGATTCATTTAAGTTATGCTGTCCCTGGATGATTCCGGCCCCTTTAAATTCATGAATCAGCTCCCTTGTCACGGTTCCGTCTTCCGCCGTAAAAACAATTTCCGCCTTTCCCGGTCCCTCTACCTTCATTTCACTTGCCTTGTAGACATCGCCATAGGCATGTCTCGCAATGGTAATCGGCTTTTCCCAGGATTTAACATTCGGCTCAATGCCTTTTACCGCAATCGGTGCGCGGAAAACAGTTCCGTCCAGCATTGCACGGATGGTTCCGTTCGGGCTTTTCCACATTTCTTTTAAATGATACTCTGTCATTCTTGCTGCATTTGGCGTAATCGTCGCGCACTTGACTGCCACCCCGTATTTTTTTGTTGCGTTGGCAGAGTCCACGGTCACCTGGTCGTCTGTACGGTTACGTTCTTCCAGTCCCAGGTCATAATACTCTGTCTTAAGGTCGATAAACGGAAGTAACAGCTCGTCCTTAATCATCTGCCAGAGTATTCTTGTCATTTCATCCCCGTCCATCTCTACCAGCGGAGTGACCATTTTAATCTTTTCCATGCTTTATTCTCCTTTTTTATGTATTTTTTTATCCCTTAATCCAATCCCATGTTGCTTATTTTATCTATTTGATGGAAAAAAGTCAATATCAACCGGGATTTAACCACTGATAATCCTGCTGGCAGAATAAAAATAAAATATTTTTTACCAGACAAACACTCTTTTATAAAACTGCCATAGACTATACTGTAAATATCAATATTGGAGGTCACTTATGAGTGATTTAGCTGCAACAAACTGTGGATGCCCGTCATCTGATAACGGATGTGGATGCAATTCCATTATCTGGATTATCCTGCTTCTTTCCTGCTGCGGATGCGGAGAAGGTTCTTCCATCTTCGGCGGCGGATGCGGCGGCGGAAATAACTGCTGCTGGATTATCATCCTGCTTCTGCTCTGCGGAAACAATGGATTTGGCGGCGGATGCGGATGCGGCTGCATGTAATCAGAAGCTGCATGATTTCCTGATAAACGGGAGCCGGATTTTTCCGGCTCCCGTTTTTATCTGTCAGCGTCCCCTTTTTGCTATTTTATCCTTCTGTTCCTGCCGCCTGACCGCCTCACGAATCCCGCATGACTCCGGTACCTGCCGCCTTTTCAGACACTCTTCATCCACCGAATAAACGCTGTTTCCGTCAATAATCAATTTTCCCATAACTTTTTTATTTTACTATATGCATAGGGACAGACCAATTCCCATAATATGGTATAAAAATATAAAAATATTGCATTGGCCGGAATATGGGAGAACAAGAAAAAGAAAACGTAACCTATGATGACCTGGTACAGACCCGCAATATCCAGATTCTAAAATCAATTGTTCCGTTTTTAGAATTCCGCACACAGAAACCTGTTGCAATGCTCATCCAGTACCTGGAATTTAAAAATGCCACAGACGCTTTTTCACGCCGCGACAACAGTATGGCAGCCTGTTCCCTGCCAAACGGAAGCGAACGCAGAAATGCCATGCTGAATGCAATACGGCAGTACTGTACCCCGAAGGAACAGGAAACCATTGACACGATACTGAACATGTTCTGTGTCATGGACAATTATGAGTTATTTAACAGTTAAATACTGACAGGAGGTATTATGGATTCATCCCTTTTTAACAACCCTGCCTTTTCCGGAATGAGCCCGGAAAAGATGCAGTTTCTGCTTTCCTTTGCCCAGAAGGATAAACCAACCAGCCCAAAAGACATTATGCCTTTTCTGCTTTCCAACATGCGGCAGGCAAAAGACCAGAACCTTGACTTCAGCAAACCGGAAATTACCCTAATCTGCGAACTTTTGTCAAAGGACCTGCCGCCGGAAAAACAAAAACAGGTAAAACAGATGATGGCGCTTCTTTCAATGAACAATTAAACAGTTTCTCTATTCATAAAAACTCTTCAAGCGGAATCATTAAAAGCTTGTCAAGCGGGGAAAGGCTTGTGCCTTTCCCGTCTGTTCCTTCATAATACTTTTCCCCCGCAGACTCAAACAGAACATAAAGCGTATCCGAACTGATATCTATTTCCTCTGAACAGGGCGGCAGTTCCACCCGTACTTCGGGAGATTTCGGACTGGTGGACATGGAACTGACGGATGTATAATAATACAGGTAGGAAGACTGGCTCCTTCCATAAGAACAGCTTAAATAAATTCCCCCGTTTTCATCAAACGCCATTCCCTGGACCTTGGATGGAATTTTGAAACTGCTGAGCGGTTCAAGGTTATTTTCACTGGTGTTAAAATGATAGGCAGACACCTCGGAATTCATAACGATCCTGTGGGTTGCCACCCAGAGCCTGCCCCCGTAATAGGTAATGCAGGAAGGCGTATTGGCAACGGAATACTCATCCACCACCTCTCTGGCATCCACCACCTCACCGGTATTCTGGTATGCCATCAGCTGAATAAAATCATAGGAAATCCGTTCGATGGACTGCTCATAGGAATTACAGACCCACACATTTTCACCGTCAAAGGCAATCCCCCCCAGGTGACTGTTTACATCCATTCCAAGCGTAACCATATAATCCCCGGTTTCCCTGTCAAATACCATCAGTTCCCCCATACAGTCATCCTCCGAGGAATAAGAGGTAATCAGCACAAATTCATCCGTCAGGCACATCCCCTGCGGACACTGCGCCTCACTGTAAATATACCTGTTTAAAAAATCATCCTCCCTTGTTTCCGGCATCCCCGGTATGTCCACTGCATCCAGAAAATCATAATCCAGGTCTTTTAATATCTTTGTGTGCTTATCCAGTTTCCCCGGATTTTCATGATAGGCATAATTCCTGACATTGGCACGGTTGTCAATTTTCGGCGTCCACCTGGCATATAAGACATACTGTTTTTTTTCACCGGTGGGAACTGCTTTTATTTTTTTCCGGTATGATATATCTTCATACCATCCCTGAAAACGGTAGCCGTTCCGGTATGGGTTATACAGGTAATGGCTGCCGGAACCTGCCGGATAGCTTTCTTTGTTATACTGGTTTTGTATGCCCCCTCCCAGAATATAACAGACATTTACCTGCTCAGAAGCAAAAGAAGCACCAGAAGAGACTAAAACTGTCTCTTCTGGTACCTGGTTTAACAAATAAATCATCATAAATAATGCAGCAGCTGCACTACTCTTCAATATCAACAAGCTTATTCGCCCTTTCTTCTATTTCCCTTGCTGCCACATCCTCCGGAGCCTGCTCATATCTTGCAAACTCATAGGAAAATGTACCGCTTCCGCTTGTCATGGAGCGAAGCTGGGTATTATATCCGTATAATTCCAGATAAGGGATATCCGCTGTAATCTCCTGGTAACCGTTTTCCGCATTCATATTCATGACGCGTCCCCTTCGTTTATTCAGGTCACCCATAATGTCCCCGGTATAAGCTTCCGGAGCCGTAACTTTCAGGGATGCAATCGGTTCTAACAGTACCGGTTTTGCCTCCATGAACCCCTTCTTAAACGCCTGTGCCGCTGCAACTTTAAACGCCATTTCCGAAGAATCCACGGCATGGTAGGAACCGTCATAAAGTTCCGCCTTTACCCCGATTACCGGATAGGCGGCAAGAGGTCCTTTTTGTACGGCTTCTGCAATTCCCTTTTCCACTGCAGGAAAATAATTCTTCGGAACTGCCCCGCCGACCACGCACTGGTCAAACATATACGGGGTGTCCAGATCCCCGGACGGCTCAAAACGCATCTTGACATGCCCGTACTGTCCGTGTCCGCCGGACTGCTTTTTGTATTTGTATTCCACATCGGACTTTCCGCGAATTGTTTCCCTGAAAGCCACCTTCGGGCGCATTAATTCAATCTGTACTTTATATTTGTCCAGAAGCATGCTTGCCACAATTTCAAGATGCTGGTCTCCCATGCCGTAAAGCAGTGTCTGGCGGTTTTCACTGTCGTTTACATGCTGCAGTGTCAGATCCTCCATCAGAAGCTTCTGTAAGGACTGTGAAATTTTATCTACATCTGCCTTGTTTTTTGCCTTATACCGCATGGAAACATACGGTTTTGAAATATTGGCACGTATGTAGGCAACCGGCTGGTTCCGGGTGGATAAAGAGTCGGTCGTCAGTGTCTTTGACAGCTTTGCCAGGGCACCGATATCCCCTGCATGAAGCTCGTTTACTTCTTCTGTCTTATTTCCGCGGATGACATAAAGATGTCCCAGCTTTTCATCGCAGTCCCTGTGGTAATTGTAAAGTACATCATCTGTTTTTAATACTCCCGAATTAACCTTAATCAGGGAATACTTTCCAATATAAGGATCTACAATTGTTTTGAAAATATACGCGGACTTTGCTTTGGAAAAATCATAATCCGCCTGCCAGACTTCATTGGTCTTGGTATTAATTCCGGCGCATTCGCGCTTGTCAGGACTTGGGAAGTATTTTACGATATCCGTCATCAGCGTATACATGCCGCGTGCCATCACATTGGAACCCATCATTACCGGAACAATGGAGCCGTCGATGACATTGACACGGAGCGCCTGGCGGATTTCATCCTCTGAAAATTCCTCCCCGTTAAAATAACGCTCCATAAATTCCTCGCTGGTTTCCGCTACTGCCTCTAAAAGAGCCTCCCTGCAGATTTCCAGGTTTTCTTTTGAATAATCCGGTACATCAAATTTATCCACTGTTCCCTTGTCATTCCAGCGTTTTGCCTTCTGCTGTACAACATTGACATAACCGACAAACTGTTCATTCTCACGGACCGGCAGATGAAACGGCGCAATTTTCTTTCCGTAAAGCTCCTGCAGGTTTTCAACAACCTTACGGTAGCTTGCATTGTCAATATCCATATCCGTTACAAAAACCATGCGCGGCAGTTTGTATTTCTCACAGATTTCCCACGCTTTTTTTGTTCCGGTTTCAATCCCTGCCTTTCCGGAAACTACAATAATTGCCGCATCCGCTGCAGATACTGCTTCTTCCACTTCACCGACAAAGTCAAAATACCCCGGTGTATCCAGAATATTTACTTTTACATCCCCCCACGGAATTGGAATCACTGATGTATGAATTGAAAACTGTCGTTTTATTTCTTCCTTGTCATAATCGCTCATCGTATTGCCGTCTGTCACGGTTCCCATGCGTTTGGTAAGTCCGGCAAGATATGCCATCGCTTCTGCCAGGGAAGTCTTGCCGCAGCCGCCATGCCCCAAGAGAACCACGTTACGAATTTTGTCAGTTGTATAAACCTTCATAGTAAAAACCTCCTGCTCCTGTGTTTTCCAGTACCCATAGTTATATTGTACTAATTCTCCGTGGATTTTACAACCTTTTTATGCATTTTATGCAAAAACAGTATAACAGTTCAGCCTGCCGATATCCCTGCCAGATACCCCGTGGACCATGCAATCTGTAAATTATATCCCCCGGTCAGTGCATCAAGGTCAAGCACTTCCCCGCAGAAATACAGTCCCGGCACCAGCTTTGACTCCATGGTGGACGGATTTATCTCCTTTACTGATACGCCCCCCTTTGTAATAATCGCTTCATTCCAGTCCCGCAGTCCGGTCACGGTAAGCGGCAGGCGCTTAAATAAAGAAACCAGTGTCTGTCTTTCACCCCTGGTAATTTCATTTACTTTTATTTCCGGATTAATTCTGCTTAACTCCACCATAACCGGAATCAGCTTTGCAGGCAGCAGATGGTTCAGTGCATTTTTAAACTGTTTGTTTTTTGCCTCGTCAAAATCCCGGAGAATACGCTTATCCAGCTGCGCATCATCCAGTGCAGGCTTTAAATCTATATACATCTGAAGCTCATGCGAAAACTGTTCCGGTCTGATTCTTCCGCTTGCTGATAAAACCATGGGACCGCTGACGCCAAAATGGGTAAAAAGCATTTCCCCGAAATCCTCGGCCAGTTTTTTCTTTTCATTGTAAATGGACATGCCAGCATTGCGCAGGGAAAGTCCCTGAAGCTCCTTTACCCATGCCTCCTTTGTTTCAAACGGAACAAGCGACGGCGTCGGCTTTACCAGCTTATGGCCGCTCTCCTCTGCAAAACGGTAGCCGTCCCCGGTAGAACCCGTGGAAGGATAGGAACATCCGCCGGTCGCTATAATGACTGCATGTGCCGTAAGCGTTTTTCCATCTGAAAGCCTGACCTTTTTTTCCTGCCCTGCAAGATCCGCATCCTTTACGCAGGCATTCAGCCGGACCGTAACATTCCTCTGGTTTAATGCTTTTTTCAGCGCGGCAATCACATCAGATGAATGGTCGGATACCGGAAATACGCGGTTTCCCCGTTCCACCTTTGTTTCCAGTCCCAGCCCACGGAAAAAATCAACCACCTGCCCGTTGTCAAAGGCATAAAATGCGCTGTACAAAAATTTCCGGTTGCTCATCACATTGGAAAAAAGGGTGTCGGTATCACACGAATTTGTGATATTGCAACGCCCTTTTCCTGTAATAAAAAGTTTCTTTCCCAGTTTTTCATTCTGCTCCAGCAGCGTAACCTTATGTCCGTTTCCGGCAGCGGCATATGCCGCCATCATCCCCGCGGGACCGCCGCCGATTACAATGATATTTTTCATGAATCCCCGTCCTCTAATTTTGCATAATGTATCTTAATTGAATCATCAATATAGTTTATTTCATCATTTTCATACACCTGGTACTCGTCCCAGATATCCTCAAGCATGGTCAGCGTTTTTGCCACTTCCTTCTGCTTTTTCATACAGAGAGCCACCACAAGCGCGTTAATCACGCTGAGCGGCGCCACAAGCGAATCCACAATGGACGCCATGTCGCTGTCCGCAATCAGGTTGCAGGAAGAATACAGGTTCATTGGCGAATGCACGCTGTCTGTAATGGTGATTACCTTGGCATTCCGGTTATTTGCAAATTCCAGTGCCTTTAAGGTACGCATGGAATAACGCGGAAAACTGATGCCGATAATCACGTCCTTTTTGTCAATACGCACCATCTGCTCGAACAGCTCACTGGAACTGTTTGTTGTCAAAAGACGCACCCTGTCAAACATCAGATTCAGGTAAAATCCGAGAAAGCCCGCCAGCGGCGCACAGCTTCTGATTCCCACAATATAAATACTTTTTGCTTCCAGTATGGTGGTTACTGCAAGCTCAAAAGCATTATGGTCAATTTTTTCCAGTGTTGTCTTTATCTTGTCCGCATCGGAGCGAAGCACAGTCTCTAAAATTTTCGACTGGCTGATTCTTCCGTAAGTCACTTCCATTCGCTGGACGGAATTTAACTTATTGCGCACCAGCTCCTCCAGTGCCTTCTGAAACTCCGGATACCCCTTATATCCCAGAAACGTTGCAAAACGAACAACGGTGGACTCACTGATGCCCACCGTTTCTCCCATTTTTGCTGCCGTCAGAAACACTGCCTTGTCATAATTATCCGTAATATAGGCTGCAAGCAGCTTTTGTCCTTTACTCATGGAACTGTAACGGTTATTAATCCGGTTCAGCAGTTCATTTGTATTTGCCATCCCAAATCCCTCGTACTATTTATATATATTTACCACCGCTGTCCTTACCGGAAGCTTTGTCTTTTCATTTCTGGTCTCGTGTGAGTTTTCCAACCATACAAACACACCGGCGGCAAGAAGAATCACACCATTCAGCCAGATGCCCTGGTATCCCAGATATTCTGCCGCAAACCAGGAAACTGCAACTCCCGTATGGAACCCAAGCAGCGTTCCAAAGAAAAACCACATTTTATGCAGATGCATTTTATCCCTGTCACAAAGGTATTCGGAAAACGCAAGCGTAGTCTGTCTGATATTGTTTGTGGAAAAAATTGTAGAACTTGCGTAGCCGTAATTTCCCGGAAATGCATTCCACTGGAAAGACATGGCAAAAAATACCGGATACAGCGCAATGACCGGCTCCATGGATTCCGGAAAACATCCAAGAAGAACAACTGCAGAAAAGTCCACAAGTATGGAAACCTTTTTGATGTTCCAGTCAGTTTTATTTTTTATCATTACATATGCCATAATCCCCAGCACATAAACAAAAACTGCAAGCAGACGCAGGAAAAAATGCAGAAAATCTTTTCCCAGAACGAAATGAACCAGGGAAATCATATTTGCTGTCTGCGCATTTCCAAACAAATCCCCTCTTGTAAGTATGGTAAACCCGCCCATAAAGCCTCCGACAACTGCCATGCAGTGGTGGGAGCAGGTAATTATATGTTCTTTCGTTTTACTTTCGTGTATCATACGCTTCATACTCTTTCCTGAAACCATTTATTTATCTGTTCGAATGAAATTGTATCACTTTTAAAAAAAATTGCAAGAAATAATTTACGCTCTTTCAACCAGTGACCTGTTATAAACAGGTTCAGGAATTTCCCTTCCATCCTCTTTGGCACATTCCAGCCATACCTGAATAATCTGCTGCGTATTCTTGATTGCGTCTTCCGGCGTTTCTCCATCACTCATACATCCCGGAAGTTCCGGAACTTCTGTAACATAACAGTTGTCCGGCTCACTCCAGTACATAATAATCTGATACTTATACATATCATACCTCCCTGACAAATCTACAAACCATATTTATTAAATAATTCCCTGACCTGCTTAACCTGATATGGTTTTGCTTTATTTCCCTGTGGCTGTATTACAATTCTCTCTATCATATCATCCCGTTTATATACATAGTGATCGCCCTTTATCCGTTCTCTAAATCCATAGGACATAATTAAATTTCTTAAATCAGCAAAACGAATATTATTATCGCAATTTCCAGCCATTACATTATTATAAGTATTTCTCGCCATGCCGATTCTCTCCTTTGAATTGTTTTCATTATATCAGACTACATATTTTTTTCAAGCTGAACTGCTATTCTTTTTAGCTGGTCAAATCATAAGAAAAAAAGAATACCCGAAGGTATTCTTTTTTATCTACTGTTTTATACCGGATATGCAGCGTTTTTCACATCTCCTGCTTTTACATCCACACCAGTCTGCTGTGCTTCACGGTATTTGAAGAAATCCGTGGCAACCTGCGGAAACAGTGCATAGGAAAGAACATCCTCATCCTGTTTTTTGTACTGCTTCATCTCAGCCTCAATCTTATCAAGCTCCGGCTCCAGTAAATCAGCCGGACGGCAGGTAATGGCATTCTTTTTGTCCTCACCCAGTACCTTGTCAACAACTTCCGGGTTAAACGGTTTTACAGTCTGTCCGTATTTTCCAAGAAGAATATCCTTTGTCTCCTTGGTAGCGACCTTGTAACGCTCACCCATCAGTACATTAAATACTGCCTGGGTTCCCACAATCTGGGAGGAAGGGGTAACAAGAGGCGGCTCACCCAGATCCTTACGCACGCGCGGCACTTCTGCAAGAACCTCTTCAAACTTGTCCTCCTTGCCCTGCTCCTTGAGCTGGGAAATCAGGTTGGAAAGCATTCCGCCCGGTACCTGGTAACGAAGTGTATTGATATTAACACCCAGCACCTTTGGATTCATCAGTCCGCTTGCAAGCGCTTCCTCTCTCTGCGGACGGAAATAATCAGCAATTTCAGCCAGAAGGTTCTGGTCTAATCCTGTATCATACGCAGTACCCTTAAATGCTTCCACCATAACCTCGGTAGCAGGCTGGCTGGTACCAAGTGCAAATGGTGACATTGCCGTATCAATGATATCACATCCTGCCTCCACTGCTTTCATATAGGTCATGGATGCCACACCGGAGGTGTAATGGGTATGAAGTTCGATTGGAAGGCTGGTTGCACTCTTTAACGCCTCTACCAGCTTTGTAGCCTCGGTCGGAACCAAAAGTCCTGCCATATCCTTAATACATAAGGAATTTGCGCCCATATCCTCGATTCTCTTTGCCATTTCCATCCAGTAATCCAGGGTATATGCATCTCCCAGGGTATAGGACAGTGCTACCTGTGCATGTCCGTTTTCCTTGTTGCAGGCTGTAACGGCTGTCTGTAAGTTTCTGACGTCATTCAGGCAGTCAAAAATTCGGATAATGTCAATTCCGTTAGCCACTGACTTCTGCACAAAATACTCCACAACATCATCCGCATATGGGCGGTAGCCTAAGATATTCTGTCCGCGGAAGAGCATCTGGAGTTTGGTTTTTTTGAAGCCGTCTTTTAACTTTCTCAGACGCTCCCAGGGATCTTCCTTTAAGAAGCGCAGGCAGGCATCAAAAGTTGCCCCGCCCCAGCACTCCACTGCATGGTATCCAACCTGGTCCATCTTGTCAACGATTGGAAGCATCTGCTCTGTTGTCATACGTGTTGCAATCAGGGACTGGTGTGCGTCACGAAGAACAGTCTCTGTTATTTTTAATGGTTTCTTTTCCATTTCAGACATAATCATTTCTCCTTTTTAGATTCCAAATATTGCCATAAAGCATCCTGCCGCAACAGCCGTACCTATAACTCCGGCAACGTTTGGTCCCATTGCATGCATAAGCAGGAAGTTTGTCGGATCTTCCTCTGCGCCGACCTTCTGGGAAACACGCGCAGCCATAGGTACTGCCGATACACCGGCTGAACCAATGAGAGGATTAATCTTGCCTTTGGTAACATAACACAGCAGTTTGCCAAACAGTACTCCGGCAGCCGTACCAAACATAAATGCCACCAGTCCAAGCACTACGATCTTTAATGTGCTGGCATTTAAGAATGCCTCTGCACTTGTCGTTGCACCAACAGAAGTCCCCAGCAGAATAACAACGATATACATCATGGCATTGCTTGCAGTCTCCTGTAACTGGCGGACCACGCCGGATTCACGGAACAGGTTTCCAAGCATCAGCATTCCAACAAGCGGGGCTGTCGTAGGAAGCAGCGTACATACCACAACGGTAACCACGATCGGAAACAGGATTTTTTCCAGCTTGCTGACCGGACGGAGGTTCTGCATTTTGATTGCACGCTCCTTCTTTGTGGTAAACAGCTTCATAATCGGCGGCTGGATAATCGGCACAAGCGCCATGTATGAATATGCAGCCACTGCAATCGGGCCCATAAGCCCCGTCTGCCCCAGTTTTGAAGCGAGGAAAATGGAAGTCGGTCCGTCAGCGCCTCCGATAATGGATACTGCCGCTGCAGCCTTGTCATTAAAACCAAGCACAATGGCAAGGAAATATGCTGCAAAAATACCAAACTGTGCTGCAGCTCCCATCAGAAAGCTGACAGGGTTTGCAATCAGCGGACCAAAGTCTGTCATTGCACCAACTCCAAGGAAAATCAGGGAAGGTAAAATTGACCACTCATCCAGTGTATAAAAATAATAAAGTAAACCGCCTATGCCATTGCTTGTCTGCTCCGGACTTGCAATAATATCCGGATATATGTTTACAAGCAGCATTCCGAATGCAATCGGAACTAAAAGTAATGGCTCAAAACCCTTTTTAATCGCAAGATATAGGAAAAAAAGCGCTACCAGTATCATCACGTAATTTCCCCATGTCAGATTGAAAAAGGCTGTCTGATGTAGGAGGTTTGTTAATGTTTCGCCTACATAACTCACAGTGAATTCCTCCTTGGATTAATTTAAGCTCGCCAGTAATGCTCCGGATTCCACAGCATCGCCAACTGCAACATCAATACTTGCAACGGTTCCATCCTGCGGTGCAACAACCGGAGTCTCCATCTTCATAATTTCAAGAATCAGGACGGTGTCGCCCTTCTTAACTGCATCTCCGACTTTCTTTTCAAGCTTGAATACCTTTCCGGCTGCCCCTGCTTCAATACGGACAGAGCCTGCTGCTGATGATGCAGGAGCTGCTGCCGGAGCAGGAGCTGATGCTGCTGCGCGAACCGGAGCTGATGCTGCTCCTGTGCTTCCGGTTTCCTCCACTGTAACATCATAAACGTTACCATTTACGGTAATTGTATAATTTTTCATTGAAATGATCCTCCTAAAAATAAACTGTTATTTATCTTCTCCTGATGGAACGAACTACAAAATCATTTGTAGAAGTTCCGGTTCCTGCTGCAATTGCCGCTGCGATGACTGCAATCAGCTCACCGTCATCTGCTGCTGTTGCTTTTGCCTCCACAGCCGGCGCCGGCATTTTCTGCTCCGGTACCGCTGCATGATTTCCATTCTGCTTCTTTTTCTGCTCAAGATATGGGAAGATTTTGAAGCATGCAATCAGCAGGCTGATTAAAATCAGAACTGAAAACACAATTGAAATGGAAAGCAGCGTATTGATTCCTGCCTTCTGCATCTTCTCTCCCAGTGTGTAAACCGGCTCAATGGATATTCCTGTAATTTCCATTGAATAATAGTCATAGACAACCTGGAAATCCACCTTTTTTTTCTCGAATTTAATAAAAAGGTCTGTGGTAAGCGTCTTGCCTGATTTCGTTACCTCGAAAGACTTCATCGGTATTTCCTGGCTTAACGCAGCATCTGCTTTCCCAAATTCCTTTTCGATTTCATCCCATCTGTCCGCCGCGGCAATCTGGGCATCCGTCACACCAACGCTGTATAAATATTCCTTTACATCATCAGTGACTGTCTCAGCAGTCAGACTGTTCTCACTGTAAAACTGCAGGATTGCCTGAACCATGGTGATGTTTTCCTGCATCTGCTGTTCAAGCTCCTTGTATGATGTCCCGTTATAGTCCATCTTTGACGGATCCTGTTTTCCACAGGCGCCAAGCACGAAAACCATAAGAACCATGCTAAGCGCCAAAGCTATTTTCTTTTTCATTAAACTTCACCTCTATCTGGTCCCATGCTTCTTTTCCGGTGCCTGTACATATTTTGTATAGAGCATTTCAAATGCCGCAACAAGATATTTCCTGGAATCTGCCGGGGCAATGATACGGTCCACATATCCCCTTGCAGCCGCTGCTGCCGCAGAATCCTGCAGGCTTTCATACTCAGCCGCTTTGCTCTTGATTTCTTCCGCGCCTGCATCCGGATACATGATTTTTGCAGCCATTACAGCGTCCATAGCACCGATTTTTGCATCCTGCCATGCATAAACAAAATCCGCACCAATGGATTTGGAATTCATAAATACATATGCGCTGCCGTATGCCTCACCTGTAATCAGGTTTACCTTTGCACAGGAAGCATTTGCAAATGCAGACGTCATTCTGGCAAGTGCACGGGCAAGGTTCTTCTCTGAACACATGGTATTGTTAAACCCGGTTACATTGGTAATGGACAGTACCGGAATGGAAAATGCGTCGCAGAACTGGATAAAATCAGCCGCCTTGCTGCAGCCTCTGGCTGTCAGGGTACTGGTAAATTTCTCCGTGCAGCTTCCCTGTGCATCATAAACCTCCGTACAGTTTGCAACTGCGCCGACTGTCATGCCGTTTAACTGGAACAGTCCGGTTACCATGTTCTTTGCAAAGTCCGCCTTCGTTTCAAAAAAGGCATGTCCGTCCGCAATCTGTGACAGGAGGTATCTCGGATCCCCCTTCATGTTTTCCATGCTCTCGCAGGCACGGTTTAAATCATCCCTGCAGCTGCCTGTATAAACATCTCCCTCGCTGTTGTTCGGAAGCATGCATACGAGCTGGCGGATCCGTGCCATAATCTCATCCTCAGAGCCGGTAAAATCAACACAGCCGTTATTTTCACCCTGGAACTTCGCACTGGCTGTATCGCAGACTTCCGCACGGTTGCCGGAAACCGCATCTGCCGGATTGATAAACATACGGCCTTTGCTTTCCTCAATAAATGCAAAATCACACAGTGCCGGAACAACGGAAAGCCCGCCTCCGCAGTTTCCGAATACACCGCAGATCTGCGGAACCATTCCGGACGCCGCAACCTCTTTTGCATAAATCAGTCCGAATCCATCCAGCGCATCCACAGATTCCTGAAGACGCACTCCGCCGCAGTCAATAAAACCAATGACCGGCGCTCCCATTTTCATTGCCATATCGTACACAGAAGCAATTTTTTTTGCATGCATCTCTCCAATGGTTCCGTTTAACACAGAAGCATCCTGGCTGTAAATAAATACCAGATTACCGTCAATCAGTCCGTGACCTGTGACTACACCATCCGAAGGAGCCTTTGCAGCATCCATGTTAAAATCCGTGCTGCGTGCCGTTACGAGAGAACCGATTTCCATAAAACTGTTCTCATCGACCAATCTGGCAATACGCTGCATCGCCAGATTTTCATTGTTACTACTCATCTTATGCCCTCCATCTATAAAAATAATAAAAAAATTGCGCTAGTGTAATTGTATATCATTTCCAGTCTTATTTCAACTGTAATTGTTAAATTTTTCACAGCAAAAATTCTTTTAATACTGCTGTAAGAAATGTTGCAAAATCCCATTTCCGGATATCCTCCGCCGCGCAGATTTTAAAGGAATAAAGTTCCTCGTTTCCTACACAGTAAGAAATTTTCCCCAGTTCCTTTCCTTTTTTTATCGGAAGCTGCGGTATTTTCGTAAATTCTTTTCTGACCTCTGCCTCATCCCAGTCCGCTTTTAAAAATGTCAGCTGTTTTTTGTCCGTTTCCACATACAGCGGCAGCTTTGCCTTATTCCCCCATTCTTCCAGGGTTCCTTCCTGGTAACCCCCTGCAATCTCCAGCGGGTCAACCGTAAATATTTTGTCCGATCCCTGATACAGGTGGTAGTGTTCCAGTCCGTACCCAAACAGTGTTTTCGCATCCGACCACCGGTAGGTCTTGTGGTTCGGCCATCCGCACGCCAGCAGTGCAACCGCATAGCGTCTGCCGCCTTCTTCCACTGCCGCCACATAGCAGTATCCTGCTTTTGCAGTATAACCGGTTTTTCCGGTTATAACGGAAGACATCATGTCAAGAAACGCATTTTTATTGGAAACCGCATAAGAGGTTCCGTCGAGACTGGCAAAACTGTAGCTTCTGGTCTGTGTGAGGGCAAGAAACTGTTCGCTTGCCGGGGAGTTCCATGCACAGTAGCTCATAATTCTGCAGAGGTCATACGCCGTTGTATGGTGCTCTCCCCCGCCGTCCTCTTTGTCCAGTCCGTTCGGTGTGACAAAATGGGTATCGGTACAGCCAAGTTCCTTTGCCTTTTCATTCATTGCTTCGGCAAACTTCTCTACAGAACCCGAAACATGCTCTGCAATCACATATGCACAGTCATTGTAGGATTCCAGCATCAGCCCGTATAATAAATCCTTCAGGTAAAACTGCTGGCCGTCCCGCATTCCCAGATGGACCTTCGGCTGCGCAGCCGCTTCCCTGCCTGCCGTCACCACTTCATCCATCTGGCAGTTTTCCATTGCCAGAATACAGGTAAGAATTTTGGTCGTGCTCGCATTTGCCATTGGAACATCTTCTTTTTTTCCATATAACAGCCGTCCGCTTTCCCCGTCTGTCAGTGCGCATGCCCTGGAATAAAGACTGCTTTCTTTTACCTCTGTTTTTTCCTTTTCTTCGGCAGATACCGGAAGTACAAAGAAAAAACACTGCAGCAGCACCAGAAGGACTGCAATGATCTGCTTAATTTTCTTCATAAAAAAATAACCATATACATTCGTTGTTAAATGTATATGATTATCCGGATTGTCCTTATACCTGAACGCCTTAAACATCCAGGGAAACCCTCATCTCCTGTTCTGCCTCCTGCTTAAATTCCTCCACCTGCACCGGACTTAATACCGGAAGCTCGTCGATGGAATGTACACCAAAACTGCGCAGAAACTCTTCTGTTGTTCCGAACAAAAGAGGTCTGCCCGGTGCGTCCAGTCTCCCCAGTTCACAGACCAGGTTATATTCAACCAGCTTATTTACCGCATGGTCCGAAGATACCCCGCGGATTTTTTCGATTTCGACTTTTGTCACCGGCTGTTTGTACGCAACGATGGAAAGCGTCTCTAATAGCACATCCGTAAGAACCCGGCGTTTCGGCTGTCTGGCAATATGAATCAGGTATTCATACATTTCCGGCTTTGTACACATCTGGTATGCGCCGTCCAGCTCCATCAGGGCAACTCCCCGTCCGCTGTCTGACAGTTCCTGCATCATTTCCTCAATGATTTCCCTGGTCTTATTTTTATCCAGACCGATAACGTCGGCAATTTTTCCAAGCTCTACCGACTCTCCCATTGTAAAAAGAACTGCTTCTATAATCGCCTTGTAATTCTTTTCTTCCATGATCTAACAAACCCCGTCGCTAGGCAGCAATTTTTGAATCAATTTTGATATCATCAAAAATGTGCTCCTGTGAAATGAATATTTTTCCCATCTTCATCAGTTCCAGAATGGCAAGGAAGGTAACGATAATCTCCACCTTGCCGGACTGTGCCTCTAAAAGACTGCGGAAACTGAAATGCTTATGTTCCTTCGCATATTCCTGAAGCTGTGCAATCTTGTCCTCCAGGGAAACTTCTTCTTTCTGAATCTTTCCGAATTTCGAGCGGAGAGGATCAATCTTGTCCTTCTGCTTTTTCATAATGCTTTTGAAAATCTCGTTTAATTTCGCAAGCGTTACATCTGAAACAAGCTCCGCCACATTGACCGGTTCCTCATAGGCAAGTACCTCATCCGGAATTGTCGGTTCCTTAAACATCACCCGCTGCGCGTCCATCTGACGGTCCTTAAGCTCATATGCCATACATTTGTACATCTTGTACTCTAAAAGCTGCTGGACAAGTTCTGCGCGCGGATCCTCCTCTTCCTCCTCGCTGTCCGGATCGGAAGGAAGGAGCATCTTTGATTTAATATCAATCAGTGTTGCAGCCATGACAAGAAACTCGCTCAGTACATCCAGGTCCTGCCGTTTCATCTCTGCAATATATTCCATATACTGTGCTGTAATCTCCACAATCGGAATATCATATATATTTACTTTATTTTTATCCAGCAGATGCAAAAGCAGATCCAGGGGACCCTCAAACACCTGCAGCCTGACTGTTATATCCATTCTTTACGCTGTCCTCTCATGCGGTTTGCTCCTTACACAACGTCTATTGTAACTTGATATTGTGGAAAAAGCAAGAGGAAATTACAACATTTAGTAGTCTCTGTCATATTCCTGCACAGCAGGGATATGACCTTGGCACCTGCCTTCGCGAAGCGAACCTGCATGGCAGATGCTCCTTTTCCTACAGCAGCGGTGCAAACAGTTTCAGCGCACCCATAAACATACGCACCAGAAGCTTCCTGCTTTCGCATTCATCAAGCGTCACCTCATGGCTTTCTTCAAAGGTTGCCAGCATATCCTCCTTTACCTGCATAACGGTATCTGTGTTGTACATGCTGACACCGCACTCAAAATGTAAAAACAGACTCCTGTAATCCAGATTGACGGTTCCGACAGTCGCATAATAATCGTCCACGGCAAAGCATTTGGAATGGATAAATCCCGGCGTATATTTATAAATCCGCACACCGCCTTTTATCAGATGTGCAAAATAGGACTGCGTAAGCAGATATACCAGTTTTTTGTCCGGTATGCCCGGTACGACAATTCTTACGTCTACTCCGCATTTTGCTGCATTTACCAGAGCTGTTTTCATCTCGGAGCCCACAATCAGGTACGGAGTGAAAATATAAACATATTTTTTTGCATGGGAAATCAGGTTTAAATACACATTTTCCCCTACATCTTCATGATCAAGGGGCGAATCTGCATACGGCTGGATAAATCCCCTGGAAACCGGCAGATTTTCTGTTCTGCTGCGGTATGACTCATAGTCTGATTCTTTTCCGGTCATACAGTCCCACATTTCAAGAAACATTGTGGTAAAACTCCACACACTCTCCCCTGTAATACGCAGTCCCGCGTCTTTCCAGTAACCGTACTTTTCCTTTGCATTGATATACTCATCCGCAAGGTTAAACCCGCCCGTATATGCAACTTTTCCGTCTACCACCGTAATTTTACGGTGGTCCCTGTGATTCATGATAACAGACAGAACCGGACGGAACGGATTAAAACAGACACATCTGATTCCTTTATTTTCAAGCACACGTTCATAATGCGGCGGAAGTGTCTGGATACTTCCAACATCATCATACATCAGACGCACCTCCACCCCCTGCGCCGCTTTTTTCTGCAGGATGGAAACAATGGCATCAAACATCTGCCCTTCTTCCACTATGAAATACTCCATAAAAATAAATTTCTCAGCGCTTTCCAGATCGGCGAGCAGCTGCGGAAACGCCGCCTCTGCGCTGTTAAAATACCGGCTGTCCGTTTCCCTGTACAGCGGATATCCTGCATTCCGGGAAAGATAGCGCGCCTGCTTGGAGGCATAATAATTATCTGTTTCCAGCAGCTTTTCATTTTCATCATCCCTGCTGCGGTGTAAAGCTGCCGCATCTATTACTTTTTTAAAATATTTTCTCGTTTTCTTTGTCAGGCTGGAATGTCCGAACAGAAAATATGCCGGACATCCAAACACAGGCAGAAAAAGAATCAGAAAAATCCATGACATCTTATAGGAAGTCCGTATATCTTTATTTGCAACATACAGCGCAAGGGCAACCGCAATCATCTGAAATCCGACATTAATTGCGGTATTTGCCGCCGTTGAACTGTAGATCAGATAAACAAACCATCCAAACTGCAGCATAATAATTAACGCTCCCAGCATCAGCCTGCCAAAAAATATATTCGCTATCCGTTTCATTTTCCATTCCTCCAGTTTTTAGGACATTATATCCAGTTTACACCAGCCGGAGCAAATTATCAACATGCAGCATTCCCCATGACATTGTATTTTCCCCTAAATCCTCCGCAGATTCATACAGTTTCAGCTTCAGTTCCTCCGGACGCAGGGAAGGATTTTTCTGCAGCGCCAGGGCAAGCGCCCCGCAGACCACAGGGGTTGCCATCGACGTCCCGCTCTTTCTGACATAATGGCTTCCCCGGTTATCAAGACTTAATATTCCGCTTCCCGGCGCAAGAATTTCCGGCTTTACCACACAGCACTCCGTCGGCCCCCTGCCGCTGTAACCTTTTGGCATGTTCCTTCCCGGAGTTGCATCATCACTGGCGCCTACTGTAATTACCTTTCTGGAAATACCCGGAACTGTAATGGTCCCCTGTCCCGGTCCGTTGTTTCCCGCTGCTGTTACGACTGCAATTCCCAGATCCCATAAATGCTCCAGCATTTCCATTATCTGCCTCTGTTCGTCATTTCCGGCTCCGGGAAGAAATCCGACGGAAAAATTTAAAATCCTGATCCGGTACTGCCTGAAATTTTTCTCCACCCATTGCAGGGCATGCAGTACCCTGCCGGTTTCCCCGCCGCCTTCCCTGTCAAGTACTTTTAAGGAAATCAGTTCTGCCTGCGGCGCCATCCCCTTCATCTTTCCATTCGCACAAATGATTCCTGCCACATGTGTCCCATGCCCGTTATCGTCATACGCAGACTTTTTTCCGCTTACAAAGTCAAGAAAGCGGATGACATTCCCCCGCAGGTCCCGGTGAAGAAAAACACCCGTATCCAGTACACTGATCCGTATATTTTTCCCTGTAAATCCCTGACTGTATACATTCTGCGCATACACCAGCTGTTTTACGCGATTCATACATGACCTCTCATCGTTCTTTATTTCACAGTTCTTCTGCGGAACTGTTTCTATATAATAATATGAAAAAACCGTGCGCTGTTGCGCACGGTCTTATAATCAGTATGAAGCAAAACCGGAATATCTGAATTTTCAGGCGTTTGCCGGAACATCCTTAATGGAAAAACTGATTCTTCCCATCTTGTCCTTTCCAAGACATACAACCTTTACTTTGTCACCAAGTGTCAGTACATCCTCTACATGGTTGATTCTTTCCTTTGCGATTTTGGAAATATGAACCATTCCCTCTTTGCCTGGTGCAAACTCAATAAATGCACCAAATTCTTTTATGCTTACGACAACTCCGGTTAAAATCTGTCCTTCCGTAAAATCTGTTGTAATCATACGAATCATTTCGACAGCTTTTGCGATTGCTGCTTTATCGGTTCCGCAGATGGAAACTGCACCTTCCTCTGTGATGTCAATCTTAACACCGGTACGTGCAATAATTTCATTAATAGTCTTGCCTTTTTGTCCGACAACATCGCCGATTTTATTCGGATCAATCTGAACCTGCTCAATCTTAGGAGCCCATTCACTGACTTCCCTGCGCGGCTCGGAAATTGCCTTGCTCATGACTTCGTCCATAATATAAAGTCTTGCATCCCTTGTACGGGCGATTGCTTCTTCCACAATCGGACGTGTCAGTCCGTGAATCTTGATATCCATCTGGATTGCAGTAATACCGTCATGTGTTCCGGTCACTTTAAAGTCCATATCCCCGAAGAAATCCTCAAGTCCCTGAATATCGGTAAGAACCAGATAATCGTCATCCGTATCCCCTGTCACAAGACCGCAGGAAATGCCCGCCACCATTTTTTTAATCGGCACTCCGGCAGCCATCAGTGACATGCAGGATGCGCAGGTGGAAGCCATGGAAGTGGAGCCGTTTGACTCAAAAGTTTCAGATACGGCACGGATGGCATACGGAAATTCCTCAACAGAAGGAAGTACCGGAACCAGCGCACGCTCTGCCAGCGCACCGTGACCAATCTCACGGCGTCCCGGTCCGCGGCTTGGCTTTGTCTCACCTACGGAATAGGATGGGAAATTGTAATGATGCATATATCTCTTGGTAGAAATATTTTCATCCAGTCCGTCAATTCTCTGTACCTCGGAAAGCGGAGCAAGGGTAACGATATCACAAATCTGTGTCTGCCCGCGGGTAAACATTGCAGAGCCGTGAACCCTCGGAATCAGGTCAATCTCAGCTGCAAGCGGACGAATCTGGTCGATTGCACGTCCGTCCGGACGCTTGTGGTCCTTTAAAATCATCTTGCGGACGGTCTTTTTCTGGTACTGGTATACTGCCTCTGAAAGCACTGCAAGCCATTCCTCGTTATCAGCAAACGCTTCTTCCAGCTTCTCTGTAATTTCCCTGATGTTGTCCTCACGCTTCTGCTTTTCATCTGTAAAAACAGCCTCTTCCATCTGCTCCGGCGGAACAATTTCCTTAATTGCCGTAAACATTTCTTCCGGAATCGCACAGCTTGTATAGGTATGCTTTGGCTTTCCTGTCTCTTCCCTGATCTGGTTGATGAAAGCAATGATGGTCTGGTTTATTTCATGACATTTGTAAATTGCCTCTATCATTTTTGCTTCCGGAATTTCGTTTGCGCCTGCCTCAATCATTATGACTTTTTCGGCTGTGGACGCAACGGTAAGCTCCAGATCCCCCTCATCCCAGTCTGCCTGGGACGGGTTTACAATAAATTCCCCGTTCTTCATTCCCATCTGCGTCATGGCACACGGACCGTCAAACGGAATATCAGAAATTGTTGTGGATAATGCGGCGCCAATCATAGCCACAAGCTCCGGACGGCACTGCGGATCCACGGACATTACCATATTATTTAATGTCACGTCATTGCGGTAATCCTTTGGAAACAGCGGCCGCATCGGACGGTCAATCACGCGGGCGGTAAGGATGGAATTTTCAGACGCCTTACCCTCACGTTTATTAAAGCCTCCCGGTATTTTGCCGACAGAATACATTTTTTCTTCAAATTCCACACTTAACGGGAAGAAATCAATCCCGTCCCTCGGCTTGTCTGAAGCCGTTGCAGTCGATAATACGGTTGTCCCGCCATATTTCAGCAGCGCAGCACCATTTGCCTGCGCACACACCCTGCCGATATCCACCGTAAGTGTTCTCCCGGCGAGTTCCATTGAATAACTTTTGTACATACTTTCTCTCCTTTAAATAAACTAATGATGATGCCTAACCCCCGAAACTACTGAAGAAACCATACTATAAAAACAGCATCTAAATACAGGAGCTGCAGTATATGCCCTCTTCAGTGGTCCCGGTCATTGCCAGGCACCTGATTGTCTGTGAAACAAAAAGAAGAGCGGAATCTGACACTCCGCTCTTGTTCACAATTATTTTCTGAGTCCTAAACGCTCAATTAAAGAACGATATCTTTCAATATCAATTCCTTTTAAATATGACAGCAGTCCACGTCTCTGACCAATCATTTTAAGCATTCCGCGTCTGGAATGGTGATCCTTTGGATTTACCTTGAGATGCTCGGTAAGCTCCTTGATTCTTGCAGTCAGTATAGCCACCTGGACTTCTGGTGATCCAGTGTCATTTGGTGTTCTGCCATACTCAGCGATAATTGCCTGTTTCTTTTCTTTTGCGATCATAGTTGATCCTCCTTGAATTATTCTTAATGCCGCGTAATCAGTAAAAGGTCGGAGTTGTCCATCTACCGAATACAGGCGAAACCATACTGGAATAATATAACACAGCTGGAAGCTGTTGTAAACCTTTTTTATAAATAACTTACAATGCAGACCGGTGTGCGGTAAAATGCGCTGGAAATCTTGATGCCGGTTCTTCTGTTGCTTGCATGGACAATCTGTCCGTTTCCAATATAGATACCAACATGTCCAATGCTGCTTCCGCTTCCGTAGAAGAACAAATCACCCGGTCTTGCTTCCGCTGCACTTACCCTTGTCCCGTATCCCGGCTGGGATGCGGCATGGTGCGGCAGCGAGATTCCGTAACGGGCGTACACCTGCATGGTAAATCCGGAACAGTCAATTCCGTTTGTCAGGCTTGTACCGCCCCAGACATAAGGATTGCCTACAAACTGCAGGGCAAACTGGACAAGGGATACCCTTGCATCGGAAACCCCGTCCCCGTATTTTAACTCTGTTACCGTTTCCGCTGTCGGAAGCTTTTTGGAGATTTCCACATAATCCCCGGAAATATAACCTTTCTGGTCGTCCACTTCCACTTTGTACCAGTCATCCTTTATTTCTTCCACAACCAGGTCCTCGCCCTCTCCCACAAGGGAAAGTATGGCGGAATCCACTGAAGTTTCCTCCCTTACACGGAGTGTTGTTGTATTTACTGTTGCAACGGTAATCATTTCTTCTTCGGCAATTTTGTCCGCCTCATCGCCCGTCACAAGATATTCTTTCTTTACATATCCTTTGACTTTTCCGGAAGTGACTTTTACCCAATCGCCTTTTGTGCCAAGGATTTCGCAGGCGTCGTGGTTGGTCATTTTTCCCACTACCTTGCTGTCCGTACCGGCTTTTTTACGGATATTTAAGTTTCCCTCTACTTTTGCAATACCGAGGTTTTCATAGCCGCAGAGCTTTGCAGCGCTTTTATCTTCTTCAATTCCCGCTCCCACGGTATCCAGGCCGTTATCCGCAACCTCAACGTCCCCCCTGCCGTGAAGCAGGTCTGATACGCCCGCCGTGACATTTAACGGCTGTTCATATGAATAGAGATAATTTGTTACTCCCGCAGTCAGCTTCGCTTTTTCCTGTGCATTAATTTCTTCTTTCATACTGTACGAACTTACAGTATATACAGCAGCTCCTGCCATTACAGCAATCGCCGCAGCTGTTCCTATTCTCTTTTTTGTCAGATTATTTAATCTCATAGATTCATTCCTCCTAATCAATCCTGAACCCATCTCACATGAAAAGAGTATAGCAGTATGTTTTTACGTTGTCAACACATATTTGTAACATTTTTGTAATAAATATGTGTTCTGCAGGTCTCAATATCTTTCTTCATCTGCTCCTGCAGGGCGTCCAGGGAATCAAATTTACGCTCCGGACGGATATAATGAATAAAACTGACCTCCGGCTTTATTCCATACAGATCGCCTTCAAAATCCAGCAGATGCGTTTCCACCACTACCTTGTTGCTGTTATTGACCGTAGGCTTGCACCCGACATTTGTCACGCCGGGACAAATTCTGCCGCTGACCTTCGTCTGCGTCACATATACGCCTTTGGGAGGCAGGAGTTTTTCTGCCGGAAGCTCCATGTTAATTGTGGGAATGCCCATTTTTCTGCCAAGCTGCCTGCCGTGTACCACTTCGCTTTTTACAAAAAAAGGATAACCGAGCAACTCATTTGCCGTCCCGATATCCCCTTTTAAAATTTCCTCCCGGATATAGCTGCTGCTGATTTCCCGGCTTCCGTAAGTGATTTTTTCCACAACTGTAAGTTCATAGCCAAAACGCGGGGAAAGTTTTTCCAGCAGTCTGCAGTCCCCCCTGCGGTTATGCCCGAAACAGAAATCAGAGCCAACCACTATGCGTTTGACATGCAGTGATTTCACAATCCATTCCACGAACTGTTCCGGCTCCATGCACATCACTTCGTTTGTAAACGGACAAAGCAGCAGGTAATCAATTCCGCTCTCTCCGAAAATCAGTTCTTTTTCATCATTCGTGGAAAGCACACGATAATTATTGTTTTCCGTCAGGCTCTTCGGCGGAATGTCAAAAGTGAAAACAGCTGTTTTTAATCCTTTTTCTTTTTCTGCGAGCAGCTTTCTGATTAATGCCATATGACCCCTGTGCACCCCGTCAAATTTTCCGAGGGAAAGAGCTGTCGGTTCCGCGGTATGAAATTCCTTTATATCTTTTAAACATATCATAATTTTTCTGCACCAAACATCTTTTTGACTTTGTAATATCCAAAAGTTTTATCGTATTCATATATTGCATAAAATCTGCCGGCTGTGTCATAAACAAGCGCCTTTGAATCCATCCGACACCTGTCCTCCTCCACGAACGCTTCCGGCAGCAGCTTATTTCCATTCTGCAGTAATTTCAATGCCTCTTTTTTTATATGCAGTTTTGGATATTCCGGAAAAAGAGCGTCCACCGGTATAAGAAGTTCACTGATTTTCCCCTCTGCCTGTATTTTTTCAATTTCTGAAAGGGTATGCGCACTGTCCTCTTTAAAAATTCCCGACTGTGTCCGCTTCAGTTTTTCCATACATCCGCCTGTACCAAGCTTTTTCCCAATATCCTCACACAGGGTACGGATATAGGTTCCTTTGGAACAGCGGACAAGGAATCTGACATAAGGAACCCTGGTATCCAGAATCTGTATGGAATAAATGGAAACATTTACAGCTTTCCGCTCTATTTCAATTCCTGCCCTCGCAAGCTCATAAAGCCTTTTTCCATCCACCTTTCTTGCAGAATACATGGGAGGAACCTGCGCGTAGCTTCCCACAAATCCCATAACGGCATCCTCAATTTCTTTTTCGGAAAGCAATCCTGCCTGTTCCGTTTTATCACTCAGGACTTTCCCTGTCAAATCCCCGGTATCCGTTGTAATTCCAAGATGCAGGACTGCTTCGTAGGTCTTGTCCTTTTCTGTTAAAAATTCACACACTTTTGTTGCATTTCCGACACATACCGGAAGTACCCCGGCAGCTTCCGGGTCAAGCGTCCCCGTGTGTCCGATTTTTCTTTCATGCAAAATGCCGCGGAGCTTTGCCACCACATCAAAGGAGGTAAATCCCCGTTCCTTATATACATTAATGATTCCGTTCATCTCTTATAATCTCTTTGCTATTTCTGAAAGAAGCAATTCAATATTTTTTTCCAGACAGCTTCCCATGGTACAGCCTGCAGCTTTTACATGACCTCCGCCGCCAAAATGCATGGCAAGCTCTGCCGCGTCAAAATCGCCGTTTACCCGGAAGCTGACCTTGTAACTTCCGTCTTCATTCTGGTAAAGAAATACTGCAAGTACGGTATCCTTTGTCACGCGCAGCTGACTGACAATTCCTTCCAGATGTTTTGGAAGCACGTCAAACTCTTTCATCTGTTCACCTGTCAGCGTACCGATAATGCATTTTCCGTCCAGATAAAGCTTACTGTCCAAAAGCACCTGGCCCATCACCCGGTTCTGGCGGTAGGTTTTGGTAAAAAATGTCTCATCCACGATTTTGGGAAAATCAATTCCTTTTTCCATTAATACTGCCGCCGCACGCATGGTTTTCGGGGAAGTGCAGGAATATTTAAATACCCCGGTATCATGCACCATCCCGGTATAAAGACACTCTGCGATTTCTTTTGTTATCTTATCTTTGTCCATCAGGTCAAAGACCAGCTCGCAGGTGGAACTGGCATCCGGCAAAATATAATTGTCATCCGCAAATGCCTGGTTGCTTACATGATGGTCGATGCACAGGGTATGTCCTGCGCTTTCAAAATACTTTGCAGCCGAACCAAGGCGCATTTTATCCCCGCAGTCCAAGACGATAAACAAGTCAAAATTCTCTGTATCCGTACATTCATTCCGGATTTCTTCTGCATTCTGCAGAAATTTAAAGATATTTGGAATCGGCTCCAGATACAGCCGCACATCTGTTTTTGGATAATATGTGCGGATATAATTGTATACGGCAAGCGTGGAACCTGCGCAGTCCCCGTCCGGCCGTACATGTCCGGCAATGCCGACGGATTTTATGCCCGTCAGTTTTTCATCAATATTTGTTATGCTATTCATCCGTATCCTCTTTCAGGTCCTTTGTCACTTCATCAATCATTTTTGACATGTGGATGCCGTATTCAATGGACTGGTCCAGTACGAATCTAATCTCCGGTGTATTGCGAAGATTAATGGACTTTGCCAGACTTCTTCTGATAAACCCTTCCGCTGATTTCAGGCCTGCAATCGTGTCCTTCTGGGACTGTTCATCACCCAGCACACTGATATATGCCTTTGCGGTTTTTAAATCCGGCGCCACTTCCACAGCAACCACACTTGTCATCGGGTTAATCCGCGGGTCCTTGATTTCCCCGCGGATAATATTGGAAAGCTCCCGCATGACTTCTTCGTTAATACGAATATTTTTAATACTGTTCTTTCTCATTTTATTTCCTATCTTGGTACTTCTACCATTTTATATGCCTCTACCTGGTCCAGCTCCTCAATCTCGCTGAATCCTTCAAATACCAGACCGCATTCGTAGCCGGCTTTCACTTCCTTGACATCATCCTTGAAACGCTTTAAGGAAGCAAGATCTCCTTCAAATATCTGTTCGCCGCCGCGGGATATACGGACTTTGCAGCCGCGTTCCATCATACCGTCAAGCACATAGGAGCCTGCAATGTTTCCAACACCGGAGGACTTGAAAATCTGGCGGATTTCCGCATGGCCGATAACCTTTTCCTCGAAAACCGGATCCAGCATTCCCTTCATTGCTGCCTCCACATCCTCGATGGCATTGTAAATGACCTTGTACAGTCTGACGTCCACGCCCTCATTGTCCGCAGTAACCTTTGCAATCGGATCCGGACGGACGTTAAATCCGATAATAATTGCATTGGATGCAGATGCAAGGATGACATCGGATTCGTTGATGGCGCCGACACCGCCGTGAATCACCTTGACAACGACTTCCTCATTGGAAAGCTTCACAAGCGACTGCTTCACAGCCTCTACGGAACCCTGAACGTCTGCCTTTACGATAATATCCAGCTCTTTCATGTTTCCGGACTGAATCTGTGAGAACAAATCATCCAGTGACATCTTTGCCCTGGTATCCTCAATCAGACGGTTCTTTTCTTCGGAAATATAGGTATCTGCAAACGCCTTTGCCTCTTTGTCAGAATCACAGACCACAAATGTCTCACCTGCAGCCGGAACGCTGTTTAATCCTAAAATCTCAACCGGAGTGGACGGAATCGCCTTTTTCACACGCGCACCCTTGTCGTCAATCATGGCGCGCACTTTGCCGTAACTGCTTCCGCATGCCACGGAATCGCCCACATGCAGTGTACCTTTCTGTACAAGTACGGTAGCAACCGCACCGCGTCCCTTGTCAAGCTGTGCCTCAATGACAAGTCCCCTTGCATTACGGTCAGGATTTGCTTTCAGTTCCAGCACCTCTGCGGTCAGAAGAATCATCTCAAGGAGATTATCAATTCCTTCCCTAGTATGTGCAGAAACCGGACAGAAAATCGTACTTCCGCCCCAGTCTTCCGGAATCAGTTCATACTCTGACAGCTCCTGCTTTACTCTCTCAATATTTGCACTCGGTTTATCCATTTTGTTGACTGCAACAATAATTTCCACACCTGCAGCCTTTGCATGGTTAATAGCCTCAACGGTCTGCGGCATCACACCGTCGTCTGCTGCAACGACAAGAATGGCAATATCCGTGGAACTTGCGCCGCGCATACGCATTGCCGTAAATGCCTCGTGTCCCGGCGTATCCAGAAACGTAATATTCTGGTTGTTAATGGATACAACCGATGCTCCGATATGCTGTGTAATTCCGCCTGCCTCACGGTCAGTCACACGGGTGGAACGGATGGCATCCAGAAGGGATGTTTTTCCATGGTCAACGTGCCCCATCACGCAGACAACCGGCGGGCGGGATGTCATTTTTGCCGGATCTTCTTCCTCTTCTTTTAACAGTTCTGCAATGACGTCAATTTTTTCTTCCGGTTCACAGATAAAGTTGAACTCAAGGGCAATTTCTTCTGCAGTCTCAAAATCCACTTCCTGGTTTACGGTAACCATCTGACCTTTCAGAAACAGTTTTTTTACAATTACGGAAGCCTGCACCTTCATCCGGTCTGCAAGGTCACGGATTGTCATTTTTTCCGGAAGTGTGATGGTTTTGATTACATCTTCCTCTTCCTTCGGCTTTGGCTGCGGCTGCGGTTTCTTTTTACCGCCGTGCTTCTCCAGGTTTACATAATTTTCCTGTCTCTTTCCGCCAATCTTATCATGGTCTTTTCTGTGGTTATTGTTATTTCTTCTGTCGTTATTGCTGCGGCTCTCCTTACCCCTTACTTCTTCCGGTGCGGAAGCGGCTGCCATTTCCTTTCCGAAACGGTTGTTATCCTTGTCAAAGCGGCCCCTTCCCGGTCTTGCACCGCCGCGGTCGTTATTCTGCGGACGTGTCCCGTTCATACGCTCGGCATTTCCCCTTGCAGGACGCTCCGCACCCTGGCGGCTGCCGTTATTTCCCCTCTGTCCGCTGCGGTTGCGGTCATTTTGTCTTTCGGCTGGCTGCCTGTTATTTGACGGACGGCTTTCGGCAAATTCATCACGGTTTCCTGCCGTGCGCTCACTGATGGGACGCATGGCGCGCTCTCCGACCGGACGCGGACGGATGATGCTGTGCGTTTCCTGTCTTGGCTGGCTGTTATCCCTTCTCGGTCCCCGTCCGTTTCCGTTACGGTTTCCACCATTTCCGCCCTGCCCCTGCGGTTTGCGGGTTTTGCTGTACTGGGCATTAAAAACAGCAGTAATGCTTGATTTTTTCTTTGGACGCTCCTTTGCCTCCGGCTTTGCAGCGTCATTTTTTTGTTCCGGTTTCGGCTCTGCCTTCCTTGGCTTCCCTTCCGGTTTTTTTTCTTCTTTCTTTTCCGCTTCTTTTTTTTCTGGTTTTTTCTCTTCTTTTTTCTGCGGCTTTGGTTTGAATTTACTGCGCACTATTTCCTGCGCCGCATCTTCAATTCCACTGGATGCGCTTGTCACAGCGAACTCCGTTGTGCTTAATATTTCTACTATTTCCTGCGATTTTATATTCAACTCTTTTGCGAGTTCATGAACTCTCATTTTTGCCATAAATTACTTACCTCCGTTATTCAGTTTTTATCATCTTAAGCTTATCTTCCACAGCCTTTGCCAGATTTTCGTCAGTCACAGCAAGCGTGGCACGGAACTGTTTGCCAATACATCCGCCCAGCGCTTCCTTGTCTTTATATTCGTAGCATGGGACATGGTAAAATTCTGTCATATTATAAAATCTCTTTTTTGTGTTTTCCGATGCGTCGCCGGAAATAACCACCAGATATGCATAGCCTGATTTTACCGCCTTTTCCGTGGAAAATTCACCGCTTTTAATCTTTCCCGCCTTTGCTGCAATTCCCAGCATGGACAGTACATTATCCCTCTGCAAATGTATTCATCTCCTTTTCCAGTTCCCTGTAAACATCTTCTGATACAGGAGCCTTAAAAGAACGTTCCAGACCTCTGGATTTTTTTGCTTTCTCCAGACACTTTGCATTTGCACACAGATAAGCGCCCCTGCCGTTTTTTCTGCCCGTTGCATCCAGTACAATTTCATCTTCCAGCTTCACCACACGGACCAGTTCTTTTTTTGCCTTCATTTCCCCGCAGCCGACACACCGGCGCAGCGGTATTTTTTTATTTGCCATCGCTATTCCTCAAAATCAGGAAGTTCACCCGGCTCATCAGTGGTTTCACCGTCTGCATATTCACCGGACTCCTCTTCCTGTATGTCCTCTGCGGATTCATTTTCTTCGAAGTACGTCTCATCGGAATCATAGGAATCTGTTTCTTCCGGCGGGTACTCACTGTCGTACTCATCGTAATATTCTTCCTCATCATCCTCATACTCATTTTCATAGTCAATGAAGTCACCGGACTCCCTTGCCTGTGTTTCGCTCTTAATGTCAATCTTAAATCCGGTCAGCCTTGCCGCAAGCCTTGCATTCTGCCCTTCCTTACCAATGGCAAGGGAAAGCTGGTAATCCGGAACAACCACCTTTGCAGCCTTTTCGTCGGCATCCGCAATAACAGATATCACCTTTGCAGGACTTAATGCATTCTGGATTAAAATTGCAGGATTTTCATCCCATGTAATGATGTCGATTTTTTCACCGCGCAGTTCGCTGACAATCGCATTTACCCTGGCTCCGTTCATTCCGACGCAGGCTCCGACTGGATCCACATCCGGATCATTGGACCATACCGCAATTTTTGTCCGGCTTCCGGCTTCCCTGGAAATCGCCTTAATCACCACAATTCCTTCCCGTACCTCGGAGACTTCTGATTCAAACAGCCGTTTCACAAGCTCCGGGTGGGTTCTTGATACCAGAATTTTCGGACCCTTGGAGGTTGCCTTTACTTCCAGAATATATACCTTTATGCGTTCGGTCGGATTGAAATTTTCCCCGCGGATCTGCTCGCTTTCCGTTAAAAGCGCATCCGCTTTTCCAAGATTGATGCTGACATTCCGCCCCACATAACGCTGTACAACACCGGTTACAACTTCTTTTTCTTTATTATTGTATTCGTCATAAATAACCTTACGTTCTTCCTCTCGGATTTTCTGCAGAATCACGTTTTTGGCATTCTGTGTTGCGATACGCCCGAACTCTTTGGATTTTACCTCCATCTGCACAATATCGCCAAGCTCATATTTGGTATCTATCATCTGTGCATTCGGAAGGGAAATCTCTTCAACCGGATCCAAAACCTCCTCAACTACCGTCTTTTCCTGAAAACAATGATATTCGCAGGTTTGCGGATCAATGACAACTTTTACATTGTCCGATTTTCCAAAATGATTCTTGCAGGCAGTCAGAAGTGAATTTTCAATCGCCTCAAGCAGCGTCTCTTTGCTGATATTTTTCTCCTGTTCCAGTATTGTCAACGCTTCTAATAACTCATTGTTCATTATTTTTATCCTCCTATTTATTCCGTTATTGCAAGCTGTATTTCTCTAAAAATGAACCGCCTGACGTATTAATGCGATATCTGCCCGTGCAAACACAACGGATGCTCCATGTTCATCCTCTATCGTCACACTGTCTTTATCATAAGCCTTCAGTATTCCATAAAATTCTTTACACCTGTCAATCGCACGGTAGGTTCTGATTTCCACTTCTTTACCCGTGTTACGAATATAATCCTTTTCTTTTTTCAGCGGACGCCCCAGTCCCGGAGAACTGACCTCAAACACGTAGGAATCCGGAATAAAATCCTCTGTATCCAGCATTGCGTTCATTTCCCTTGCAACTGCCTCGCAGTCATTCACGGTAATGCCGCCCTCCTTGTCAATATATGCCCGCAGATAATAAGTACTGCCTTCTTTCACATACTCCACATCCACCAGTTCAAAATTCATACGCTCCAGCACCGGCATAATCAGACTGGTTGTTTTTAATTCATAAGTTTCTGCCTTTGACATATGTCACCTCCTTTATGTAGTCTTCTGTAAAGGAGACTGTACATTTCATAACTATTCACATAAATATGAGAGAGGACTGATGCCCTCTCTCAACCTTTGTTTACTATGCTACTTTATTTATAGTACCACTCTTAACTTCCAATTTCAAGGGAAAACCGGGAATTTCTGCAAAAAACGGTCAGTATTCTTTACTGATAAAACAAAAAACGGATTCCCGTTTACGGAAATCCATGAACAGTTCGTACGGGACTCGAACCCGTGTTTCCGCCGTGAGAGGGCGGCGTCTTAACCACTTGACCAACGAACCATAAGTTATAAATCGGATATTATAATATCACAGCCATGACAGATTTGCAAGACATTTTTTTACAAATTTTACCTGTAAATATTACCTGTTTCTTTTTATTTTTAAACAAATGTAACAATTTCTCTTTTTTTTAAACAAACACTTGCAATTATGGTTTGTATATGATAACATATCAAATGATTTGTTACCAAGGTTCGTTGGTCAAGTGGTTAAGA
>CAJUND010000004.1:47936-203677 GCA_910587655.1 uncultured Agathobacter sp. | reverse complement strand
TCCCCTGACTAAAAATTTCATAAAAATGTGTCTACTCTATTGACTATACTTCACCGTTGCGGCTGTTATCCGTATCCTTATTGCGGTAGTCATACCTGGAATAACCGAGTTCTTCATCTAACTCCTCATCCAGCACTCCTTCCAGAAGTACAGACATCATGTCTCTCATCACCGAGTTTACATCTGTTCCATTTTTGATGCTGATATCATTGTTTTTGAGATAATCATGCATCATTTCCCGCATTGCTGCTTTTTGTGGACTGTCTGTTTTTCTTCTTGCCATAATAAAATCTCCAAACTGTTGTATTTATCTTACATCCGTTTGGAGGTTTACACAAACTTTGGGACAGTCCCAAACATGCTGTTTCTTACCCATGATGAACTTATCCCGTATAATGAACCATGCACGGTTCAGACCTGATTTCCCGGCGGCTGCCACGGTTCATGTAAGACACACTCAAAGGCGATAACTTTTTGTTACTGGAATTTGCTATCGTGTTATTTTCTGAAACTGTACGTATTTTATTCTTTCCCATTTTTTCTTAATTATCATGTTTTGTGTTTTCCATATACTCATCGCAGCTCTCATTGGGATGCATATCCGACGTATCCATGATGTCCTCGAAAAATTCCTTAATTTCCCTTATCTTGTAATCTTTAATTTTCAAGACATCACTGTATTTTTCTTTTATGAGTTTTTCAATATATTCTTTCTGTTCCTTTTTTTCGCTGGCGTTTATGAATTTTTCTATATCTATTTCAACTTCAACATCACGTTCCTCTTTGATACTGACGGGAAAAAAGAATTCTTTGTCTGGTACATCTGGTTGGCTCATAAAAAAATCTTTAATTTCATTTATTTTGCAGTCCTTAATTTCAAGAAGATTCGTCTGTTTTCTTTTGATCAGTTTTTTAATGTATTTTTCCTTTTGCCTTTTATTGCCCGCTTCACCGAACTCCTCCCAGTTAATAGAAACTGTTATATTGTCTGCTTTTCTTATAACCACTGGAAACTCAAAACTCTTTTCCATATACTTCCATCCTCCATTTGCAGTAAAAAAATAATGGAAAGAAAGGAAAGAAGCCCATGGCCGCCTTCCTTTCTTTCCTGATATCTGTACTTGTTTTTTGGATATAATTCTTGTATAAAAACGGATTAAGATGCAGTTGCAGTTGCAAATGTAAATGTCTGGTTCACCTCAACCGGAACAAGTAAATCAACACCCTTACCGTTCTGTACTTTTATATAAGCGGTCTTCACATATACAGATTTACCGGTTAATGTTACGTCCGCAGCCTTTACAAATACCTTTCCAGATAATACGACACTGGTTCCCTTGTAACTGATTTCCAGGCAATTAACTATAGCATTCTGGGCAGCACTAACCGCATTAGAACCAGCAGCGCCAGTGACCTTTGAATCCTTACGCTTGGTAATTACTGCACTGTCAGTAGAATCCTTCAGTGTAATGCTTCCATTAAAAATTTTGTTATCCGTTGTCTTTACATATACAGAGTATGTTCCTGCCCCGTAATTTGCAAGCCATGCAGATGAACCAGCAATTGCACTCTTGGAGTTAAGTTCAACTTCTGCCTTGGTTGCCTGAATAGCAGCACCGGTTGTCGCACTAATAGCAGAACCTGTTATTACATTGTCTGTTTTTCCGTTGAACTTTATCTCCTGAAGTTCTTTGTATCCAACCAGTGCACCTTTTTCGTATGCTCCAACCTTGATGGTAGCTTTTTTTGCAGCAGCTGTATCATCCGCCGCATCACCGACAGCCAAGTCAATATTATTGTCAACAATCAGACGAAGGTCTGTTGCGTTATCTGCAGTTAATGTTGTCGTAACAACAGTCACACTGACACCTGCAACCTGCTTTGAATTTGCGGGGCCACTGACTTCAACCTTAAACTGGTAAGTACCAGCGCCTGCGGTAGCTGCATTGAAAACGAGTTTTTTGTCTGCAGATCTATACTCAACATCAGGTGCACCAGTTGCTGAGCCTGTATATGAAGGAGCAACAGTAATTCCATCTGTGAGTTCGCTACCGTACTGGTCAATTGTTTTTACAGATGTTTCAACAGTCTCGAAGCCTGCTGCGTCCTTTGAAACAGTAAGACTGGTGTTTCCAAGCTCAACCTTGTTCAGCTTTCTCTCTCCCACAACAGAAACCGGCAGGGAAGTAACGAATTTTCCATCTTTCTTCACATTAATATATGCACTGCCTTCCTTAAGTCCGGTAACAGTTACACCAGCAGTGATTGCCTCAGCTCCCAGCAGTAACGTTGTGTCATCACTTGATTCTACTGTATACTGTGCTGTTACATCTGCTTTCCTGGAATCGATAAAATGGAAATATGCTTTCTTTGTGTTATCCTTAACAGCTATCTGGGTCTTTGCGGTTAAAGTATTCCAGTCCTTAGGTGCACTTGCATCAATAGTATATGCAAAGCCGGAAATGGTTACCGGTTTGGCATCAACTGCAACAATGTCAAACTTCTTTGAAATTGCACCCGCCTCAGTACCGTTTTCATACTTGTAGGTATGGTAGGTAATTTCTGCAACGGCCTTGTTTCCGGTCTTAGGAAGGACAAGCTTGTCACCACTTACATACCCCTCAGTTGTTGTAACGTTGAAAGTCACATTGTCCTTGTTTCCGGTAACTGTTGATTCAGAAAGAACAACACCGTTTTTATCAACAGTCTGTCCGTAAACAGTCTCACCATCGTTTCCGGATACAATCTCCAGAGGAGTCACAGCCACATTAGCAACAACGTTGTCTGTAGCAGTAAATTCTTTTGTCACACCGTCAAGGATAACAGTATATTTTTTACCGTCATTCATAGGTGCAAATGTTGTTATGGTAACTTTTTTTGCATCTGCTTCATCAACGGAAAGTTCCTTTACTGCAATAGTAGCCTTGGTATCGGTGTTTGTAATCACAATATCCGCATTCTTAACAGATTTTGTGTCACCGGCAATAACTGCTTCAATAGCATCAAATTTTGTCTGCTTTACAGACTGGAGTGCAATCTTCTTTACAGTAATCTTTGCAGTTGCTGTCAGGGTCTTTGTACCGCACTTTGCAGCAGCTGTGATTGTAGCCTCGCCTGCTGCAACAGCCTTGACTGTGCCGTCATTTGCAACAGTTGCAACCTTTTCATCACTTGTTGTAAAAGTAATGGAGCTGCCTGCAGAAGAAGGTGTTGTTTTTGCTGTAAGCTTAACGCTTTCGCCGACTGCTGTTGTCATTTCTGACTGGCTGAGGGTTACTGCCGGGTTCTTCACCGTAACAGCACATTTCAGCGTCTTGGACAGCTTCTTTCCCTTCTTGTTCTTCCCAGTTACCTTGACCTTCCCTAACCCAGGAAAACCGTGCCCGAAAGGACCGGTCTGCAGGGATTTTGGGAATGCTGCCACTAAGAAAACGGAAGGAAAAGTAACGGGCAAGAGACTGGCAAGTAACATAAAAGAAACAAAAAGGGAGAACCGTTTCTGCAGAATTTTTTACGAAACATTTTCCCGTCCCTGCAAATTTATTCAGCAGCACGGCTTTCAATCATGGCGGATTATGCTATAATAACATAATAAACATGACACCGGACAGGAGGAACATCCATTCATGAAAACAGTAGGCATCGGAAAACAGGATTTTGCATCCCTTCGGGAGAAAGGATATTTTTATATAGACAAAACGGCATTCATTAAGGACTGGTGGGATTCCGGTGATGACGTGACACTCATCACCAGACCGCGCCGTTTCGGAAAAACCTTAAACATGAGCATGGTGGAATGTTTTTTCTCAAACCGCTATGAAAACCGCGGGGACCTGTTTGAGGGACTGGAAGTCTGGAAGGATGAAACGCTGCGGCAGGAACAAGGAAAATGGCCGGTGCTGTTTTTAAGCTTTGCTGACGTGAAAAAACCGGATTTCACGGAAACGGCAGCACGCATCTGCCAGGGAATCAGCGACCTTTACAACCGGTATGATTTTCTGCTGGGGAAAAACCTGCTGAATGAAAATGAAAAAAAACAGTTTAAATCGGTTACCCCCGAAATGCCGGGTACTGCCGCTGAAACCGCCCTGCGGAACCTGATGAACTATCTCAGTCGTTATTACGGGAAAAAGGTAATCATGCTCCTGGACGAGTACGACACCCCGCTGCAGGAGGCATACGTGAACGGCTACTGGAAAAAGCTCGTCTCCTTCACAAGAAGCCTATTCAACGCTACGTTCAAGACAAACCCGTACCTGGAACGGGGAATCATGACGGGCATCACAAGGGTGAGCAAAGAATCCATTTTTTCAGACTTAAACAACATCGAGGTCATCACCACGACATCCGCCAAATACGCCACTTCTTTCGGCTTTACCGAGCCGGAGGTCTTTACGGCACTTGACGAACAGGGGATGTCCGGTGAAAAGGAAAACGTAAAGAAATGGTACGACGGGTTTGTGTTCGGCGGGCAGCCGGACATCTACAACCCTTGGTCCATCACCAACTTCCTTGACAAGGGGAAAATTGCCCCCTACTGGGCAAACACCAGCTCCAACGGCCTGGTCCAAAGGCTGGTGCGGGAAGGCAGCGCATATACCAAAACTGCCATGGAGGACCTGCTTTCCGGACGGGAACTGGTGACAAAAATTGACGAGCAGATTATCTTTGACCAGCTGGATAACAGCATCACTGCCGTCTGGAGCCTCCTGCTTGCCAGCGGCTACCTGAAAATCAACCGCGCCCCGGAGGATGCGGAGGATGAAAACCAGAACTACTGCCTGCAGCTGACCAACCGTGAGGTGACTGTCATGTTCCGGCAGATGGTGGACGGCTGGTTCAGGGACCGCACACCGTATTACGGAGAGTTTGTCCGCTCGCTCCTTGCGGGTGACCGGAAAGCCATGAACCGTTACATGAACAGGGTCGCACTGGAGACCTTCAGCTATTTTGACACGGGGAAACACCCGTCAGGCGGGACCGAGCCGGAACGTTTCTACCACGGGTTTGTCCTCGGGCTTCTCGTGGACCTCGGGGACAGGTATACCGTCACCTCCAACCGGGAAAGCGGTTTTGGCAGGTACGATGTCATGCTGGAGCCGAAGGACGGACAGGATTCCGATGCCATTATCCTGGAATTCAAGGTGCATGATGCCGAGGATGAAAAAGACCTCGGGGAAACCGTTGCGGCCGCGCTGGCACAGATAGAGGAAAAACAGTATGCCGCCGCACTGCTTGCCAAAGGCATACCGGAAGGACGGATAAAAAAATACGGGTTTGCGTTTGAAGGAAAAAGCGTGCTGGTCGGGTAACTTGAAACAGTAAATATGCAGGGATTCGTCCCTGCATTTTTTCTTGATTTCTGCTGCTTGCGCGTATCTTGCGGGTATATTGTGTGTTACTTTCCTTACATGAAATTCCGGTGTACCTCCTGCCGGATCCTCCCGCGGATACACTGTTTTCCACCATTCTCGGATTTTCCTTGACCATCGTTCCCGTTTTTTTGCCGGTAACGATGGTCAAGGTAACTGGGAAGAACAAGAAGGGAAAGAAGCTGTCCAAGACGCTGAAATGTGCTGTTACGGTGAAGAACCCTAAAATCACCGCCGCACCTGCACAGACCGTAAAGGTTGGAGCAACAGCAAGCGTAAAGCCTTCTGTGAAGCCTGCAAGTGCAAAACTCAGCTACAAGAGTTCCGATGCGGCAGTTGCAGCCGTTGATGCAAACGGTGTTGTTACCGGTGTTGCTGCGGGAAAGGCAACGGTTACCGTTACTGCAAAGGTCGGGACAAAGACACTTACTGCCAAGACGGAGGTGACTGTTGAGGCAAACGAAGTTGTACTGTCAGAGGTGAAGCAGACAGCATCCAATGCATTTACTGCAGTATTCTCCGGGGATGTCAGCAAAACAGTAACGAAAGACAGCTTTACCATTGAAAAGGCAGACAAGACACTTAAAATTCCTGCACTGAAAGCGGACATTTCCGCAGACGGAAAGACAGTGGCAGTAACACTGGCGGACAACATGGAGGATGGTGCGAAATACAACATCACCTGCCAGAACACCACAAAGGAACTGACCGCATCCGTCGGGGCAGTCACAAAGATTGAAATCCTTACCACAAAGGCACAGCAGGGAAAGAAAACCCCGATTGAGTTCAGGCTCATGGATGCAAACGGGATTGACGTGACGCCTGCAAAAAACATTGATGCCACCTGCCTGCTGGATGTGACGGGAACATATTCAAGCGCCCAGAAGGACACCCCTTCCAAGGCAACCATTACAATGGATAAAATCGGCGACAAGGCAGATGTTAAGATTACCTATGATTCAGGAATCAAGGATGCACAGCCGGTATCCGCTACCGGAACCATCGAATGCGTAAAAGCCGAGGCTGAAAAAGGAACCGGAATTTTCAGAACCACAACAACCGTCAACGGGAAAAGCAAATGTGCAAAGTTTTACCTGAACAGGGAATCCGACAAGGAAGTATCCGTTACCACCGGAAAGGAAACAACAGTGTATTTCTGTGCACTGGGCAGTACCGTAACAGAGGCAGTCAGCTATGACAAGTACGAGGTCAAGTCATCCAACGAGGATGTCTGCGGTGTTACCGCCACCAAGGATACCGGAAAATACCTGGAGATTAAGGTAAGCGGTAACAGTGTTGGATCATCAAGCCTCATTGTCACGGCAACAAAATACGGTGTTCCGACATCCTATGTAATTCCTGTAACCGTCATAAAGGATAACCTTGCAGTTAAAATGGAGGCATCCATTAAGACCATAGATGCACAGGCAGACGGACAGACAACCGTAACCATGTCTGATTCACCGGACACCGATTACAAGGCAACAATCAGCGTTAAGTTCTATGACGAGGCCGGCAAGGATGTGACAACGGACACCGTCTGGGACGCTGAAATCAAAAATGACAGTACAGACAAGTATGAAAAGAATGTTGACGGCATTACAGTAACACCCTCTGCCAGTACCGCTGACGTGAAAGTGGGTACGGGAGCAAAGGAAAAGACATATTTAATCCGTGTCAGCGGACAGGACAAAAATGCCAGCACCGTGCTTTCAAAGACACTCAGAATCAACGTAAAGAAGCTGCCGAAGGAAGCGTTAAATGCAACCGGTTCAAAAATGACATACCGTCTTGCTTCTGAGAAGCAGAGCCTGGATATGGACAGTAATACGACAACAGAAATACGCGGCTATGCCACATGCGGCAGCCTGTTTGCAGGTTATTTAAGTGCTAATGGAGAGATTGCCAAAAACCAGGTTCATGCAAGCAATCCAATCAGTGACGTACAGGTGGCTGTCAAATATGGTACGGAATATTACCAGGGTTCCGCTGCTGGTCTTGAGCTTACCTCAGCCAACCAGCTGGAAGGCAAAACTGTTTCCACCGTTACCATGGGAGCAATTAACCTTCACGCTACAGCCCGCAGTGTAAAAGTTAAGACAGTTGGCGCAACAACCTGCGGAGCCATCATTTTCAATGGAAGTGACACTTTCCAGAAGAATGGGTATATTGTAAAAACTGACGGAAAGACAATAGACAATTCCACATGGGCAAAGCCGGGCAGATATGACATCAAGCTGGTATATACGGAGAAGGGAAAGACACTGACCGAAGACAATTATTTCCAGGTGACCAGGCCGGGATATGCACCGACAGTGATTACCGCATCCAGAAAGGTCGGTGACCTGACTGCTGAAAAAGTAATCGAGCAGCTTTCCACCGATGTTGACCTGAACAACGACACAGGCAGCAACCAGTCCATTATCGGCGTGGTATGTGTACAAAATAATACTGAGTATTACCACTACGGTTCCCAGGCTCTGGAAACAACCGGAAGCGGGAATAACCAGGCATATGTGAAATATGCGGTTGTCATGGATACCACCACAGATAATACCGGAACACCGGTTTACTACTATGTATCCATTGGAAGTACATTTACATTAAAATAATAGGAATCGGAAGGTTCCATTTTGAAAATGCAGGGCCTGTCCCTGCATTTTCGTACTGGTGAAGATGAAACATTATTTCCCTGCTGCAGCATGAAAGCCGGCCACCGGAATATCCTTTTTCTTTCAGATTCCCATTACATTCAAAAATGCTGTTAAAATACATCCCTGCCAGGCTGCATATGTCCGGCAGCCGGGAAATCAGACCGGAACCGTGCATGGTTCATTATAGTACGGGATAAGTTCATCATGGGCAGGAAACAGCATGTTTTCTGTGCTTGTCATACCATGAAGTGCAGCAGGATTCCACCGGAATATTCCAGCATTCCGTACTCTTTCCGGTATTATGTCTTCCCCTGCATGATTATTACCGTTCAGACAGTTCTGTATTACCCACTCATATTTATTCCTGTATGTCTGTTCCTCCGGGAGAAAATATGAATCAAGACGCCAGAAACATAAACTAACGCACAGGGCAGCAATGCAGATACAGCATCTCAGTCCGGCCGGAAAAGCTGTTTTTTCTTTTTTACTGGAAAACCGGAGACAGATTCCCCTGCCTCCGGTTTTTCCTGGCCATCCGCTTTATGCGGAACAATGTTTTTTGTATTTGTACTGACTATTTCTGTGCGATATACTCGTTGAAATCGAACGTAACCGGAACAGTCATTGTGTTTGTTCCATCAGTAACTGTAACATCTACTTTCACTTTACTGATATAAACGCCACCCACAACACTCTTGTAATCCACAACAGTAACTGCTGACGCCGGCCGTTTGCTTCCGTCATAATCATAGAACTCAAATGCGGCATTTACAGCATTTGCGGCATCAGTGGCATTGCTTACAGTGTTAAGGTCTATGGTATCCTTCACACGCTTGTAGCCCGGCTTTTCCTGGCTGTCCTTAACGGTAAATGTCAGTTTGGTTACCCCTTTGACAGTAGAACCATCTTTATACACAGCCGTATAGTCTCCCGTTGGGACTTTGGAAGCTGTTGTGCCGCTGTTAACTGCAGTGAATACACCAGTTGATGTATTGATTGCTCCGCCTGTAATTGCTCCGGCAGGACCTGTAAGGGTAATTTCATCAGCAGATGCACTGGCAGCCGTATTCAGGGTAAATATCTCTGTATTACTAACAACCCCGTTCTGAATCTTTAGAACCTTGATTGTTCCCGTTATACCGTTTGCCAATACATCATTAACATTCTCTTTTGTTACACTTGTGTCAAGAACATTTGTTTCAAAACCGTCAGCATCAATCAGGGCAAGTTTGTATGTTGCTGCACCCGTAATATTTTTGACTGTCACATTAACATCTGTTTTGAATTTGAGATTGTGCTGTCCTGTCAGTGTTGCAGTATATGTGTATGTTCCAGCCGTTAATCCGTTTGTTGGATCAAAATCATATACGTTAACACCTTTTCCGGCATTATTGGTAAATGATGCATTTGCAGTTGCTACAGTTGTATCACTTGTTGTCCGTCTTGTGCATTCAACTGACAGGGTGTTTGCAGCTATTGGGTAATTATGGTTATACTGGTCCACTGCAGAGAATCTTACTGTCCTCTCTCCGTAAGCATTGGCTGCAACTGTGAAACTTCCATGGTTTACTGACAGACCGTTTACACGGCGTTCCTCCATGACATTGATCTGGAAGGTTCCGGCTGTGTTGCCTGCCTTGTCTTTTACAAGGATGGTCACAGTTCCGGTATTTACTGCTTTCAGTGTAACCGTTGCCGTGGAACCGGTCAGGTCCTTGTTGTCAATAATCAGCACCTTGTTATCGGAGCTTTCCAGATAATAACCAGTATAATCGCTGAGTTCCTCGTTCTTGGAGTTAAGAATCTTTACAGCAGCATACACGGTATCATTTTTGGCAATTACAGTTCCGTCTTTTAAGTCATCATATTTTTTACCCAGGGAAAGATCTCCAGCCAGTCCGTAACGGATGGATACTTTTCCGAGTACAAGTGCTTCCGGATCAACGGCGGTAATGGTTACGTCACCGGATGTAAGAACCTCTGCCTTTCCAGTTGCCGGGTCAATTTTTCCGGTTGCGTATTCCACCTTTGCGGTTGCGGTATCGCCTTTTGCCGCAAGGTACAGCATGTCGTTTCCGAAATATCCGCTTGACTTTGCGGCCTTTACATCAAGTGTAAATCCTGCCGGAAGCTCGCTCTTCAGCTTTTTGTCCAGTTCCACGCCGTTGGCATCCTTGGAAACAGCGTAAATCTTTGTCTGGGTTGCGAACGGGATGCTTACAGGATCAATGGAAACCGCTGCAACCTTTGCATCTGTTGCCTTGAAGGATTTTGTGATACCGTCCAGTGTCACGTCAATGTCATTGCTGTTTTTCATGTCGGCAAATGTTGTGATTGTCACCTTGGTCGGGTCCACCTTGTCAACAAGGATGCTGTCAACCGTAACCTGTGTTCCGGTTGTCTTGTTCTGCAGCTTGAAGTCCTCCTTTTTAAGGTCATCGGTCTTTCCTGAAACGACAGCCTCAATGGTTTTCAGCTTTGTCTGCTTTACAGACTGGAGTGCAATTTTCTTTACCGTAATCTTTGCTGTTGCAGTCTTTGTTGTGCTGCCGCATTTTGCCGTTGCAGTAATTGTTGCATCGCCTGCTGCAACTGCCGTAACTGTTCCATCCGCAGCAACAGTCGCGATATCTGTCTTGTCAGACGCATAGGTTACAGAACTCTGTGAGGAAGCAGGCTTTGCTGTTGCTGTAAGCTTCTCTGTTCCGCCGACAATAAGTGTTGCCTCTTTCTTGTTCAGTGTAATACTCGGGGTCTTCACCGTAACAGCACATTTCAGCGTCTTGGACAGCTTCTTTCCCTTCTTGTTCTTCCCAGTTACCTTGACCATAATTGAGAAAGCAGGAATAATTAGGAAATCCGCTGTTTTCAACGGTCCGAGCCGGGGAAAAAAACTAAAAATTAAGAAAAAACGGACAGAAAAGTAACAGGTAATAAACAGATAAGATTCAGTTAGAAAATAGGGCAGTAGAAGGGAGGATAAGAACATGAAGAGAACTTTTATCAAGTGTAACAAGTAACGTGCAAGTAACATTGGTAATTTCCTGGAAAAAGTGTGTCTTTAATAAAGATAGTTTACACAAAAAATGGCACTTTATATACAGAAATTATAAAAAGTCAGACAATAACTGGAAATAAAAAATGCCTGTCTGCATGAAATATATTGCAGAAGGCAGGAAAGCAGATAAATTATTAAGGAAAAATATATCAGGGAAATATGTCAGGCTTTCTATGAAAAACTGACTTCATGAATCTAAAACAGAAGTTTCTTAATGGCATTCTGGAGTTCCGGATGCCGTCTGTATTCTTTAATCAGCTTACGTTCTTCCGGAGTGATAGGAAATTCATTTGTAACCCCTTCGGAAAAGTCACTGGAAAAATTATCAATCTGGTATAATTCGCACAGAATGAGAAGAGTTTCCGTGCGTGGGTAAGACTGGTCGCTTTCCCATCCGTAAATTGTTTTCTCAGCAACATTTACCTCATAGTGGTCGCGAAGCTGTATGGCAACATCTGCAACTGTCCATCCGCGCTGTTTTCGGTATCTTCTCAAGATTTCTCCAATATGCCGGCCTTTCATGTATGCTGGAAACCTCCTTAAATCGGTAGTAAACTAAAACAGCCTACCTCTTATATAGGATGTGCTGTTACGATTAATCTTAGCCGGACAGAAAATAAACAGCAAGAAATTCTGCCCTGTCAAGAAGAATTATGGAAGATTTAGGAAGAATTCTTATTAGGGCAGAATGATTTTCGGTAAAAAAGGGAAAAGGATAATCCAGGTCTTTTTATGTCAAATAAAAAAGCGGTATCCATAGGATACCGCCTGAATTTACTGGATTATGATAATTTACCGTTTCTGTCACATGTTAATGTAGCATTAATGGTTTGTTTATTGATTGTAATACCAGCTTTCATAAGTTTGCCGGTTACATGACCGATGGCCTTGTTTCCTGATTTTTCAGCATATTTATCAACATAGTACCAGTCATCAGCTGTGAATAAACAAGTTACGGAAGCCGAGGTACATTTGCTTGTGCTGCCATTATAGGTAAAGGTTCCGTATACGGTGGCAGAAAAGAGAGAATCGCCATTTGAATTTTTCAGTATGGCAACTTTGTTGCCGGCCTGCGTTTTTTCACTGCTGTAAGTGGAACTGGTATTTATAGAAGGAAATACTGTAATAATTGTTTCAAGATAAGTACCGTCATCATAGTACTCATAAGTTGTTTCTGTTACACTGTTTTGTAAAGTGGATGCATAAATGGGTGTAGCTGCAGTGCCGCCTGCCACACAGACGGATAAGATAAGTGCTGTACATAAAGATTTAATTTTTTTCATAGATTTTCTCCTTTGTAATATGTATATTTCTGTAAAGCAGATTTAAAAAATTACCTCGCAGATTTATTCTGCGCTGTCAGGTTCTGGAAGCTCCTGGTAATTGACGAATTCTACCTGGACGACCGGGATGCTTGAGGAAAAAGCTTTGGACGTACAAAAAGCAGATGTTAAAGAACTGAATACCAGCAGTATAAAAACCAGAAGGACAGCAGTCCTTCTAGATTTTATATTCTGCGGTTTGTCAAGGAAATCACCTGCAACATCCATGGGTTCACCAAAATGCTTTACCAGTAACAGATAGTTGGATATGTTAAACTCTTCCGTATAGTTGGTGACTGATAATTCGATGTCAGACAGCCGTTTCCGGTTTTTTCGCCTGCCAGGAAGATATCTGTTAAGCTCGTTAAGATACTGTCTGGCTGCGTTGTTCATCTGTTTCCTCCCAATTCAGTATGGAAGCGATGCCTTCAGAAATTTCCTGGTATGCCTGTTCCATCTCCTTAAGAGCTGACCTTCCAGAGTCCTCAAGATGATAGTAGATTCGTTCGCGTCTTCTGCCGACCAGCTTCTTTTCTTTTGAAATGTACTCGTTTTCCTCTAATTTGTAGAGTGCAGGATACAAAGAGCCCTCTGGAACGGAAATAATATGGTTGGAACGTTCCTTAAGAAGCTGGCTGATTTCATAGCCGTAGCAGTCTTTATCGGATAAAATCGTCAGCACCAGTAATTCAAGGGAGCCTTTTTTGAAACCGTCTCGGTACTTCATGGCTGTTCTCCTTTCTAAAAGTATTGTTAGTATTTTATGGTATGATGAAATTGCAGTACGTTTATGACTGAAAATCAGCTAACCATATTCTCCATTATATATCAGTTGTTAAAAAAATGGAATACATAAAATGAAAAAATAATTTTGTTATTATTAATTTTTGTGTTTGCGAATATAAATTCCTTTTTTGTAAAAACAGATACAGCCGCCCGGAAAAAGGGCGGCTGCGAAATTTTAAATCCTGTTGATGGCTTCAACCAGTTCGTGTACATCAAGATGGGTGTACACCCGTTCAGTCAGACTCATTGCGCCGGAATGTCCGACGATTTTTTTTATTATCGTCTGGTCCACATGGGCCTCTGCCAGCAGGGAAATGGTTGTGTGCCTGCAGCAGTGCGGTGTGCGGTTGGTAATTCCGATCCGGTGAAGCAGGGAAAGGAAAACGTTATGGTAATAATTATCATAAGTAAAATGTTCTCCGTCCAGGGTGTGGACCAGATACCGGCATTCCGTACAGTCCCCGTACCATTCCCTGTAAAAAGGCAGGGTTTTATCCGCAATCGGAACTTTGCGGATTCCGTTTTCTGTCTTGCTGTCGGTTACATCAAAATACTGTTCGTCCAGATGGACATTTTCCTTTTTCAGGTTCAGCAGCTCGGAAACACGGACGCCGTTGTAAATCAGCATCAGAATAGTCTGGTACATCCGGTCGGCTTTGTGTTGCCAGAGTAACTCAATTTCCTCCTGGGAAAAGCGGTTCCGGTCAGCTTTATTAGGATTGCGGTCCTTGAATTTAATAATGTTGACAAATTCCGAGTAGTCCTTTGCAACAATTTCATGCTTCATGGCATAGTCATAAAGCTGGTTGTAGAGCATCTGGAGTTTTTTTAATGTGGGAAAATTTTTCCCGCATCTGTCCACAACCCGCTGCAGGTCATCCAGCCTTAAATTCCGGAACGGAATATCAGCAATATCACCGCAGATTGCAAAGGCAGCGCGATAGCATTTGATATTGGAATAGGAAGTATTTGGATATTTTTCTTCTGACCACCGCTCATAAATATCAGAAAAAGTAAGTTTTAAAGCAGCACCGTCAATTGGATAGTCATTGTATTTTGCCAGAAGCTGCAGTGCTTCTGCGCGTGTGCTGGCGTAGCCGAGTATCTGGAAGTGCTGGACTTTTTTTCCGGTTGTATCATTGTAATGCCATCCGGTTGTAATGCGTGCTGCATACGGACGTCTTCGGTTGCCGGCGAGCTTTATTACTCCGCCGTATCCATTTGGTAATCTCATTTTTTCATCCTTTCTTAAAAACAAAATTAATGCAGAATATTGCAAATATGACAGAATAATAAAAGTACATGAAAATTTTTACAGAATAAAATGAAATACTTTAGGGCATAAGTATCCCCATAATAACTGTGAATTATACAGAAATTTATTAAAATATCAGAAATTTGCAATAAATGTAAAATATAGAGTAGTTATTTTAATATTATCTGTAACAAAAGAAATTAACCGTTGGAAAAAGAGAGGAAATACTCGAAATTTGATAAAAAATATAATAAAACCAGAAAAAAACATAATTTCTATACAAAAAAGAGATTTTTAAAGGGAAAATATAAAATTATAATAAAAAGTGACAACGAATGATACGATTAAGGAGGAATCAGACATGCAGAAACTAAAGAAAACAATGGTTAGTTTTATACTGGTTGTTATGATGGCTGTTCTGCCGGCAGGGGAAACAGTCACCCTGACAAATGCCAGTGCGGAAACCATGGTATATGTGACGCCGACCGGCAGTAAATACCATACGCATAAATGCGGGAGGGGAAATTATTACCAGGTCACATTATCGGCGGCAAAGGCCCGCGGACTGACGCCGTGCGCCAAATGCTACGGCGGTTCATCATCGGGCGGCGGCTCATCATCGGGCGGTTCCGGCAGTACCAAAAAACCGTCCGGTTCCCCGAAACTTACCATCAGTTCTTCCAGAATTATACTGGTTAAGGGAAAAAGCAGAAAACTTACCGCAAAATGCGGTTCAAAAAAAGTGAGGTGGAAGAGCAGCAACCAAAAAGTTGCAGTCGTCTCTTCCGGCGGTAAAGTTACTGCGAAAGGAAAAGGTAAGGCAACCGTAACGGCAGTCTGTGGCAACCAGAAAAAAACATGCCGGGTTACAGTGGAGGAGCCTGGTCTGAACCGGACCAGCCTGAAAATAACAGAAGGGGAGACAGCCGCACTGAAATTAAAAGGATGCAGCCATGATGTGACGTGGACTTCCACGGATACTGATATCTGCAGTGTTTATGACGGCATAGTGGAGGCGTGGGAAGCGGGAACTGCCACCATAAAGGCAAAAGTACACGGAAAGGTGTATAAATGCAGGGTGGTTGTAACAGCAGAAGAGCCTTCTTATTATGAACTTTCCGAGGAAACTATTGTGCTGGAATCCGGGGAAACAGATTATCTGTATATTTCAGATGAATCCGGGAGTGCACCGGATGATGCAGAAACGAAGGTGGTTTCATCAGACTCTTCTGTTGTGACCGCGGAATATGAAGGGGATGGAGAAATCAGTGTTTATGCGGTTTCATCTGGAAGTGCAGATATTATGGTTACCATTGGGGATATTACTATTGTCTGCCATGTAACGGTATACAGCCTGGACGGAGCAGGCTAATCCTTCCCGCGGTCAGGCGGAAGAACACAGAGGTCGATTCTTGACTGGATTTTAACAAGTTCCTGCGGACGGTAAGTCCGGATTAGGTAATGTTTTTTATGGTCAAATACAAGTGAGATTTTCTTGGTAAAAGGCGCAGGATCTTTTGCATATTCATAAATATGCAGGGATGCTGCGTATTTCTTTTTCAGCTGCCAGATATCCATCAGGCCGATTCCGCTGCCGCCGTGTCCGAGGTGCGTGGAATGCTTCTGCAGTCCAAGGTCCTGGTAGATGGCAGGAGAAAATTCGCTGCCGCTGTCACTGACTTCAACCGCAGGCACGCCATAGAGGATGCCGAGATGGACAAGAATCTGGCGGCTTTCGGCATTCTTTATGGCAATGATGGCATTTTCAAGCAGGTCAGAAAGCAGATGGGATAAATCTGCTTCTGCAATGGAGTCCGTGGTCCTGTCTGCAAATTCCGGATGGATTTTTACTTCAAAACTTATATGTTCCTGTGCTGCGCGTTTTTTCATATAGGAGAGCATGGCATCCACCGCTGCACGGTGCAGAAGCGGCAGGCTGCCGGGCGTATCTTCCACAGTCAGGTTTTCTGCACGCTCATCTGCCAGTTCCTTTAACCGGCAGGAAAGTTCCCTGCCGTAAAGCGCATGGCTGCCTGATTCATCGGCAGAGTCCAGATAATCCGTCACGGCGGATAGCATGGCTGGAATCAGCTTGTTATCCCGGTGAATTGTCCGTGCCTGCTTTTCATTATTTGCAAGAAGTTTATTAATTTCTGCATCCTTTTCCGCAAGCTCTTGCCGCAGGGCTTCCAGTTCAAGATTGCGCAGTTTTGTCAGGTAATACTGTCTGATACAGCGCTGCCAGAGGAAGAAGAGGAGGATGGCGGCGAGGAGAATGAATATAGAATAAAGTGTTAATTGGGAGTTGGAAATTGACGGATAAATGTATTGCCCAATGGATAGGATTAAAATTGTAAGTCCACTTATGGTAATACTGAAATATATTAAATTATGATTATATAAGCTTTTTATTCCCTTTTGAAATTTTTTGATACGAAATAGAAGGTGTGCAATGAAATACATAAGAATACCGCTAATTGTAAAAGTAATTGTATCTGGTGGCAGCGATAAATTATGGAAAAATGGATAAAAAATTGTGCTGTAAATTAAAGTAGATATAACTAAAAGTGCATAGCTAAGGAAAAAAGCAATGAGCGAGGCAATAAAACAAATTTTAGGTTCACTATGAAAAAGGAGTAAAAGAACAAAATAAAAAAATAAGTAAATAGTAATAGTGTAAAATGGTAAAAAAGTACCTATAATTGTTGCTGAGATAGATAAAAATATTATGCAGAATATTTTCTTACCACGTAAAGCGGCAGTATTAATATGTAGGAGCTGAAAATAGATGTATAATGTTGTTGTAATAATAAAACTATATTTAATAAAACTTACAAGCATTGCAAACTCCTTAAAAAATTAGTATCAATAATTATTCCCCCAAAAAAATTAAAAAAATAAATGGAAACCTATCTATGAATCCAATGGTGGTATTTGTTTCGGATATTCTATGCTTCTTGAAAAGAAAAAGGAGGTGTAGAACATGGGATACTGGGAATGGGTTTGGAGTATCGTTAATCGGGTCGTATTTGGATTTTAACTTACCAATTCTCCAGCTTCAGCATATTCACATAGTTATACACAAACTCCATCATCGTAGGCACACCCTTATCAGCCCGTACCCGTGCCTTGTAGTGTTTCAGAAGGTCATCCGGATCGCTGATTCTCCATGCGCGGTTAATGGCATTCTGCATGGCACGTTCTATGCTGACATCGGTCTTTTTGTATTTTTCACTGAGCCTGCGGCAGAGGTTTGGCGCAGGATCGTGGTAGGTCAGAAGAATCGCATCTGTCAGGTACTGGTAGCCAATGGCTTTTGGGCTGATGCCTACGAGATCGAGTTCACGCTGTATCCGCTGTGTGAGTCTGCGGTCGCGCTGGTCGTCGGATATAATGTCCGGAGAATCTGTGGAAGAAACGGAGGCTGCTGAAAAAATAGTGGCCTTCATCATCCGCAGAAATTCAATTACATACTGAGCGGAGTATTCGGACTCATATTTTGCCATAATGAAGTCCGCTCCGAGGTTTCTTGTCTGTTCCAGCGTGATAATGCTGGAATTATTTGTTGTTATCAGAATATACGGGTTTCTTGGCAGGCTTAAGGCTTTCAGCCCCTGCAGGTAAAATAAGCCGTTTCCGCCGCCATGATGAAGCTCCAGGTCCAGTATCACCACATCCGGCAGCATGTGCTGTGTGAGTTTCAGTGCCTCGCTGGAATTGTTTGTCACACCTGTAATGCGAACCTCCTCAATTGTATCAGCATAATTCTGAATATCCCTGCATGCATTTTTGTCGTCTTCTACAAGTAAAATCGTTAGTTCCCGTTCGTCCATGACAAATTTCCATCCTTTTCCAGTTTTCAGTTAATATCATTATATGACACATTTTAACAAAGTACAACAAAAACTAACGAAAACAAATAAAAACAAATATCGTAATCACACCTTAAGAAAGCAGGCAATGCGTTAGAATAGCTGTATCAGAATGGATACTGCATAACTGTATCTTTTTATTGATGAAAATAAGACGTTATATAATTATGTGCAAAGTTGTTTGCATACAGTGTATGAGATTTAACTTATGAAAAAATAAAAGGAGGTACAACAGATATGTGGGAGATTGCAATTTGTGAATCAGATCCGTTGTTTGCAGAGGAGCTGGCGGATGAAATCTATAATTTCTATAATGAAAGGGATTTTAAAGTACAGATTACCATTTATGGGGAAGGTGCAAGGCTTCTGGAGGAAATGGAACATCCCAAGGATGTGGTGTTTCTGAATACCCGTCTGAGTGATGCGCCGGGATTTGGCGTGGCAGCATTTTTACGGATTAATAATGAAGTGGACCATCCGCTTCTGGTGTTTATCAGTTCGAAAAAGGAAGATATGCAGGCTGCGTTTGAGTACCGTCCGGTTGATTTTATCCGTATGAAATCATGGAGAAAGGATCTGGAACGGGCAGTGGACCGGCTTTGGGTATGGGAACACCGTACAAAATATATACAGCTTGGAACAAAAACGCGTAATACGCTTGTCCGTACGGCGGACATTCAGTATTTTGAGAGTCATGGGCATTATCTGACGGTATATTTTAATGATAAAGAGAGCCGTTTCCAGGAGTACCGCTTCCGCGGAAACCTCTGGGAGTATGAAAAGGAGTTGAAAAAGCAGTACTTTGTGCGCACATCCAAAAGCTTTCTGGTAAACTGTGCATTTGCTGACAGTCTGGAAGACAAGGTGATTATGAGAAACGGGCGGAAAATTCCGTGCTCCAGGAACAGAAAGGATGATGTCGGGAAGATGCTGGAACGTTATGCCAATGAAATGCTCAGGAGACTGTAAGCAGTTTTCAAACAAATCATAAAAACCCGGTTTGCAGCGAATCTGGTTCCTGAAAACCGGGTTTTGTATATCTGCGGTGTTTTATAAAACACCGGCAAAAAAGCACGAAGAAAGGAGCAGGCGAGGAAACCTGCTCCTTCTTAGTTACTTAATTGTTGAGTAACTGAGTAGTTAATTAGATAATTGTCTAATAAAATTGAACTACATACTCATTTGCGTACGTGACACGTTATATCCATAACATGTTTCAATATCTTTATTATACATTTTTATCCAGATATTGCAAGCTTTTTTTGTGAAAAAAGTTATAAAACAGGAAAAAAATCTGGTTTACGGGCGGAAAACACGCAGTAATAGCGGAATCCGGCATCCAGAAGAATTTTTTTCACGCGGTCATAGGCGAAGGCGATATGTTCAGGTGCATGGGCGTCTGCGCCAACGGTGATAATTTCCCCGCCAAGTTCGCGGTAACGGAAAAGGATTTCCTCGGTGGGGTTCGGGTGGTCCAGTCCGGCTTTGTAACCAGCGGTATTTAGTTCGAGTCCTTTTCCCCTGTCAATAAGCTTTCGCAAAATTTCGTCAATAACGCCGGAAAATTTCCTGTATGAATAGAATCTGTCCCTGTCCGGCCCGTAGCGCACAACATAATCCAGATGGCCGTAGACGTCAAAGTCCGCGTCCGTCTGTAAATTTTCCAGAATGGATTCAAAATATTCAAGATATGCCTGTTCCTGTGTCCGGCCCTCATAATAATCTGCGTAATAGGGGTCCGTGCCGTGAACCACATGGGAGGAGCCGATCACAAAATCAAAGGGAAATGCAGAGGAGACGGCATTGTTTTTTCCGGCAAGGCATGGCTGGAGTCCGAGTTCGATCCCCCAGCGGATTTCAAGCTTACCGGCAAACATATCCTGAAGCCGTTCGGTTTCTTTTTTATAGGAAGGAATATCCAGAAGGAATAATTCCGGCTCCTTAGGGTAATCATAATCCAGGTGGTCAGTAAAACAAATGCCGTCCAGCCCTTTTCGGACAGCGGAAACAGCCATATCCTCCATGGAGGCGTCGCTGTCACCGGAGTGGCGGCTGTGCATATGCGTATCCCACAACATACAGTCAGGTCTCCTTTCAGATGTTTTTATCCGGTCTTTCCCACGGATGTCGCTGGAAAAAACAGGACTGTAACCATAATACTGGTAATACAGGAAAAATTCAACAAAAAACACTTGAACTTTGGGAAATAATTAGTTAAAATAAAAAAAGACTGGGATGCATGTCCCAAGCGACTATATTTACAAATTCTAGGAGGAATAAAGAATGGCAGTAAGAGTTGCAATCAACGGATTCGGCCGTATCGGTCGTCTTGCTTTCAGACAGATGTTCGGAGCAGAGGGTTACGAAGTAGTAGCAATTAACGATTTAACAAGCCCTAAGATGCTGGCTCACTTATTAAAGTATGACAGCTCACAGGGAAAATATGCTTTAGCTGACAAGGTAAAGGCAGGAGAGGATTCTATCACAGTTGACGGAAAAGAAATTAAGATTTATGCTTTCCCGGATGCAAATAACTGCCCATGGGGTGATTTAAAGGTTGACGTCGTATTAGAGTGTTCCGGATTCTACACCAGCAAGGAAAAGGCTCAGGCACACATTAATGCGGGAGCACGCAAGGTTGTAATTTCTGCACCTGCAGGAAATGACCTTCCTACCATCGTTTACAATGTAAACCATGAGACATTAAAGCCGGAGGATACCATTATCTCTGCTGCTTCATGTACAACAAACTGCCTGGCTCCTATGGCAAAGGCATTAAATGACCTTGCAGGAATCAAGTCCGGTATCATGAGTACCATTCACTCATACACTGGTGACCAGATGACACTTGACGGACCTCAGAGAAAGGGAGATTTAAGACGTTCCCGTGCTGCAGCAGTAAATATCGTGCCAAACAGCACAGGCGCTGCAAAGGCAATCGGATTAGTTATTCCGGAGTTATACGGCAAGTTAATCGGAAGCGCACAGCGTGTTCCATGTCCTACAGGTTCTACAACCATACTGGTTGCAACTGTTGAGAAGTCTGTAACAAAAGAGCAGATTAACGAATTTATGAAGAATGCAGCTACTGAGTCATTTGCATACAATGACGAAGAAATCGTTTCTTCTGATATTATCGGAAGCACAGCAGGATCTATCTTTGATGCCACACAGACCATGGTAGGCGAGGATAACCTGGTACAGGTTGTTTCATGGTATGACAATGAGAACAGCTACACATCTCAGATGGTTCGTACAATCAAGTACTTCTCTGAGCTGGCATAATAAGATTCAGAGTTACAGGAACTTATAAACACAGAGTGTGTTTTGGGAGAGGTCCGGCCTTAGGGCCGGACCTTTTTCAATACATTTCCCCTTGCGGGGATGATATGAATTGCCGCTGACGCGGCGGAATGGGGTGTATTATGGCATTAAATAAAAAATCAGTTGACGACATCAATGTAAAAGGAAAAAGGGTACTGGTAAGATGCGATTTCAACGTACCTTTAAAGGGCGGCGAGATTACTGATGATACACGTATCAAAGCAGCGCTTCCTACCATCCAGAAACTTTTAAAGGACGGCGGAAAGGTAATTCTCTGCTCACACCTTGGCAAAGTAAAGAACGGACCGAATGAGGGAGAGTCCCTGGCTCCGGTTGCAAAGAGACTGGAAGAAGTGCTTGGACAGTCCGTAAACTTTGTTTCTGATTACAATGTAACCGGTGAAGCTGCCACAAAAGCGGTTGCCGACATGAAAGAAGGCGAAGTGGTATTACTTCAGAATACACGTTTCCGCGGAACAGAAGAGACAAAAAATGGTGAGGAGTTCTCCAAAGAGCTTGCTGACCTTGCAGATGTATACGTATGCGATGCGTTCGGTTCTTCCCACAGGGCACATGCTTCTGTTGCAGGCGTGACAAAGTTTATCAGTGAAAAGGGCGGCGAAAATGCAGTTGGATACTTGATGCAGAAGGAAATAGATTTCCTTGGCAATGCCGTGGAGAATCCGGTTCGTCCGTTTGTTGCAATCCTTGGCGGCGCCAAAGTTGCAGACAAGCTGAATGTTATCAATAACCTTCTGGAGAAATGCGATACCTTAATTATCGGCGGCGGTATGGCTTATACCTTCATCAAGGCACAGGGTTATGAAATCGGAAAGTCCCTCTGCGATGATGAGAAACTTGATTACTGTAAGGAAATGATGGAAAAAGCAGAGAAGATGGGCAAGAAGATTCTGCTTCCGGTGGATTCCGTAACCATCAGCGATTTCCCGAATCCGATTGATGCAGATGTATCCGCAGATGTGCAGAATTGCGATATCACTGCTATGCCTGCAGACCGTGAGGGATGCGATATCGGACCGAAGTCCGCAGAAATGTTTGCAGATGCTGTTAAGAGCGCAAAGACCGTAGTATGGAACGGACCGATGGGTGTATTTGAGAATCCGACGCTTGCAGCCGGTACGCTGGCAGTAGCAAAGGCACTTGCAGAAACAGATGCAACCACCATTATCGGCGGCGGCGATTCCGCAGCAGCAGTCAACCAGATGGGTTATGCTGACAAGATGAGCCATATTTCCACAGGCGGCGGCGCTTCCCTTGAATTTTTAGAGGGCAAGGAGCTTCCAGGCGTTATGGCGGCAGATGATAAATAAAGTTTTAAATTAAATTAAGAATAAATAAATGCATAGGAGAGAACCATGGCAAGAAAAAAAATTGTAGCCGGCAACTGGAAGATGAATATGACTCCAAGCCAGGCAGTGAAATTGGTGGAAGAATTAAAGCCACTTGTAACATCTGACAGTGTGGATGTCGTATATTGTGTTCCTGCAATTGATATTGTGCCGGTTGTGGAGGCAGTAAAGGGAACCAATGTGGAAGTCGGGGCAGAAAACATGTATTTCGAGGACAAAGGTGCATACACCGGAGAGATTTCCGCTGAAATGCTTGTGGACGCAGGCGTGAAGTATGTCGTATTAGGTCATTCTGAAAGACGCGACTACTTCAAGGAAGATGACGAGCTTTTAAATAAGAAGGTGAAGAAAGCCTTTGAAGCAGGTCTGACACCGATTCTCTGCTGCGGTGAGTCACTTGAACAGAGGGAAATGGGAGTTACCATCGACTGGATTCGTTTACAGATTAAGTCAGACCTTGCAGGCGTTCCGGCGTCTGACGTGGCAAAAATGGTAATTGCATACGAGCCGATCTGGGCAATCGGAACAGGCAAGACAGCCACATCCGACCAGGCCCAGGAAGTCTGTGCAGCAATCCGTGCATGCATCGGGGAAATTTATGATGCAGCAACCGCAGAGGCTGTCCGTATCCAGTATGGCGGATCTGTGAATGCAGGAAATGCAGCAGAGCTGTTTGCAAAGCCGGACATTGACGGAGGTCTGGTAGGCGGCGCAAGCTTAAAGGCAGATTTTGGTAAGATTGTAAATTACTAAATCATTAACTGTTGGAAATCATAACAAGGGATTCTCTGGTAGGTATTACCAATGGAATCCCTTTTTGTTTCCGGCAGGGGCTGATTCATTAATCCATAATCATCTTGAAAATAAGCTGTTTTCATTGTATACTGTTGAATGTAATGCAATCCAGAAGGAGAATTTATGAATAAAAAACGCCTGGTTTATATCGGGACACTGCTGGTTTTTCTGGCGGTACTGACGGGAGTCTGTTTTTCGGACAGGCATACCGGAAAGAGTACGGCTGCCAAAAATACCGGGGATACACTTCATCTGCAGACCCAGACAGAAAAAACAACTGAATATGGAGATATGGAGCGGCTTAAGGAAGCAGAGCAGGCGATTTCAGATATTACGGCGAATGCATCATTCAAAGTATTCGGTGGTTATCCGGCGGATGAGAGCTTTTTTGTGTGGCTTGGTTCCGAGTACGGTACGGATATGCTTGTAAAACTGGCGGACAAAATGAAAACGGAGAACGCCGGGGCAGATGTGTGGTATGAAATGCTGGGAAAAAGTATCCATGTGGTCTGGAGTGAGTACGGCAGGGATTATTTTGCATCATCCGAATGGACGGACATCATATGGAAGGAACCGGCGGACAGTTCCTGTATCCGTCTGGATTTTATCGGGGATATTAATTTTGATTCCGGCTGGTGTACCATGAAGGCAGCAGGAGATACCGGACATGTTGCAGACTGTATTTCAGAGGATATCAGAAATGAGCTGCAGTCGGCGGATTTTACAATGGTAAACAACGAATTTGTGTATACCAAAGCATCCGCAGCGCAGGACAAGGAATATGTTTTCCGGGCAAAACCGGAAGCGGCAGGTGCACTGGAAGTTTTCGGAACCGACATGGTTTCCATAGCAAATAACCATGTATTTGATTTTGGGGAGCAGGGATTTTTGGATACCCTGGAAACCCTGGAGAACAATAAAATTGTATACAGCGGCGGAGGACGTAATTTAAAGGAAGCGTCCGCAGCACGTTATGTGATTATCGGCGGCAGAAAAATTGCAATTGTATCGGCGACAGAAATTGAAAGGTTTTCCCATTATACCCAAAAGGCAGGGGAACAGACGTCCGGAGTGTTAAAGACACAGCAGACAAAAGCGCTGCAGGCAGCCATCCGCACGGCAAAAAAGAACAGCGATTATGTGATTGCCTATATGCACTGGGGGGCGGAAGGAACTGTAAATTATGATAAAGAACAAAGAGAGATTGCAAAGCTGTGTGCAAAAGCAGGGGCTGACGCCGTAATCGGCGGGCATCCGCACAGAATGCAGGGAGTGAGTTTTGAGGAAGGGACTCCGGTTGCCTACAGCCTGGGGAATTTCTGGTTTTCCACAGGAACACTCTATACCGCGATTGCACAGATTCAGATAGATGACAAGGGGGAACTGTCCCTGAGAATGCTGCCATGTGTGCAGAAAAACCTGAAAACCAGCCTGCTGGCAGGCGTGGAGGAAAAGAAGGAGTTCTACCATTATCTGGCGGACGTTTCCTCCGGGGTTGGAATTGATGAGGACGGCAGGATTCATGCGTATAAGGATGTAAACATGCCGGGGGAATCACCGTATGCCTATACTTCGGGACGGCGTTACGGACTGCGGTTTGACAACGTGGACCTTGATATGCGCCTGATTGATTTTGTGGGTAATGTCAAGGACGGCGTGCAGACAGGCAATTAAGACTTGAAATCAAACCCCGAATCAAGATATACTTGTTAATGAGAATGAAGCATCCTGTGCTGCAGATGACAGATATAGAAAGAGAGGATTCAAAAATGAGTAAAAAACCAGTTGTACTTATGGTTCTTGACGGTTATGGTCTGAATGACAAAACCGAAGGAAATGCAATCGCGATGGCAAATACGCCGGTAATGGACAGGCTGATGAAGGAGTGTCCGTTTGCAAAGGGACGTGCGAGCGGTCTTGCCGTTGGTCTTCCGGACGGACAGATGGGAAATTCAGAGGTCGGGCACATGAATATCGGTGCAGGCCGCATTATTTACCAGGATCTTACCAGAATTACCAAAGCGATTGAGGACGGGTCATTTTTTGAAAACAAGGTGCTGCTTCGCGCCATGGAAAACTGTAAAGAACATGACTCTGACCTGCATCTGTGGGGACTTTTGTCTGACGGCGGCGTACACAGCCACAATACCCATATTTACGGAATCCTGGAAATGGCAAAACGACAGGGTCTGACAAAGGTTTATGTTCATGGTTTTCTGGACGGGCGTGACACGCCGCCTGCATCCGGAAAGGATTTTGTGGCAGAACTGGAAGAAAAAATGAAAGAAATCGGCGTAGGAAAAATTGCTTCCCTTTCCGGAAGATACTATGCAATGGACCGTGACAATAACTGGGACAGGGTGGAAAAAGCCTATGATTCCCTTGTCAAGGGCGAGGGCGTGCAGGCTGAGAGTGCCGTGCAGGCAATGGAGGATTCCTATGCAGACGGCGTGACGGATGAGTTTGTCCTTCCGACTGTCATTACAGAAAACGGCAGCCCGGTTTCCCTTGTAAAGGAAAATGATTCCGTTATCTTTTTCAATTTCCGTCCGGACCGTGCGAGGGAAATCACCCGTGCATTCTGCGACGATCAGTTTACAGGATTTGACCGTCCGTTTTTTAAGACATTTTATGTGTGCTTTAAGGATTATGACGAAACCATTCCAAACAAACACGTTGCCTTTGAAAAAGAGGAAATCGTCAATACCTTTGGCGAATACCTTGCAAAATGCGGCAAGAAGCAGCTCCGCCTTGCTGAGACGGAGAAGTATGCGCATGTGACATTCTTCTTTAACGGCGGTATCGAGGAGCCAAACGTGGACGAGGCGAGGCTTTTAGTTAATTCCCCGAAGGAAGTGGCAACCTACGACTTAAAACCGGAAATGAGCGCGCCGGAAGTAGGAATGGACCTTGTTGAGGCAATTAAATCCGACAAATACGACGTTATCGTTATTAACTTTGCGAACCCGGACATGGTGGGACATACGGGTGTGATTCCTGCGGCAGTAAAAGCCGTTGAACGTGTGGACGAACTGGTCGGGGATGCCGTGGACGCCATAAAGGAAGTGGATGGAGTACTCTTTATCTGTGCAGATCATGGAAATGCTGAAAAAATGACTGATTACGAAACCGGTGAGCCGCATACGGCCCATACGACCAATCCGGTTCCGTTTATTCTGGTGAATGCAGATCCAAAGTATAAGCTTCGTGAAGGCGGCTGCCTGGCGGATATCGCACCGACACTGCTTGAAATTATGGGACTGGAGCAGCCAGAGGAAATGACCGGGGAAAGCCTGCTGGTGGAGTAGGCATGTTCAAAGAAAGGGGAAAGGTGGTACATTACATGAAAGAATTTCAGCCGTTTAAAGAGGGAAAGGTAAGGGAAATCTACGATAACGGGGACAGCCTGGTTATTGTTGCAACAGACCGTATTTCGGCTTTTGACCATATTTTAAAGAACCGGATTACAAAAAAAGGTTCAATTCTGACCCAGATGTCAAAATTCTGGTTTGATTTCACCAGCGATGTGGTGAAAAACCATATGATTACCGTGGATGTAAATGAGATGCCTGAATTTTTCCGGCAGGAACAGTTTACCGGAAACAGCATGATGTGCAAAAAGCTTGAAATGCTGCCGATTGAGTGCATTGTCAGGGGATATATCACCGGAAGCGGCTGGGAAAGCTACCAGAAAAACGGAATGGTCTGCGGGATTCAGCTGCCGGAAGGCTTAAAGGAATCCGACAAGCTGCCGGAGCCGATTTATACGCCGAGTACCAAAGCTGAGCTGGGAGAGCATGATGAAAATATTTCCTATGAAAAATCAGTGGAAATACTGGAAAAAATGTATCCGGGAAAGGGAGCGGACTATGCAGCAAAAATAAAGGACTGCACGGTTGCCCTTTATAAAAAGTGCGCAGAGTATGCGCTTTCCAAAGGAATTATTATTGCGGATACCAAGTTCGAATTTGGACTGGATGAAAACGGTGAAATTGTGCTTGGGGATGAGATGCTGACGCCGGACAGCTCAAGGTTCTGGCCGCTTGACGGCTATCAGGCAGGCAAAGGACAGCCTTCGTTTGACAAGCAGTTTGTCAGGGACTGGCTGAAGGCAAATCCGGACAGTGACTATCTGCTTCCGGAGGAAGTGGTAACAAAGACAGTGGATAAATATAAAGAAGCATACGAGCTTCTGACTGGAAAACCTTTTAGCATGGAGTAAAGACATGAATCAGAATAATCTGTTGGAGAGAAACGGTTGTGAGGAGGATACCCTGCATGAAGAATGCGGGGTATTCGGAATGTATGATTTTGACGGGGCGGATGTGGCGTCAGCCATTTACTACGGACTGTTTGCCCTGCAGCACCGCGGGCAGGAGAGCTGCGGGATTGCGGTCAGCGATACATACGGCCCCAAAGGAAAAATTGTGTCCTATAAGGGCATGGGACTTGTCAATGAAGTTTTTGCCCCGGAGGATTTAGAGCGTATGAAGGGGGATATCGGCGTGGGTCATGTGCGGTATTCCACGGCAGGCTCTTCCACAAGGGAAAACGCACAGCCGCTTGTGCTTAATTATGTCAAGGGTACGCTTGCACTTGCGCACAACGGCAACCTGATTAATGCACCGGAGCTGCGCAGGGACCTGGAATATACAGGAGCCATTTTCCAGACAACAATTGATTCTGAGGTGATTGCCTACCATATTGCAAGGGAACGGTTAAACTCGGCAACGGTGGAGGAGGCGGTAAGCCGCGCCTGCAGGAAGCTTAAGGGGGCGTATTCGCTTGTGGTCGCCAGTCCGAGAAAGCTGATAGGGGCAAGGGACCCGTATGGCTTTAAGCCGCTGTGTATCGGCAAACGTGACAATGCCTACATCCTGACCTCGGAAAGCTGTGCCCTTGATACCATCGGGGCAGAGTTTGTCAGGGACGTAAAGCCGGGAGAGGTCGTTACGATTTCGCCGGAGGGCGGGATTGAGTCCGATTTGTCCATGGCGCTTGGGGAGGAACAGGAAGCGCGCTGTATTTTTGAATACATTTATTTTGCAAGGCCGGACAGCCATATTGACGGCATGAGCGTCTATGAGAGCCGTATCCGTGCCGGAAAGTATCTTGCGCAGGATTCCCCGGTGGACGCAGACCTTGTGACCGGGGTGCCGGAATCCGGAAATGCAGCGGCGCTTGGGTATTCCCTGCAGTCGGGGATTCCGTATGGGACGGCTTTTGTAAAAAACAGTTATGTCGGACGGACGTTTATCAAGCCGAAGCAGAGCAGCCGGGAATCCAGTGTGCAGGTCAAGCTGAATGTTTTAAAAGATGCAGTGGCAGGAAAACGTGTCATTATGATAGATGATTCCATTGTCAGGGGTACCACCTCGGACCGGATTGTCCGGATGCTGCGTGACGCAGGGGCAACGGAGGTTCATGTCAGAATCAGCTCGCCGCCGTTTTTGTGGCCGTGCTATTTCGGTACGGATATTCCGGCAAGGGAACAGCTGATTGCGTATAACCGCAGTATTGAGGAAATCCGTGAGATTATCGGGGCGGATTCCCTGGGCTATCTTAACATGGAGCGCCTGTCGCAGATGGTGGACGGACTGCCAGTCTGCAAAGGCTGCTTTAACGGAACATATCCGATTGAGCCGCCGAAAGAGGATATTCGCGGTGAATATTTTGACAAGGAAATTGATTTGGAAAGAAAGATGAGCAGATAAGGAGAAAACAATGAGTACAGACAGATACACCAGTCCCCTTTCGGAGCGTTATGCAAGTAAGGAAATGCAGTATATTTTCTCACAGGACATGAAATTTACCACATGGAGAAAACTCTGGGTTGCACTTGCAGAAACAGAGATGGAGCTTGGGCTTTCCGAAAATGGAAAGCCGGTCATTACACAGGATATGATTGATGAATTAAAGGAACACATCAGTGATATCAATTATGAAGTGGCAAAGGAACGGGAAAAACTGGTGCGCCATGATGTGATGAGCCATGTGTATGCCTACGGAAAACAGTGTCCGAAAGCGGCGGGAATTATCCATCTGGGAGCAACCTCCTGCTATGTTGGCGACAATACCGATATCATTGTGATGAATGAAGCGCTTTCCCTGGTACACAAAAAGCTGGTAAATGTCATTTCTGAGCTTTCCGTATTTGCTGAAAAATACAAGGACCAGCCGACGCTTGCCTTTACCCATTTCCAGCCGGCACAGCCGACAACAGTTGGAAAACGTGCCACGCTGTGGATGCAGGAGTTTCTGATGGACCTGGAAGACCTGGAATATGTGCAGGGCAGCCTGAAACTGCTTGGTTCCAAGGGTACGACCGGGACGCAGGCAAGCTTTAAAGAGCTGTTTGACGGCGACCAGGATACGATTGACAAAATTGATCCGATGATTGCGGAAAAAATGGGATTTAATTCCTGTTATCCGGTTTCCGGACAGACCTATTCCAGAAAAGTGGATACCAGGGTGTTAAACATTCTGGCGGGCATTGCTGCCAGCGCGCATAAGATGTCCAATGATATCCGTCTTCTGCAGCATCTGAAAGAAGTGGAGGAGCCGTTTGAGAAAAACCAGATTGGTTCGTCCGCAATGGCATACAAGAGAAACCCGATGCGGAGCGAGCGTATTGCCTCCCTGTCACGTTATGTCATGGCAGACGCCTTAAATCCTGCGATTACATCCTCCGAGCAGTGGTTTGAACGTACCCTTGATGATTCGGCAAACAAAAGAATTTCCGTTCCGGAAGGATTTCTGGCTGTGGACGGGATTCTCGATTTATGTTTAAATGTCGTGGACGGACTGGTGGTTTATCCAAAGGTGATCTACAAGCATTTTATGGCGGAGATTCCGTTTATGGCAACCGAAAACATTATGATGGACGCCGTAAAAGCAGGAGGAAACCGTCAGGAGCTTCATGAGAAAATCCGTACACTTTCCATGGAAGCCGCAAAAACGGTCAAGGAAGAAGGAAAGGACAACAATCTGGTGGAACTGATTGCAGCAGACCCTGCGTTCGGACTTACCAGGGAGCAGATTGAGGAACGGTTAAAGCCGGAGCTTTATGTCGGCTGCGCCCCGCGGCAGGTGGAAGTATTCCTGCGTGATATTATCCGTCCGGTACTGGATAAAAATAAAGCGGTGCTTGGCGTAAAAGCAGAAATCAGTGTGTAAATAAATATTATAAAGTTATGTATAAAAAACAGCCGCCCGGCAGACACTAAGGAACAAAGTTTCACTGGTGTATGACAATATGAAAAAGGGAGGCTGTTTTTTATGTCGTTGACAATACAAATCACAGAAATTTACGGAAGGGAAATCCTCGATTCCAGGGGAAATCCGACCGTTGAGGTGGAAGTAACCGCACAGACCGAGACAACCGGAAAGAAGACGGTGGGAAGGGAATCCGTTCCGTCAGGGGCAAGTACCGGACGTTTTGAGGCAATCGAGCTGCGTGACGGCACAGAGCGTTATTTCGGGTTAAGCGTGCAGAAGGTTGTGGAACATATCAATACCCGTATCCGCCAGGAAATCGTCGGGCTGAACGTACTCGACCAGGTGTGCATTGACAGAAAGCTTGTAGAGCTGGATGGAACCGACAACAAGGGAAACCTTGGGGCGAACGCGCTTCTCGGTGTATCGCTTGCCTGCGCAAAATGTGCGGCTGCTGCACTGGATATGCCGCTGTACCGTTATCTTGGGGGAATCAATGCCAAACGTTTCCCAATGCCGATGATGAATGTGATAAACGGCGGTGTGCATGCCAAAAACTCGCTTGATTTCCAGGAGTTTATGATTGTTCCGGTCGGTGCGGATTCATTTCCGGATGCACTGCGTATGGGGGCAGAGGTTTATCATTTCCTGCGTCAGATTCTGCATGAGGATGGAAAACTGACGGCAGTCGGGGATGAAGGCGGATTTGCACCGGATTTTACAAATGCCGGGGAAGTGTTTGCCTATTTAAAACGCGCCGTGGAAAAAGCGGGCTATAAGACAGGGGACGACATTGCGTTTGCCATGGATGCGGCGACCTCCGAACTTTATAACGAGGAAGACGGCATGTATCATTTTCCGGGAGAAAGTGAGGCAGACGGGGAACAGGAAATTATAAGAAGTGCAGAAGAGATGATTGCGCTTTATGAGGACCTGGCAAAGAATTATCCGTTAATTTCCATTGAGGACGGTCTGGACGAGGACGACTGGGATGGCTGGCAGAGCCTGACAAAGCGTCTGGGAGACAAAGTGATGCTTGTGGGTGATGACCTGTTTGTCACAAATACCAAAAGGATTCACTGCGGAATTGACCTTAAGGTGGCAAATGCCGTGCTGATTAAGGTCAACCAGATTGGTACGCTCACAGAAGCAATGGACGCCATCGAGCTGGCGCAGAAGAGTGGATACAAGGCTGTCATTTCCCACCGTTCCGGGGAAACAGAGGATGCGTTTATTGCCGATCTTGCCGTGGCAGTCAATGCCGGCTGGATTAAGACGGGCGCACCGTGCAGAGGGGAGCGCACCGCCAAATACAACCAGCTGCTGCGGATTATGGAACATGTAGATTGTAATGATTAAAGAAACCCTAAACGTTTTGCCATGATATCAGGATTCACTGCTTCTGCAACGGCAGTGTGGTGGTCAATAATACCTTCATTGCAGAGATTGTAAATGCTGGAGTCCATGGCAATCATGTGGTCTGCAGCGGATGTATAAATAATGCCGTCAATCTGGTGTACCTTTCCTTCACGAATCAGGTTGCGGATGGCAGGATTTAAAATCATAATTTCAAATGCAGGAATCATTTCACCGTTTACTGTGGGCAGAAGCTTCTGGCTGATGACTGCCTGCAGGACGGATGCAAGCTGGATGGAAATCTGGTGCTGCTGTGTGGCTGGAAACGCATCAATAATCCGGTCAATGGTATTCGCTGCCCCGATGGTATGCAGGGAGGAAAAAATCAGGTGTCCGGTCTCTGCTGCAGTAACTGCCGTATTCATGGTTTCGTAATCACGCATTTCCCCAAGCAGAATGACATCAGGGCTCTGGCGGAGCGCCGCACGCAGAGCGGTCAGGTAGCTTTCAGTGTCGGTATTGATTTCGCGCTGTGAAACAATGCTTTTTTCATGGCGGTGCAGGTATTCCAGCGGGTCTTCCAGTGTGATAATATGGGATTCCCGTTCCCTGTTGATTTTGTCAATAATGCAGGCAAGGGTAGTGGATTTTCCGCTGCCTGCCGGACCTGTGACAAGAACCATTCCGTTTCTGGAAGAGGCAAGGTTCATAACTACCTCAGGAATGTGCAGCTCTTCCGGCCGGGGCAGATCAAATGTGATGACACGGATCACTGCGGAATAAGAGCCGCGCTGCTTGAAGGTGCTGACGCGGAAACGGGAGACGCCAGGGATTGCAAAAGAAAAATCATCATCCCCGGTCTGTTCAAACTGGTCAATGCTCCGTTCGGCAAGCGCATATATGCCTGTAACAAATTTAAACGTATCATCCGGATACATACAGTCCCCTTCAAAGGATTTCATAATTCCTTTCGTTTTGTAGGTCAGTGGTTTTCCAGCAATAATAAAAATATCGGAAGCACTGCGGCTGGTTGCATCTTCTAAAAATTTTTTAACGTCCATTTCATTTCTCCTTAATCATTAATTCCCTTTATAAATTTATTCACTGTCTGATTCCTGCTGAAGTTCCGTTATGGTCTGCCAGCCCGTCAGTTTCAGGCAGGCGCCTTCTGCTTCGGGGGGATAGCATACTTTTAAAGTGACAATCAGTTCTTCCTGCGGACTGACTTCAATACGGTAGGAGACCGTAAGAGTATCCTTATCCTGTATCAGAAGGGAAACACTGTGGTCTTTCGCATATTCATCCAGTGCCTGGCGTGACTTTTTCAGGTAGGTATCTTTTTTCATGCGGTGCCCGTATACACCGGTAAGAGCGCTGTCAATTTCACCCAGTACCAGATATGCTTTTTCTTCCGCCTGGTAATAGTCTGTGGTGCGGTCTGCAACTTTTTTACTGAGCCGGTAATCCGAAGCGGCAGTCAGGTAGGCAAGTGCGGAAAAGGTTACGATACAAATCATAACGAAGACAATTAATACCGTGGTGAACCCGAAATTGGAAAAGGTATTTTTGTTCTTTCTGTCCGCAGGCTTCATAATGCCACCTCCTTTAAGGAGTGTGTCTGTGACACGCGGCGTCTGCTGTAATGGCAGGCTGTCAGGGAATAAATGACCCTGTGGTCTGCACTGCTGCAGGTAATATGTGCTTTTTTCAGCCCCTCTGTTTTTGTATCATTTACCGTAATTGTTATGTAGTAGCTGGCATCCTGTTTCTGGCATTCCTGGAAGCCGGAGTCCAGGAAAAGCAGGGTTTTGTTGTCCAGATTAACACTGTAGTGGTACAGCTCAAGAAAATCATTCCGCGAGCCGCTGCCGTTTTCAAAGGCGGATGCGACGCTTTTGCAGCCTGCCACAGCCTGGTGAAGCTGTGAGGTTTCTTCCGTCAGGGTATGGGTGCGGATAAAAAACTGCAGTCCCACAATCAGGAGAATGGAAAAAAGCAGAAGATTTAAAATAATTTCCATCAGAAAAATACTCGTTCTGGAATGTGTGCGTTTCATGGAGCCTCCCTTCGCAATCAGCTGATTGATTTAATGATCTGTATGGCTGTGCAGATATTCCTGGTGCATACTGCCTTCGGTATCCGTAAAGCAGATACGGATCAGTCCGTTTTCCAGTTTTTCGGCGTTGAATCCGTTCAGGGGCATGATTTCTGCACCGGCGCCCGGAACAAAATCAGTGTCTGCAGCGGTGAATAATTCGTACAGTGCACCGTCATAATAATAGATATAAGTCAGATACTGGTTGTCTTCTATGGTTTCCGAAAACACAAGTGCATGTTCTGTTACGGAAACACCGGATGAAGTATCATACTGGTGCATTTTTTCTGTCAGATAGGAGCTGGCAGTACGTATTTCATAGTTTCTGTTTATGGAATCTGTCGTGATGCGGTACTGGCTTGCACCAATCAGTACGAGCATGCCTGCCGTGAGCGCAAACAGCACAAACAGAAGTACGATAAAAACCGTATCAAATTTTCTGGAAGAAGAATATAATCGCAGCATATCAGTCTCCGGTCGTTCGTTCAATCACTGTAACATCAGGGCGAAGGTTGCTTCCGATGTACTGGTAGTCAATAAAAAAGCGGTCTTTATTATAGGTAAAGCCGTAATGGTCACACAGATAGGCAAGATCCGGGGGATACGCGCCTTCCAGTGCATAGCACTGGATAATATTTTTATCCAGCGCGGAAGTAAGGATTTCCTTTTCACGGGCGCTGTTTGATTCCGTCAGGCTGCCTGCCGTATACACCAGGGCGCAGACTGCCAGTACCAGAAAGAGCAGGGGAAAAAATCCGAAAAAATGTTTTTTTTCTTTTTTTGCAGAAAAAAGAGCCATGAGTGTTCCTTTCTTCGGGATATGACATTAATTATCCGATACTTGTCATAATGCCGAGCAGCGGCAGCAGGAATGAAATCATAATCAGTCCGATAAAAAAGCAGAGAATCATCACCAGCGCCGGTTCGATGACGGAAAGCATGTGGGAAAGTCTCTCATCCGTCTCCTGTTCGTAGGCGTCGCCAATCCGTCTTAAGCATTCATCCATGCTTCCGGTTTTGTAGCCGATGGCAATCCAGCTTGCATAAAACTGGGAGAAAATGCCGGATTCCAGAAGCGCGCGGTCAAACGACGCCCCGTGCCGGATATGTTTCTGGCAGCTGGCAATCCTCGCCTGTATATGCGGATGGTTTACCAGCTCCCCGGCAAGCTCAAGCCCCTGGTCCGTGTCCAGCCCGCTGGCAAGCGCGAGATACATGCAGTTTGCAAAACGGCTGGAGGCAATGGACATGGAAAGGTTTTTTCCCTGAAAGAGAACCCGTCCGAAATCCGTATGGTATAAAATGAACCCGATAAGGAGTAAAACGGCAAAAACAATCACAAGAACCATGGTATAGCGGTTCATGACATCGCTGATGTGCATCAGCCTGCGCGCCATGCCGGACAATTCCGTGCCAAGCTCCTCATAAATCTGGGAGAAAACAGGGATAACTTTCGTAATCATGGCAATGATGACGAAAATCATCATTACGGTCATAATTAGCGGATAGGTAACTGCATGCCGGATGCTGTTTCTGATTTCTGCCTCACGGTCATAGTAACTGCTCAGAGAAACCAGAACTTCTTCCAGACGCCCCGCAGTTTCCCCAAATTCTACCATATGCAGCATATAGGCGGGAAAAACGCCGGTAGCCCGTAATGCCTCATACAGCGTGCTTCCGTTTTCCATGGGTTCGTAAATCTGTCCGAGCAGCGCAGCAGTTTCTTTTTCCGGGGTCTCGTCCCTTAAAATGGAAATGCCGTAATAAACGGGAAGGCCTGCACGGATTACCATGGCAATCTGCTGGCAGAACATACTAAGCTCGGACTGTGTTAAAGTTTTCCTGGCTGACATAACTCCTCCTAATAAACGTATTTGGTAATGTATTTGCTGTTCTCCGGAATAAAATCCTTTGGGGAACTGCTCGTAGCAGCAAAGGTGGGGTCCAGAAGTTCCCAGTTTTTGCCGTCAAACTCTATGATGCCGTTAATCCAGCCGCTGTCCCTGATATGGATGCTGAGCCAGGCGTGGTATTCCTCCCCCATGTAGCCGACCTCAAGGCGGGTGGGAATTCCCTGGCTGCGGAGCATGGTGGCCATGACAGAGGCATAGTCAAAGCAGATGCCGCTTTTTGCCTGAAAAACAGTATCCACATCCGGAAGATATCCGGAGGATACTTCTGCAGATTTCTCATAGTCATAAGTAAAATTGGAAATGATATAACTGTATACAGCAGATACAACATCCAAATCGCTGTTGGCAGGTTCCGAAAGACGGACCGCCTCGGCAACGGCAAGGGATTTTTCGTTAAAATTCACGTACTGGTTCGGATACAGGTAAGGACCGAACTGGCTGGAAAGTTTCACGGGTATGTTTTCGGAAAGTATTGCTGCATATTTCGTGCCGGTGATGTTTTCCAGAATCTCGGTCTTGTAGGCGCCGTCTCCCGCGGTAAGGGGGAAAACCTCGCTGCCCCCATGCAGGGTGTAGGTGTAGGTGACCTGGTCCGGACCGGTAATCTGCAGTTTTACTTTTTTGTTTTTCCCTTTGTAGGCGGCTATCAGATAGCCTTCGGAAACATTGGAGGCGTCTACTGTGGCAGCATCGCATTTATAAATGTCTTTGCCGTCCGCACTCGGGGAAAGGACACGCGCGCTGTTGTCACGGCTGCCTTTCGTCTGTTCTGCCGCACTGCCTGTATCCGGTATGGACGGTGCGGAAGGCACGGTGGAAGAATCATGGGGACTGCATCCCCCCAAAAGCAGACAAAGACACAGAAAAAATGGCAGGAAGTTTCTGCCGTACTGTCTGGTTGTCATGATTTGCTCCATTATAAGTTGTGATTGGTATAATTTTTTCATTTTCTTGTTCTTATTATAAGGGATTTTGGCGAAAATGAAAAGTAAAAAAATTACAGAAAAACATTGAAATACAGATTTTAATATGGTATACTCGGTTAGTCGTTAATATACAATTAGGAGGTGGAAATCGTGACCGTTTTAAATACGATTTTAACAGTGGTATTTATCATACTGAGTGTAGTCATTACAGTCGTAGTCTTAATGCAGGAAGGCAAATCTGCGGGACTTGGCGCAATTGCCGGTGCAGCAGATACTTACTGGGGCAAGAACAAGGGACGCTCCATGGAGGGAATGCTCGTTAAGATTACAAGGGTCGGCGTAATCTTATTTCTGGTACTTGCAATGGTACTGAATATGGGAATATGGTAGGATGGAGCAGGACTAAGACTGTCGGTGATGCGTCACTGGCAGTTTTTTTATGCACACGGACGCAGAAAGGAAATATGCAGCCAGAGCTGCCGCGTCCGGCGCGCGAGCAGGGGAAGATGAATCTTCCCTGCTCGATTATTTTGCCTGCCGGAAGGATGGAGTATGGATCAGAAAAAATACGAAAACAGAAAGAAAAAGCTCTACGGGTTTATGTGCGATGAACTGTATGTACCGATGAAGATTAAGGAGCTTGCAGTCATGCTTGGAGTAAAAAAGGACCACAGGCCGCAGCTGGAACAGATGCTTAAGGAACTGCTTGAGGAAGGAAAAATAGAAGTTTCCAAAAGGGGAAAATATGCAAAGGCGGAAAAGAAGAAAATAACCGGTACGTTTTTTGCACATCCAAGGGGCTTTGGTTTTGTTTCCGTGGAGGGGGAACCGCAGGATATTTTTATTCCGGAAGACAGGACGCACGGGGCCATGCACCTGGATACCGTGGAAATCAGCATAGATCCCCGGACCGGAGGGCGCAGGCGCGAAGGCAGTGTTCTCTGTATTATGGAACGCGGGATGACGCAGGTAGTATGTACCTTTGAACAGAACAAAACATTTGGTTTTGCGGTTCCGGATAATCCAAAGTTCGGGTCCGATATTTTTATTCCGCTGGAGCATTCCATGGGTGCAGTCAGCGGACACAAGGTGGTCGTGGAGATTACGGATTACGGAAAGCGTTCCGTGCGCAAACCCGAAGGCAGAATTGTGGAAATTATCGGGCATATCAGTGATCCCGGAGTGGACATCCTTTCCATCGTGCGTGCCTATGACCTTCCGGTGGAATTTAACGAAAAAATTCTGCGCCAGGTACAGAATGTGGCAAAGCCTGTTTCGGAAGCGGATATGGCGGGCCGCATGGATCTGCGGGACTGGCAGATGGTAACCATAGACGGCGAGGATGCAAAGGATCTGGACGATGCAGTATCCCTTACCATGGACGGCGAAAACTATATTCTGGGCGTGCATATTGCAGATGTGACGAATTATGTGCAGGAGCACAGTGCGCTGGATGCGGAGGCGTTAAAGCGCGGCACTTCGGTTTACCTGGTGGACCGTGTGATTCCGATGCTGCCGCATGCGCTGTCCAACGGCATCTGTTCCCTGAATGAGGGGCAGGACAGGCTTGCGCTCAGCTGTATTATGACAATTAATCCCAAAGGGGAAATTGTGGACCATACCATCGCAGAAACTGTCATCTGCGTGGACAGACGTATGTCCTACACAAATGTAAAACTGATTCTGGAAGACAAAGGCAGCAGGCTTCGGGAAAGCTATGGCGAGCTGGTGCCGATGTTTGAGAGAATGGAAGTGCTTGCAGGAATTCTGCAGGAAAAACGAAGGAAAAGGGGAGCGGTTGATTTTGATTTTCCGGAAACGAAGGTCATTCTGGACGAAAAAGGAAAACCGGTGGATATACTGCCTTATGACCGGAATGTGGCGACAAGGATTATCGAGGATTTTATGCTTGCGGCAAATGAAACGGTGGCGGCGGACTATTACTGGCGCGAGCTTCCGTTTGTGTACAGGACGCATGAGCATCCGGATTCAGAAAAAATTGCAAAGCTGTCTGCGTTTATTAACAATTTCGGCTACCACCTGCATACCGGAACGGAGGAAATTCATCCGAAGGAGCTGCAGAAGCTGTTACAGAAGCTGGAAGGCACTGACGAGGAGCCTTTGATCAGCCGTCTGACCTTACGCTCCATGAAACAGGCAAAATACACCCCGGAAAATACCGGGCACTTTGGCCTGGCGGCGGACTGTTACTGCCATTTTACCTCCCCCATCCGCCGTTATCCGGATTTACAGATTCACAGGATTATCAAGGAAAGCCTGCGGGGCAGGATGAACAGAAAACGTATGGAGCATTACCAGCACATTCTGCCGGAGGTGGCGAAGCATTCCAGTGAAATGGAGCGGCGTGCGGACGAGGCGGAGCGTGAGACGGTGAAGCTGAAAAAGGTTCAGTATATGGAAAGGCATATCGGGGAAGTTTTTCCCGGTGTAATTTCCGGTGTGACGGAATGGGGATTTTATGTGGAGCTTGAAAACACGGTGGAGGGACTGGTGCGCGTAACCGCCCTTACCGATGATTATTACCAGTATTTTGAAAATACCTACGAGCTTGTGGGAGAAGCCACGGGCAGGCGTTTTAAGCTGGGACAGAAGGTGCGCATAAAGGTGGAAGGCTGCGACCGGATGCTGCGTACCATTGATTTTGTACTGGAAGAGGAATAAGCCGGGTACGGAAATTTCTCCGGCCAAATCATAAAAAGTCGATAAATATTGCTAATGCTTTCTTGCTTTTTGGCCGAAAATCAATTATGATAAATAATATCCCAGTGCATAAAAGATATGGCTGAAAAGAGGAAGGAAACTGTAAATGGCTAAGCAGGCGAAGAAGTTAATTGCCAATAATAAGAAAGTCTACCATGATTATTTTCTGGAAGAGACGTTCGAGGCCGGGATTGCCCTTGCCGGGACGGAAGTGAAGTCCATGCGTATGGGTAAATGCAGTATCAAGGAGTCTTTTATCCATATCGAAAACGGCGAGGTGATTTTATACGGTATGCATATCAGCCCGTATGAAAAAGGAAATATCTTTAACAAAGACCCTCTCCGTCCGAAGAAGCTTCTGATGCACAAAAGGGAAATTCAGAAGCTGGTCGGAAAAATTGCACAAAAGGGTTATACGATTGTTCCGGTCGAGGTATACTTTAAGGGAAGTCTCGTGAAGGTTGAAGTTGCTCTGGCAAAAGGAAAGAAGCTTTACGACAAACGCCAGGATATTGCAAAAAAAGACCAGAGGCGGGAAGCGGAACGGGATTTCAAAATCCGGAATTTGTAGTATTGCAGCGAAGCAGGTTTATCAAAAGGCTTCCGGAGACGGGGAGCAAACGCATATGAAAGTCGCCTGACGGCGAGATGCGTTCGCGTAGCAACATTTTGCTGCGCAGGTTTATCAAAAGACTTCCAGAGACGGGAAGCAAACGTGCATGAGAATTCGCCTGACGGCGAAGCACGTTCGCGTAGCAACTTTTTGCTGCGCAAAAAGTTGCAGGGGCTAGTAAAGGTTTCGACAGGGATCACGAAGCTGGAAAAGCGGGCCGCAGGGGATGCGTGAAATCTCAACTTTAAAATTAAACGCTGAAGACAATTTAGCATACGCTGCCTAGTTGCAGCAGTCTGACCTAAGGCACCTACACTTTAGGACCCAGGCTTCGACTCTGTAGGAAACGACATCACCTAAGCTTTGCAGTGATGGGCGTATCATGAAGCTACTAAAACCATCAGGACGTCTGTTTCCGGATGGTGGAGGGAATGTCAAACAGCAGACTACGCTCGTAGAAGGACAGGGGACTGGTTTTTGGACACGGGTTCGACTCCCGTCTAGTCCACTTGAAAGAATGCGTGAAAACATGGTTTTCGGGCATTCTTTCTTTTTTATTGCAAAAACCCTATTGACCCTGACGTAACGTAATAGCTTAAAATGGAATAACACGGGAGGAATCAATTATGCGAACAGTAAAAGAAGTCAGTAAACTCACAGGTGTTAGTGTGCGCACACTGCATTATTATGACGCAATCGGACTTTTGAAACCTGCAAAAGTAACCGAAGCAGGCTATCGGATGTATGACGATAAAGCGCTTGGCCGTTTGCAGAATATTTTACTGTTTCGTGAATTACAGTTCCCCTTAAAAGAAATCAGAGAAATTCTTGACAGTCCTGATTTTGACCCGTCAGAGGCGGTTGCACGGCAGATTGAGCTGTTGGAATTACAATATCAGCATATAGGCGAACTGATTACCCTTGCCCGTGAAATTCAAAGCAAAGGAGCCGCAACAATGAATTTTGAAGCATTTGACAAAAGCGAAATTGAACAGTATAAGGCAGAAGCAAAAGCAAAGTGGGGAAAAACACAGGCATATTATGACTACGCGCAAAAATCAGCAACACAGACTGAAGAGGAACAAAAAGAGATAACGAAACAATTACTGGGCAGATTTTCCGAACTTGGAACACTTCGGCATTTACCGCCTGCTGCAGAGGAGGTGCAGGGAAAAATATCTGCCCTGCAGGAATTTATCACGGATAACTATTATGTATGCACCGATGAAATCCTTAACGGATTAGGGCAAATGTATGCAGGTGATGAACGTTTTAAGAAAAATATTGACAGGGCAGGCGGGGACGGTACTGCCGAATTTGTCAGTCAGGCTATTTCTGTGTACTGTTGCTCCAGGAGGCTGTTATGATTGTGAAGCGTGTATATTCACCGGATGTTTACAGAAAAATAATGAATGCAGGCCAGGATAAAAAACAGATCCTGAGCTGTTACCGCTGATCAAAGAGATTATTTATGACGGTCTGGATGCAACGGGCTTTGAAAATATCATAGTCTGTCTGTACGGCGATGAAATGGCAAGAATGCAGGGCTTTCCCGAAGCAGGCCTGCCCTATTGTGCGGGATATGCCGTTGGATATTACCTGATCAAATATTATCTGCAAAAAACCGGTATGAGCATAGAGGAAGCTACAATTCTTCCCCATGGGGAATACTGAAAGAAGTTGAAGAATTCTGGGAATAGAAAATTGTTTTTACGGAGGTAAATAAGCATGCACGGTTTCTTTTATGGCTGGTATTTCAAATGTCAGTCTGACACACAGACTTTAGCAGTCATACCTGCCGTTCACAATGCCGGAAGCAGACGCGCCTGTTCCATTCAGATGATTACGGATGATGATGCCTGGACAGTTACGTTTTCTGCTGATGAATTTCAACGGTCGGGGAGAAAGATATTAATCGGAGAGAACCGGTTTGGTGAAAAAGGCATTCAGATGGATATCAGCACACCGCAGCTGACTGTCCGCGGAAAGCTGGATTTTGGACCGCTTTGTCCTTTAAAATATGATATTATGGGACCGTTTGCGTTCGTGCCATTTATGGAATGCCGCCACAGCGTATGGAGTATGCGGCATGCGGTCCGGGGAAAGGTATCTGTTAACGGACGGGAATATTCGTTTCGGAATGCACAGGGATACTGGGAAGGCGACCAGGGGCGGTCATTTCCGGAAAAGTATATATGGACGCAGTGCTTTTTTTCAGGCGGGTCACTTATGCTGTCAGTGGCGGATATTCCCATGGCAGGCTTCCATTTTACCGGAATTACAGGCGTTATCCTGTGGCGGGGGAAAGAGTACAGAATTGCTACCTATCTGGGAGCAAGGGTCATTCGGATTCAGAATGGGATGGTACGGGTGATTCAGGGGAATCTGGAACTGGATGTCCGGCTGATAAAAGCATCTGCCCGTTCCCTCAGGGCCCCTGCGAATGGGGATATGGTGAGAACCATTCGCGAAAGCGCAGCCTGCCAGGCTTTTTACCGGTTTCGAAAAAAAGGGCGTACTCTTTTTGCCTTTGAAACAGACAGGGCTTCATTTGAGTCTGAATATTTTTCCTGATTGCGTGCGTTGGAAAAAAGCAGCTAATAAGGGATTTCCCTTCATTCTGACCTGGAAATCTCATCCATATATCCCGCCGTAATAATACCCGCCGGCAGCGCTACAATGGCAATCCCCACAAACGAGGAAGCCATTGTCACAAGCCTGCCGATGGTGCTTACCGGATAAATATCCCCGTATCCGAGCGTGGTAAGTGAAATGGCAGCCCAGTAGACTGCTTCAAAAAATGAATCAAAGGTATCCGGTTCCACATTTAAGATTACCAGCGCGGCAATCAGGATATAGGCAATTGCAAGTGTAAACACCGCGGTCAGCGCTTCCTTCTGTTTGGTAAATACGTTCTTTATGACAATGAAATTTCTGGAATAGCGCAGAAACTTAAATACCCTGAATACCCGGAAGGTGCGTAAAAGCCTTGCCATTTTAAATATCTTAAAAGTCTGGTGGACAACGGATACTGACGGCAGGATGGACAGAAGGTCGATAATTGCCATAGGCGTAAACGGATAAAGAAAGAACACCTGCGGGCTTTTTTTCTGTAATTTTTTGTCTGCCGTAATAAGCCTGAGCAGGTAATCAATCATAAAAACAGATACCGTAATCTGGTCAATAAGTTTAAATACCGGATACGTTTTCTTAAAGGCAAGCGGAATAATACTGGCAAAAATGCACACCAGCATCATCCAGTCATAAATACGGCTGAGAATATCGTCTTCATCGGCAACTTCTATAATCTCAAATATCCGCTTTCTGGTCTGTTCCCATTTCTTCATATGTAAACTTCCCCTTTTGTCTGAAACATTTTCCATTTAAATTTCCATATCTATTTTATCACAGATTAAGGGACGTTTCACTATATTATGTCCGCATTTTTGTAATAACAAATCCGAACCTGATCCAGCGGTTTATGTCACTTTCATTACTGCTGTCGATATAAAAAGTCTGTCCATAGTTATTGATTGGTTCCAGCCGGCAGGGACTGGTCTGAAAAAATTTTCGTGTGTAGAGAAGGCCGCTGTTTTTATCAATAAAGATTCCGGTATCCCCGTCGCGGATGGGCTGCTTGCTGATCAGCAGGATATCACCGGGCAGGTAAACCGGAGTCAGGTGGTCGCTTGTTACCCGGATGCCAAAATCAATCAGACTTCCATAACGATTCCGGTACGGGGCAATATTGAGTTTTTCAAAGGAGCAGGAATCATAAATCATGCCGTCCAGCATGTTGCCGGTAGGAACCATAACCGTAATATAATCCTCATTGTTGTCGAAATCCTGAAGATCTTCCGCAAATTCCGCTTCAAAATCAATCACGGCGGTTATAAAACGCAGCTGTGCTTCCGAGAGTCTGGTAAGGGAATTATATACTTTAAGCTGGGGGGATAAATTTCCGCACAGCTCGAAGCCGAGCTTTTTCGTAAGTCCGTACATATGATAAGCCGTAAAAATGCTGATATTGTTTGTTTCTCCGTTGATAATACGCTTGTAAGATGAAAGAGACATATCAAGTGCTTCCGCCATCTTTTTCTGCGAATATTTCAGTTGTATCCGTTCCTGTTCGATACTGCTCCCAAAATTGTTTACCATTTCATGTCTGGTCACAGAATTTCTCCTCCTGGTTCATCCTTGAATCATGTATATATAAATATTTAGCTAATTATAATATCATATGGGATGCAAAAGCAAGTAAAAAATCCGTTCAGGTCACAAATGGATGGAAAAATGTGGAAAGTTGAACCGTTATCGCCAATTTTAGACACGATTTGTCAATATGGGAGAACTATAATGGGCTTTGTAAATAAATAAGTCAAATTCAGTCAGAACAAAAGACTTACGCGAAGCGAGGAGGTACAAAGATCCATAAGCTGTGGGGAAGCAGGACGCTGCTTTTGTGCAGTAAACAACATGTCGATAATTAACCGAAGCAGACGGAAAGCATGAAGAACATGCTTTCCGTCTTTTGGCTGTGCAAAAAAAGAAACATAAAAGTATGGATTACAAATCGGGGAATGTATGGTAAAATAAGCAAAGAACGCTTATTTTACTGCGCAAAAGGACATTGCGCATATCGCATCGTCAATCAGGGATTGACGATATGGCAAAATAAGCAAAGAAAACATATGAGGGGGCCAGCCATGACAGATGAGAGCAGATTACATTATTTAGAGCAGCTTGCGGAGCTGTATCCTACCATCAGCAGGGCGTCCACGGAGATTATCAACCTGCAGTCAATCCTGTATCTTCCGAAAGGAACCGAACATTTTCTTTCTGATATCCACGGGGAACACCGTGCATTTTCCCATGTGCTGCGCAATGGTTCGGGAGCCGTCCGTAAAAAAATTGACGACGTGTTCGGACACACGTTAAGCACAGCGGATAAAATGTCGCTTGCGACACTTATTTATTATCCGCAGAAAAAAATGGAACTGGTAAAAAAAGAAGAAGAGGATATCGAAAACTGGTACAAAATCTCCCTGTACCGCCTGATTGAAGTCTGTAAAACTGTTTCCTCCAAGTATACAAGGTCGAAGGTGCGCAAGATGCTGCCGGAGGATTATGCATACGTGATTGAGGAACTGATTACGGAAAAACAGGAAGTATTAAATAAAGAAGCTTATTATGAAGCCATTGTCAACACAATCGTGGAGCTTGGACAGACAGAGAATTTTATCATTGCACTGGCGGAACTGATTCAGAGCCTTGTCATTGACCATCTTCATATTCTGGGGGATGTGTATGACCGGGGACCGTCACCGGACAAAATTATGGAACGGCTGGAAAAGTACCATTCATTTGATATCCAGTGGGGAAACCATGATATTGTGTGGATGGGGGCGGCCGCAGGACAGCTGGCGTGTATTGCAACCGTGGTAAGAAACTGCATCCGTTATGGAAACCTTCCGCTTCTGGAAGAAGGATACGGGATTAATATGCTGCCGCTGGCAACATTTGCCATGGACGCATACAGGGATGACCTGTGTGAACGGTTTGTGATAAAAGATGCCACAGAAGAGGAACGCAGCCAGAAAGAAACCCAGATGAACCGGAAAATGCACAAGGCAATAGCCATTCTCCGTTTTAAGCTGGAAGGACAGCTGGTACAGAAATATCCGGAATTCGGAATGGAAAACCGCTGTCTGCTCCACCGCATTAATTATCAGGACAAAACAGTGGAAATTGACGGAAAAACCTATCCGATGCTGGATACCTGCTTTCCAACCATTGACCCGGAACATCCTTATGAGCTGACAAAGGAGGAGACAGAAGTGATGCAGCGTCTCCTGTCCTCCTTTACCCACTGTGAAAAGCTTCAGCGGCATGTACGGCTGATGCTGAAAAAGGGCAGTATGTACAGAATTTATAACGGCAATCTTCTCTATCATGGCTGTGTGCCGATGAACGAGGACGGAAGCTTTGTAAAGATGAAAATCTTTGGAAAGGAATATGCGGGCAGGGAGCTGTATGATGTACTGGAATCCTATGTGCGCAAGGCGTTTTTTTCCATGGATAAGGCAGAGCGTGAGCGGGGAAAGGATATGATGTATTATATCTGGACATCGCCGGATTCCCCTCTTTACGGGCGAAGCAAGATGGCAACATTTGAACGGTATTTCCTGGCAGACAAAAAGATGCACCATGAGAGCAAAAATGCCTATTACCGCCTGCTGGACAAAACAGAAACTGCCGAGAGAATCTTAAAAGAGTTCGGACTTGAAGGGGAGTGGGTCCATATCATAAACGGCCATGTTCCGGTGGAACGCGTTGCGGGGGAAAGTCCGGTCAAATGCAACGGAAAGCTGATACAGATAGACGGGGGCTTTTCAAAGACCTACCGCCGCAGAACAGGCATAGCAGGATATACGCTTACCTACAATTCCTACGGACTGACGCTTTCCGCCCATGACCCGTTTGATTTTTCAGACCGTGCGGTGAAAGATGAGCTTGATATCATATCGCACCAGGAAGCGGTGGAATACAGGGATAAGCGTATACTTGTCGGGGATACTGATTATGGGAAAAGAATGATGATAAGAATTGATGAACTCAAAGAACTGATACAGGCTTACCAGTCTGGTGAAATTGCTGAACGGGATGAGCAGGTGAGACGGTGAGGACAGGGTATGTATAAGGTAGAAGGATACGAATTTGAAACAAAAAAGCAGGCGGAATTAGCCCAGAAGGAGGCCGAAGGCGTCCGCTACATCAAAAACCAGACAGGAATGAAAGACCCGGAGCTGGTACTGGATTTGTACAATAAGCTGGTTACAAGGGAAGTATTTGTGACGCCGATTGGAATCGGTTTTCTGCGGGAACTGCAGGAATATCTGCACACAACGCCGTATATCAGAAAAGAAAGCATTATGCCGATACCTGTTTACCGCCCGGAGCCGGTAGCTGAGGAAAATCCGAAAGAGGAAAGAAAAATACAGCAGCAGGCAAAAAAGCGCATGGAGGAAAAGGCAAAGGTCGTCAGGCAGGACCAGCGCAGGAAAAACAGGGACTATAAGATGCTTTTTCATGTCAGTACCTTTTTTGCAGTCATATTTGCCGCCGGAATTGTCGGGATGTTTGTAATTACATTTTTAAGCGGCAATAATGTGAATATCATGAATTATGAGAGTTCGGTCATAGATAAATATGAGACATGGGAAAGCGAGCTGCAGGAGCGGGAACAGCGTATTCTGGAGCGTGAACGGGAACTGGAGGAACAGGAGGGGGCCAGATAATGGATAAGTTAAAGGTTCTGGTTGTGGATGATGAAAAACGGATGCGCAAACTCGTCAGTGATTTTCTGGTGCGGAAGGATTACCTGGTGCTTGAAGCGGCTGACGGTGAGGAAGCGCTGGACTGTTTCTATAAAAACAGGGATATTGCGCTGCTGATTCTGGATGTCATGATGCCGAAAATGAACGGCTGGGATGTATGCAGGGAAATCAGGCAGAACTCCAAAGTGCCGATTATCATGCTGACAGCGCGCGGGGATGAAAGCGATGAGCTGACGGGATTTGAGCTTGGGGTGGATGAATACATTTCCAAACCGTTTTCACCGAAAATTCTGGTGGCGCGGGTGGAGGCAATTCTGCGGCGGACAGGAAAAACCGGGGACATGTCCGCTGTAAAAACAGCGGGTTCCATTGTACTGGACAAGACTGCGCATGAAGTGCGCATTGACGGTGAACAGGTCGAATTAAGTTTTAAAGAGTTTGAACTGCTGGAATATTTTATGGAAAACCAGGGCATTGCCCTTTCCAGGGAACAGATTTTAAACAGTGTATGGAATTACGATTATTTTGGGGATGCCAGAACCATTGACACCCATGTAAAAAAGCTGCGGAGCAAACTTGGCAGCAGGGGGGAATATATTAAGACCGTGTGGGGCATGGGATACAAATTTGAGGTAAACGGCACAGACAGGAAATAAGACAAAATGAACAGGAAAAAGGCATCGCTGACATGGCAGCTTGTTTTAACCATGGGAAGTATTGTTGCAGGAACAGTGATTCTGTGCTGGTTTTTTAACAATACATTTCTGGAACAGTATTATATTTACGAAAAAGAGCAGGAACTGCTGGCAGATTACAGGCAGGTGGAAAAAATCTTTGAAAAAGAAACCGGAATAACGCCTGAGATGGAAGTGATTTTTGAGAAAATATGCGCCGAGACAAATATTAACATGCTGATTATTGACGAAAACCGGATGCAGGTGTGGACTTCCTACAGCAGCGCGCAGAGATTCCAGATGCAGATTGACGACTGGCTTTACGGAACGAACAGGGGCAGAACCCAGGTACTGCATTCCGGGGATTCCTATACGCTCGTGCGGCAGACGGATGACCGGCTGGAATCGGAATACCTGGTGCTTCTTGGAAGCACGGAAGGCGGCGGCAGCGTTTATATGCGCACGGCGCTGGAAAGCATCCGTGAGAGCGCGGATGTGACGAACCGTTTTTTTGCAGTGGTCAGCCTGTGCGCAATTATCATCAGCATATTTGTGATTATCGTGCTGTCAAAAAATATTTCCCGTCCAATTCATGTACTGTCTTCGATTTCCCAGAGAATGGCAAAACTGGACTTTGATGTCAGGTATGAGCCGGTGCGCCGGACCAGCCGGGAAATAGATGAACTTGGAACATCGGTCAATGAGCTGTCGTCTGCGCTTGAACAGACAGTTTCCGAATTAAAGAGCGCAAATGCCAATCTTAAACAGGATATTAAAAAGAAAGAACAGATTGATGAAATGCGCAAGGAGTTTCTGTCAAATGTTTCCCATGAGCTGAAAACCCCGCTGGCGCTGATCCAGGGATATGCGGAAGGATTAAAGGAATGTGTGTCTGATGACCCGGAAAGCCGGGAATTTTACTGTGATGTGATCATGGATGAGGCGGAAAAAATGAACCGGATGGTCAGGCAGCTGCTGACCTTAAACCAGCTGGAATCCGGCGGCAGTACTGTGGAAATGACCAGGTTTGATATGACTGAGCTGGTGGAAGGGATTATTGCATCGGCGTCTCTGATGGCGGCGCAAAAACAGGTGGAAATCCATTTTCAGAAAGAAGGAGCGGTCTGCGTCTGGGGAGACGAGTTCCAGGTGGAGGAAGTAATTACCAATTTTCTGACAAATGCCCTGAACCATGCCGCAGGGGCAAAGCAGGTTGTTATCAGCTTTTCCAGGCATGACGGGCTCGTGCGTACAAGCGTTTTTAACACTGGTGAGCAGATACCGGAGGAGGAACTGGACAAAATCTGGGGAAAGTTTTACAAAGTGGACAAGGCAAGGACCAGGGAATACGGCGGAAGCGGAATCGGCCTGTCAATTGTGCGCGCAGTTATGGATTCCTTCGGGCAGCAGTGCGGTGCCGTAAACCACTCTGACGGTGTGGAATTCTGGATGGAGCTGGAGGGCAGCAGCTGAAAGGGCATTTTTTGTTTATGGATGAATCAAATAAAATATATTGTATTGCCAGACAAAATGTGCTAAAATTTAAAGAGATTTATAATGCGGAAAAATATATAAAAGTTACAAGAGGTTAAGTTGATATGAGAAAGAAATTACGGATATTTTCACTGTTTCTGGCAGCGGTTCTGCTGTCTGGAGGATGTGGAACGCCAATGTACGAACTGACAGACGAGGAGCAGGACCTGATTATCCAGTATTCTGCCAATGTGGTCGGCATGCATAATATTTTTCAGAAGGATGGCATGAAAAAGATAGCTGAGGAGACGGAAGATTCTGCATCCAGCCAGAATTCTGAGACCCCTGCGACAGAAACAGAATCTGAAACCGAGGAAAAGACTCCTCAGGGAGGGGATTCAGCTCCCGGAAATAACAGTTCCGGCAAGGCACTTTCCCTTGCGGAAGCAATAGGGCATGATGGAGACCTGAGTGTGCACTACGACGGATACAAGGTAATGAAAAGCTATAAGGTTGAGACATATTTTTCTGTTGATGCAGACCAGGGCAATGAACTTGTTGTCATGAATTTTACAATAAAAAACAAGGGAAGCAGGGCAGTGAACCTGAATCTGCCCGCAGAAAATATCGTTTTTTACGGTTGTTTTGACGGAAAGAACCAGATTCCTGAAAATGCTGCGTTCGGACTGAACAGCCTTTCTGCCTATGAAGGAAAGATTAAAGCGGGCAAATCCAAAAAAACCATGCTTATTTTCCAGATACCGGAGGAACAGGCAGACGGGATTACGGAGGAAAGTCTTTTTGTTAAGTTAAAAGATACAATTTATTCTGTGAAATTGTAAAAAAATTTGGCAAAAATTAATATCATATGTTATAATAGACACAAGGTTTGAATGCGGGAGGTCGTGTATGGATACAAATATTCTGTTAGAATCAGGAACGAATGAACTTGAAATTTTGGAATTTAAGCTGGGGAATAATCATTACGGTATTAATGTGGCAAAGATTCGTGAGATTTTATCCTACCAGCAGGTGACACCGGTGCCGAATACGCATCCAAGTGTAGAGGGAGTGTTTATGCCGAGGGATACCATGATAACGGTAATCAGCCTCAAACGCTGTCTTGGCATGGAAGACAGCGGTGATAACGGTCTTTTCATTATCACAAATTTTAATAAGCTGGATGCAGCATTCCATGTGGACCAGGTTGTGGGAATCCACCGTGTTTCATGGGGGGAAATCATTAAACCGGATTCCACAATCAACAGTGTGGAAGGAAGCGTTGCAACCGGAGTGGTTAAAATCGACGGAAAACTGGTTGTGATTCTGGATTTTGAAGCGATAGTATCCGGAATCAGTCCGGAAACAGGACTGCAGGTCAATGATATCGAGCAGATCGGAGAACGCGAGAGAAGTGAGGAACCGATTCTGATAGCGGAGGATTCCCCGCTGCTTAGTTCCCTGATTACGGACTGTCTGAGAAAATCAGGATATGATAAGCTTACGATTACATATAACGGACAGGAAGCATGGGATAAAATACAGGATTTCAGGAAAAAAGGCATCTTAAATGACAAAGTCAGATGTGTAATTACGGATATTGAAATGCCGCTGATGGACGGACACCGGCTGACAAAACTGATTAAGAGCGATAATGAACTGAAGAAAATTCCTGTTGTAATTTTCTCTTCCCTTGTCAATGAGGAAATGAGAAGAAAAGGTGAGCAGCTCGGTGCCGATGCCCAGCTGACGAAGCCGGAGATTGGAAGCCTGGTAGAAGCCATTGATAAATTACTTGATGCAAGTAAACAATAGGTCCGGCGGTACACTGCTGTGTGTACTGCAGCCGGAATGGAGAAACGGTAAGGGGTGTGGTGAATGCCACATCCCTTAATGGATTTTAAAGAAATACTGGATAAATAAGGAGCAGAGGATATGGATAAAAACTCATCAGAAAACTATCTTGATCAATTATTGTTTTCCATGGATGGAGGGGCTTCATCCGCAGCAAACAATGATCCGCTTGATGAGACGCCGGAAGAAACGCTTGAAAGGGAGCTTTTTGGTGTGGACAATTCACAGGAAAACCGCAGGGCAAAGGATGAGGAAGAATTTTTAAGGGAGTTTGAAGAAGAGCTGCTTAAGGATGATATTCCAAATCATATCGAAAGTCTTGACAGGGAACGCCGGGAGGAACCTGAGGATGACGGACTTGATCTGGGACTGAAGGAATCGCTGGACGACATGATTGACCGTGTGGCAAAACAGATGGATGAACACCAGGCGGATGTGACAGAAGAGCCGGAGGTTGATGAGAATGCGGAATTTTCCGGTGAACTTCCGGAAACAAGTCTTGAGCAGGCTCTGGGCGCATTTGATGAACAGATGGAAGAGCAGGACAGCCAGCATACAGAGGAAAATCTTTCTGATATGCCGCTGACCGACGATGGGGAACTGGATCTTTCCGGACTTGGGGACAGTGACCTCATGGATATGCTTTCCGGCGACGGAGAACTTTCTGACCTTGGGGACATGCTTTCTGATGAGGCTGAGGGAAATATGCTGGACCAGGAAGATTCCATCAGCAGTTTTGCGGAGGCTGAAATGGCAGGCGGACAGCAGTCCGAAGAGGCGCAGGAGGAGAAAAAAGGCAAAAAAAAGAAAAAAGGGAAAAAAGAAAAAAAGGAGAAAAAAGAGAAAGCAGCGAAAGGGGAAGGCGGATTTTTCTCGAAACTGTCCAAGGTTGTGTTTGGGGAAAATGATGAAGAGGAAACGGTTGCAATTAAAGCAGACACAGGAACCGATGTGAGTGAGCTTTCGGAAGAAAACCAGCAGATTCTTGCAGAACTGGAAGCAGCAGGAGAGGCAGAGGGCAGTAAGAAGAAAAAAGAAAAGAAGCTGAAAAAGAAAAAAGAGAAGAAACCAAAGCCTCCAAAACCAAAGAAAGAGAAGAAACCAAAGCCTCCAAAGCCAAAGAAAGAGAAAAAACCGAAAGAAGTGGACAAAACGCCGCCGCTGCCGAAAAAGCCGGTGATTGCAATTGTTATCATGACGGCATCCCTGTTTGGCCTGGTGATGGTTATGACGAGTCTTCTTGGCTACCAGGTAAACATTACCCAGGCAAAAAATGCTTGTGAAGAGGGGGCTTATGTAGAGGCTTACCAGAATTTACAGGGAATCGAAATCAAAGAAAAGGATGAGGAGCTTTATTATAAGCTTGCAGCGCTGGCAGCAGTATCAGAAAAATATAATTCTTATTTAATTTTTGAAGCCGGCGGTAAAAAAAGTCTGGCACTGGATGCCCTGATATGTGCATGCGGAAGATGTGAAGTAAACAAGAAAAATGCAAAGATTTATGAATTTGAACCGGAACTGGAAGAGCTGAAAGGCAAAATTGTTACAACGCTTCTGCAGCAGTATGATATGACGGGTGAGGAAGCACTGGAATTGTACCAGTCAAAAACCAGAAAAGAATATACATTAAAGCTGCAGAAAATTCTGGAGAAACTTGGACTGGAATAATCCGGCTGCCAGCAGGGTTCTGCATTCAGCATAGGAGACATACATGATAGCGATTATTGATTACAATGCCGGAAATTTAAAGAGCGTGGAAAAAGCGCTTCTTCTGCTTGGGCATGAATGTGTAATAACAAGGGATTTTAAGGAAATTGAGCGTGCTGACAAAGTAATCCTGCCTGGTGTGGGAGCTTTTGGTGAAGCAATGGAGCAGCTGAAAAAATATGAGCTTGACAGGGTAATCAAAGATGTGGCAGGGCGGCAGGTGCCGTTTCTGGGAATCTGTCTCGGACTGCAGCTTCTTTTTGAAGGAAGTGAGGAAAACGGCGGAACCGAGGGACTTCATCTTCTGGACGGGAAGATTGTCAGGATTCCGGCGAAGGAAGGGCTTAAAATTCCGCATATTGGCTGGAATTCCCTTTTCCTGCAGCATGACGGGAAGCTTTTTTGCGGCATAGAGCCGGAGCCGTATGTTTATTTTGTCCATTCCTATTATCTGAAAGCGGATGATGAACAGATAGTAAAGGCAACCTGCGATTACAGCGCGCTGATACATGCATCCGTGGAAAAAGGGAATATTTTTGCGTGCCAGTTCCACCCCGAAAAAAGCAGCCATACAGGTTTAAAAATTCTTCGGAATTTCTGTTCACTGGAATAACCGGGCGGATTTGTTTCAATGGCAGTTTACAGCGAAGTTTGGAGGAAAGTTCAGTGTTTACAAAAAGAATTATTCCATGTCTGGATATTAATGCGGGACGTGTGGTAAAAGGCATTAACTTTGTGAATTTAAGGGATGCCGGGGATCCGGTCGAAGTTGCGGCTGCCTATGACAGGGCAGGCGCGGATGAAGTGGTTTTTCTGGATATTACAGCATCATCCGACAACCGGGGGACCGTGATTGATATGGTGAAAAAGGTTGCACAGAAGGTGTTTATCCCTTTTACGGTGGGGGGAGGAATCCGCACTGTGGAGGATTTTAAAGCGATTCTTCGGGAGGGTGCGGATAAAATATCCATTAACTCCTCTGCCATTAATACCCCGGAATTAATCAGCCGTGCAGCAGACAGGTTTGGAAGCCAGTGTGTTGTGGTGGCAATTGATGCAAGACGCAGGGAAGATGGAAGCGGATGGAATGTCTACAAGAACGGCGGCAGGATTGACACCGGTCTGGATGCCGTGGAATGGGCCAAAAAAGCAAACGAACTGGGTGCAGGGGAAATTCTTCTGACCAGTATGGATGCAGACGGAACAAAAGCAGGGTATGACATAAAGCTGACCAGGCAGATTGCAGATGCAGTTTCCATTCCGGTGATTGCCTCCGGCGGTGCGGGAACAAAGGAACATTTTTATGATGCCCTTACAGAGGGCGGCGCGGATGCGGCGCTGGCAGCATCGCTTTTTCACTATAAAGAACTTGAAATCATGGATTTAAAAAACTATCTTGCCGACCGCGGCGTATCAGTGAGAAGATAGTAAATCAGGATTTAAGAAAGGATATGGTGCGCTACAAATGATGATAGAAAATGACTGGCTGCCTGCGGTAAGCGGAGAGTTTAAGAAACCTTATTATAAAAAGCTTTATGAATTTGTCAGGGAGGAATACAGCCGGACGACCGTTTATCCGCCGGCGGATGATATCTTTAATGCCCTGCATCTGACGCCGCTTGGAGAGGTAAAGGTGCTGATTTTAGGGCAGGACCCGTATCATAATGAACACCAGGCGCACGGGCTTTCGTTTTCTGTGCTGCCGGACCAGAAAGACCTGCCTCCGTCATTGCAGAATATCTACAAAGAGCTGCATGATGATATTGGATGTACGATTCCGGAACACGGCTATCTGGAAAAATGGGCGAAACAGGGAGTGCTGCTGTTAAACACTGTCCTGACAGTACGTGCCCACCAGGCAAATTCCCACCAGGGGAAAGGCTGGGAGCAGTTTACGGATGCGATTATTTCAGCAGTCAATGAACAGGACAGACCGGTTGTATATATGCTCTGGGGGCGTCCGGCACAAAGTAAGATTCCGATGCTGACAAACCCGAAGCACCTGATATTAAAAGCACCCCATCCAAGTCCGCTTTCTGCATACCGCGGATTTTTCGGCTGTAAGCATTTCAGCCAGGCAAACGCGTTTTTGGAAGAACACGGAGTGAAAGGGATTGACTGGCAGCTTTAATAATCTCTTTCATAAAAGTGTAAAGATAAAGCGGCGGGATGCCGATACAGAAAGTAAGAAAGCAGGAAAATTCTGCATATGCCACGGAAGGCAGAATAAAGAAGCAAAGGAGTGATTTTATGAGATTATCAGGATACGACAGTTCCTCTATCAGTATGCTGTTTTCAAGCATGGGGGCCAAAAATAATAATAGCAGCGGAATGGATATGCTTGGAATTAACTACAGTGATTATGCAAGTATCAGAAGCGGTGCGTATGGAAAGCTGTTAAAATCATATTATGCGCTGGATTCTGATAGTGCAAAAAAGAAGACTGATTCAGTTCTTTCAAAGAAGACATCTTCTGCAACGTCAAAGGATTCTGCAAAGGCTCTTGCAAATATTGAGGATTCTGCAGAGGCGCTGACTTCAACTGCAAAAGAGCTTTACACAAGATCAAACAACAAGGTATTTGCAAAGGATTCGAAGGGGAACTACGACGCTTCAAAGATTTATGACAAGGTAAGCGGCTTTGTGGAGGATTACAATGATCTGCTGTCAGCTGCAGGCAAATCAAATGTAAGCAGGATTAAGAGCAGTGTTTCTTCCATGAAGAATGCCACAGATTATAATGAGGATCGTCTGAATGAGATTGGAATCAGCGTTGATTCCAAAAACGGCACGCTTTCCATTGACAAGGATACCTTTATGAAGGCGGATATGTCCAAAGTAAAGAATCTGTTTAACGGAACCGGTTCCTATGCTTATTCAGTTGCAACCCAGGCATCCATGATTGACGCAGGTGCACAGAATGAGGCATCAAAGGCAAATACATACGGAAGTGCAGGCAGATATAATTATAATTACAACAGCGGCAGTATCTTTGCTGATTATTTCTAAAACGGACGGTATGACAGTAAGGGATATATCTGGTTAATGACTGCTCCCGTCAGCCGGTGTGCTGGCGGGGGCTTTTTCTGTCTTCCGGTTTGCCGCTGTCCGTGAAAACAGCGGCTGTTATGAATTTTTAATCATCTTCCTCTTCATCTGCGGATGTATTGTAAACCTGGCGTTTTCTTGCCATTACGTCATTTTCCAGATATTCATCATAAGTGGATACCTTGTCAATCATGCTTCCGTCAGGAAGAAATTCAATGATGCGGTTGGCAGTTGTCTGGACTACCTGGTGGTCTCTGCAGGCAAACAGGATGACACCGGAAAATTTCATCATACCATTATTTAATGCCGTGATGGATTCCATGTCCAGGTGGTCAGTCGGTTCATCAAACATCAGTACATTGCTTCCCATAATCATCATGCGGGAGAGCAGCACACGTACCTTTTCCCCGCCGGAAAGCACACGCATTTTTTTCACGCCGTCTTCACCGGCAAACAGCATGCGTCCCAGGAAACCGCGGACATAGGTGGCGTCCTTGATTTCCGAATACTGGGTGAGCCAGTCAACAATCAGCTCATCCGTATCAAAAATGACAGTATTGTCCTTGGGGAAATAGGACTGGCTTGTGGTAACGCCCCATTTATAGCTTCCTTCGTCCGGCTCCATTTCCCCGGCAAGGATTTTAAACAGCGTGGTCTTGGCGAGCTCGTTTCCGCCGACGAAAGCGATTTTATCCTCGTGTCCGACAATAAAGGAAATATTGTCCAGAATCTTTACCCCGTCAATCGTTTTACTGATTCCTTCAACGGTCAGGACTTCATTTCCGATATCACGGTTTGGACGGAAATCAATGTACGGATATTTGCGGCTGCTCGGTTTGATATCGTCAAGCTGGATTTTTTCAAGGGCGCGCTTTCTTGAAGTCGCCTGCTTGGATTTGGAAGCGTTTGCAGAGAAACGGGAAATAAACTCCTGCAGTTCTTTAATTTTTTCTTCCTTTTTCTTGTTTGCTTCTTTCATCTGGCGCACCAGAAGCTGGCTGGATTCATACCAGAAGTCGTAATTTCCGGCGTAAAGCTGGATTTTTCCGTAATCCATGTCTGCAATGCTGGTACAGACTTTATTTAAGAAATAACGGTCATGGGAAACCACAATTACCGTGTTTTCAAAATTAATCAGAAACTCCTCCAGCCATGCAATCGCATCCAGATCCAGGTGGTTGGTCGGCTCGTCGAGAAGCAGGATATCAGGATTGCCGAACAGAGCCTGGGCGAGGAGTACTTTTACCTTTGCGGCGCCCGGCATATCAGCCATCATAACGGCATGGTCTTCGGTCGGAATGCCAAGACCGTTTAACAGGGAAGCGGCATCGGCTTCCGCATTCCAGCCGTCCATATCTGCAAATTCCGCCTCAAGTTCACTGGCACGGATACCGTCTTCATCAGAGAAATCCTCTTTCATGTATATGGCGTCTTTTTCTTTCATGATGTCATAAAGGCGGCTGTTTCCCATAATAACGGTATCAATAACAGAAAATTCATCATATTTAAAATGGTCCTGCTGTAAAAATGAGAGACGCTGTCCCGGCGTAATGGCAATTTCACCGCTGGTCGGTTCCAGCTGCCCGGATAAAATTTTAAGAAATGTGGATTTTCCGGCACCGTTTGCGCCAATCAGTCCGTAACAGTTTCCTTCCGTAAATTTAATGTTTACATCTTCAAATAATGCTTTTTTTCCTAAACGTAATGTAATATTATTTGCACTAATCATGTGTTTTTCTCCTGACTTTTAAATTTTATAAATGACCTGAAGCCTGCCGCAGTGCGGTCTTTCCAAAATTTACAGTGAAATACCTGCACATGGTATCTATTATAAACATGACCGGCAGTAGATTTCAAGAAGAAAAACGCTTTCTTGTTGGAAAAATACAAAAAAGATGTTATAATAAATTTGTATTTTTGTAATTTTTTCGTACGATGGAAAACAATTACATTTTTTCAAATTTTGGGGTAAGGGATAGCAGGTTATGAATAACAGGGAATTAATGGGATGGGATTTTCCGGTTGCAGCTGCGGTTATTGCATATGGAAAGACATGGAAAAGCTGGAAGTTTGAAAGCGTAAACCGGGAGTTTACAAGACTGTCCGGCTACAAAGGGACAGATCTGTCCGGTAAAAAGAAAGCGAAACTTTTTTCAGGGGCAAATCTGGTCCTGTTTGAAGATCTTCTTAAGAACATCAGCCAGGATGATGGTATGCGAAGCCAGGGACTTTTTATCCGTAAGGAGGACCAGAGTCCGTGCTACACCGAAGTACGGCTCCGGGTGCTTTCCTCTGATGAGAGTGCAACGCGGATACTGGTATGTTTCTGGGATACAGCACAAAAGCAGCATAATGAAAATCAGGCGCCCTCCGGGCCGGAAGAGGTGCAGAAAGAGGACGGGGCAGGACTGGATGCGCTGACACAGCTGCTGGATAAAGAAAATTTACACCGTGAAATGGTTTCATTTCTTGAAGGAAACCAGGACGGGACACATGTGATGTTTTTAATTGATATTGATAATTTCGGTGCGATTAATGAGCATTTCGGGTTTACATTCGGGGATACGGTAATTGCAGATACGGCAAAGGAAATTCAGGCGCAGTTCCGCTTTAATGATATTATCGGGCGTGTGGGCGGCGATGAATTTCTTGTGCTGATGAAAGACGCCGGTCTGGACAAGGGTGTGGAAAAGGCAAAGCTGCTTTGTGAGGTGCTGGACCGGGAGTATGCCGGCGGGGATGTGAGCGGCCGGATATCGGTCAGCATCGGAATTGCGGGTGTGACGCCTGCGGACAGGTCTTTTGATGTGCTGTTCCAAAAAGCAGACCATGCCATGTGCCGGGCGAAAGAAAACGGTAAAAATTCTTTTGAAATTGCGGGTACAAACGATGGCGGAATTTCGGGAAAAGGTGTCAGGGAATTTGAAGAAAGGCAGAGGATTCAGGAGGAAGACAGGGATTTTCTGGGATTTGCGGTAAGCCTTATGGCACATGCCAAAAATATGGACGGTTCCATGAATATGTTGTTAAAACGGATTGCGGAAAGATACCAGCTGGATGCAGTGCTGCTTTTTGAAGAGCAGGACGCAGAGCATACGGTTGTGCTGACAAACTCCTATGCAAATAATGATATATACAATGAGCGGACAGTGTATGCAAAGCTGGATTTTATGCAGGAGGAGCTGGAACCGGGAAGTTATATGGTAATAAACAGCCGGCACCTGGATTCATACAACGAGCACAAAAAAAGCGTGCAGGAAATGCTGCATGCGGAAGAGACAGGTCCGTTTAACTGTGTAATTGTAAAGTATGAGTATATTGCGGACCATACCGGGGAGATTTCCTATGTCTCACTGGATGAGTCGCGTGAGTGGAAAAAAGAGGAGCTCGAAAGCCTGCAGGAACTGACGCGGACACTGGCGATATTTGTTGCGCTGCGCTGCAGGGTGGCAGAGAGCGAGGAGCTGGTTCATCATATCAGAACCAGCGACCAGCTGACGGATTTCTATAAACAGGAAGCTTTCAGGCAGGTGGCGGAGGATATTCTTAAAAAAGCGAATTCCTCAAAAATATATGCGATTGAGTATCTTGATATTAATAATTTTGGATATGTCAATGAAAATTACGGTTATAAGGTCGGGGACAGAATTTTAAAAATGTTTGCTGATGAAATTTCCAGGCAGCCGAATTTTAAGGTCGGATGCAGGCTGTATTCGGATTTCTTTCTGACGCTTGTGGAGGATGACAGCAGGGAGAGTCTGGAGGAAAACCTGGAAAGGCGCAATACCAGGTTTACCAATATGCAGAACCACCAGTATCCGAACAGTGCAATGGGGGTTGCAGACGGTGTATATATTCTTGAAGATACACGGATGGATCTGGAGCAGGCGGTGGAAAATGCCACCCTTGCATGGAAAAATTCAAAAAACACCAACAAACGCGGAATCATATTTTATGATTCGGAGCTTAGGACCAGACGCGCGGAAGAGCAGAGGGTTCTGGGGGAATTTTTTGAAGCGCTGTACAGGGATGATTTCCAGATGTACCTGCAGCCGAAGTTTCTGCTTGGTTCCCGCACGGTTTACGGCGCGGAGGCACTGGCGAGGTGGAGAAAACCGGATGGGAAAATCCTGCCTCCGGTATATTTCATAGATTCCCTCGAAAAAATAGGATATATCACGGAACTTGATTTCTACATCTATGAGGAACTGTTGAAAACACTGGATAAATGGGAAAGGCAGAACAAACCGAAAATGGTGGTATCCACCAATTTTTCCGGAAGGCATTTTGATACGGACGGGGAGAATTTTCTGCGGAGAATTGAGCAGATTCTGTCCAAATACCGTGTGTCGCCGGAGCAGGTGGAAATCGAGGTGACAGAGGGTGTGATGATCAGTAACATCGGCGTGCTGAAAAAGTGTATGAACCGTCTGCATGAAATGGGATTTCGGGTGGCAATTGACGATTTCGGCACAGGATATTCGTCCCTTGCAATTCTTGCTGACCTGCCTGCGGATGTGGTGAAAATCGACAAAAGCTTTATCAGTGAGGACAACCTGACGGTCAACAAACTCGCCATGCTTTATGAAATCGGCCGCATGGTCAAGATTCTGAAAAAGGATATTATTATCGAGGGAGTTGAGACAGAGGACCAGGAAGCGCTTCTCTGCAGGGGCGGATTTACCTGCGGTCAGGGTTATCTGTGCAACAAACCGATTTCCATCGGTGAATTTGAGAACTTGTATTTGTAAAAAAACATAAAATGGCAGCTGAAAACTTGATTTTTAGCAGCATTCATTTTATTATAATATATGGAGCAAATCGTATGAAAATTTGCCATGCAAACCGATTTGCCGGGTCATATTCCTTAATGGAATATTCATGAAAAAGAAATTTTATGTAAATTTTGCATAAAAATTTAAAAAAACAGGAGGATTTATTCATGAAACGTTCAATGAAAACTATGGATGGAAACCATGCTGCAGCACATGCGTCTTATGCGTATACTGATGTGGCGGCAATCTATCCTATCACTCCTTCATCTGTTATGGCTGAGGCTACAGATGAGTGGGCAACTGCCGGCCGTAAAAATATTTTCGGACAGACAGTACAGGTTACAGAGATGCAGTCCGAGGCTGGCGCTGCAGGTACTGTGCACGGCTCCCTTGCTGCCGGTGCATTAACAACCACCTACACTGCTTCCCAGGGACTTCTTCTTATGATTCCAAACCTTTACAAGGTAGCTGGTGAGAGACTTCCGGGTGTATTTAATGTATCTGCCCGCTGTGTGGCTACACATGCGCTTAATATTTTTGGTGATCATTCCGACGTATATGCATGCCGCCAGACCGGTGTTGCAATGCTCTGCGAGTCATCCGTACAGGAAGTAATGGACTTAACACCGGTTGCACACTGTGCTGCAATCAAGGGAAGACTTCCGTTTATCAATTTCTTTGACGGATTCCGTACATCACATGAAATTCAGAAAATTGAGACATGGGATTATGAAGATTTAAAGGATCTTGTGGATATGGATGCCATTGATGCATTCCGCAAAAATTCCCTGAATCCAAATCATCCGGTGGAAATGGGCTCTGCACAGAACCCTGATATCTTCTTCCAGTCAAGGGAGGCATGCAACTCTACTTATGATGAACTGCCGGCCATTGTTCAGGAATACATGGACAAGGTAAACGCAAAGATTGGAACAGATTATAAATTATTTAATTACTATGGCGCTCCTGATGCAGACCGTATCATTATTGCAATGGGTTCCGTATGTGAAACAATTGACGAGACAATTGATTTCTTAATGGCACGCGGCGAGAAAGTCGGTGTGGTTAAGGTTCGTCTGTACCGTCCGTTCGTAAAGGAAGCATTAATCGAAGTAATTCCGGATACTGTTAAGAGAATCGCAGTATTAGACAGAACAAAAGAGCCTGGTTCCCTGGGCGAGCCGCTGTACCTGGATGTTGTTGCAGCGCTTAAGGGTTCCAAGTTTGACCAGGTAACCATCACAAGCGGACGCTATGGTCTTGGTTCCAAGGATACAACCCCTGGACAGATTATTGCCGTATACAACAATACGGACAAGCCAAGATTTACCATCGGTATCATTGATGATGTAACCAACCTTTCCCTCGATATTAACGAAAATCCGGTTACCACCCCTGAAGGAACCACCAACTGTAAGTTCTGGGGACTTGGTGCAGACGGTACTGTCGGCGCAAACAAAAACTCCATTAAGATTATTGGTGACAATACAGATATGTATGCCCAGGCATACTTTGATTATGATTCCAAGAAATCCGGTGGTGTGACCATTTCCCACCTGCGTTTCGGACATACGCCAATCCGTTCCACATACCTGATTTCACAGGCGAACTTCGTTGCCTGCCACTGTACTGCATACATCTATAAGTACAATATGGTTCAGGATCTGGTTCCGGGCGGTACGTTCCTCTTCAATACCCAGTGGTCTGTGGATGAGCTGGATGAGAAGCTGCCGGGACAGGTAAAGAAATATATCGCTGAAAACAATATCAACTTCTACATCATCGACGGTGTAAAGATTGGTAAGGAAATCGGTCTTGGAAACCGTATCAATACTGTTCTCCAGTCAGCATTCTTCTCACTGACAAAGCTGATTCCGGAAGAGGAAGTCATTAAGCTGATGAAGGATGCAGCAACAAAGTCCTACGCCAAGAAGGGTGACGATGTTGTCAAGATGAACCATGACGCCATTGACGCCGGTGCAACCGCATATGTCAAGGTAGATGTTCCGGAGAGCTGGAAGAACTGCACAGAGGATGACTTAACAAAAGAAGTAAGTGGCGGCAGGGCAGATGCCGTTGACTTTGTAAAGAATATCCAGGACAAGGTGAATGCACAGCTTGGTAACACGATTCCGGTATCTGTTGTGAAGACATATGAGACAGGATGGACACCGTCAGGTACAGCAGCATTTGAGAAGCGCGGTGTTGCAACTGATGTTCCGGTATGGGATGTTGATAAATGTATCCAGTGTAACCAGTGTTCCTATGTATGTCCGCATGCATGTATCCGTCCGGTTGCCATGACAGAGGAAGAGGCAGCAAAAGCTCCGGAAGGCATGAAGATGAAGGATATGACAGGTATGCCGGGCTACAAATTTGCGATTACGGTATCTGCATTTGACTGTACCGGATGCGGTTCCTGTGCAAATGTATGTCCGGAAACAAAGATGGGCCGTGCAATCTCCATGGCTTCCTTTGAAGCAAATGAAGATGAGCAGAAGTTCTTTGATTATGCAGTATCACTGCCGGATAAAGAGGAAGCAATTGAGAAATTCAAACTGAATTCCGTAAAAGGTTCACAGTTCCGTCAGCCGTTACTTGAGTTCTCAGGCGCCTGCGGCGGATGTGGTGAGACTCCGTATGCGAAGCTGATTACCCAGCTGTTTGGCGACAGAATGTATATTGCAAACGCAACCGGATGTTCTTCCATCTGGGGTAACTCATCTCCTTCCACACCTTACACGGTGAACAAGCAGGGACAGGGTCCGGCATGGTCCAATTCACTGTTTGAGGATGCGGCAGAGTTCGGTTATGGTATGCTTCTTGCACAGAGGGCAATCCGTGACAGATTAAAGAGCGAACTCGATGACATTGCAGCGAATACAGACAAGGCTGATGTGAAGTCTGCCATTAAGGAATGGAACGATACCTTTAATTCAGGAATCGAAAACGGACCTGCAACAGACAAGCTTGTTGCTGCATTAGAGGCATGCGGATGCGATGCTTCCAAGAATATCTTAAAAGAGAAGGATTATCTGGCTAAGAAGTCACAGTGGGTATTCGGCGGTGACGGATGGGCATATGATATCGGATTCGGCGGTGTTGACCACGTACTTGCTTCCGGCAAGGATATCAATGTCATGGTATTCGATACCGAAGTTTACTCCAATACAGGCGGACAGTCTTCCAAGTCTACCCCGACTGGTGCCATTGCACAGTTTGCAGCAGGCGGTAAGGAGACCAAGAAGAAAGACCTTGCCGGAATTGCAATGAGCTATGGTTATGTATATGTTGCACATATTTCCATGGGTGCAGATATGAACCAGTGTGTAAAGGCAATTGCAGAGGCAGAGGCTTATCCGGGACCTTCACTGATTATTGCTTACGCTCCATGTATCAACCATGGTATCAAGAAGGGCATGAGCAAGGCACAGACTGAGGAGAAACTGGCAGTTGATTCCGGATACTGGTTCAACTTCCGTTACAACCCGGTTGCAGCAGCGGAAGGAAAGGACGCTTTCACTTTAGATTCCAAGGAGCCGACAGGCGATTACCAGGAATTCTTAAAGGGAGAGAACCGTTATGCTTCCCTTGCCAAGTTCAATCCGGAACGTGCAGCAGAACTGTTTGCAGTTTCCGAGCAGAATGCAAAGGACCGTTACGAGCATTTAAAGAAGCTGGTAACCCTTTACGCAGGCAAATAATGAAATATGATTGGAGCCCCACAGTTGTGGGGCTCCTTTTGTATTTGCAGCCGGAATTTGGTCCGATAAAATTTTTCTGAATTTTGTGATATTTTTTCCATTCATTTTGTTTTTATAGTGAAAGGCCTTTCCACAACACAAATGCAGGGGGTGAGGTGATGCTGACCGAAGGGGAATATATAAATTATGTCATGCTGTATACAGATTCCATGCTGCGCATTGCAGTTAATTACTGTAAAACAATGCAGGACGCAGAAGACATCGTGCAGGAGGCATTTATAAAATTATATGAAACGGAGACGGACTTTAAGAATGAAGAACATGCGAAACGATGGCTGATCAGGGTAACCATTAACGCATGTAAAAATCATCTTTCTTCCGCATGGCGGCGCAGGATGCAGCCTATGGGCTTTCAGGAACTGGAACTTACGCTAAGTCAGGCAGAGAGTGATACTGATGAATGGCTGCCTGGAGACGAGGAAGCCAGGCAGCTGTATCAGACCGTTTCATCGCTTCCGGAAAAATACCGCAGTGTTGTGCATTTATACTATTACGAATCATATTCCGTAAAGGAAATTGCACAGATTCTGCAGCAAAAGGAGACAACCATACAGACCAGATTAATGCGTGCCAGGAAACTGTTAAAACAGCAATTGAAAGGGGTGTGGCATGATGAGTGACACAAACAGGGACTATTACAAACGCATGTATGACAAGATACATGCATCAGAAGAATTACAGGAAAGGTTGATTAACATGAAAAAGAATAACGTGACACAATATCAGTTTGGGCAGGAAACAAAACAGGTACAAAAGAAAGCCGCTCGTCCGGTATGGAAAGTTGCGGCGGCAGCCGTTGCTTTATCGGTCATTATTCCCACAGGAGTTTATGCGGCCAGCCATTACTTTGGGATTTCCGATTTCTTTTTACAAAGCGGGCATAAGCTGACAGCAGATGCAGATAAGCTGATTGAAAAAGACATCCCGCAGACAACTGAAAAAGATACCAGTGAGAACATGCCGGTTACATTTACTGTACAGGAGGCATTGTGCGACAGAGGCTCCGTCAGCATTGTCATAGAGGCAAAAGCAAAGGAAAGCGGTAAATATCTGCTGGTACCGGGGGATGCGCTGGAAACGGATCCGCTGGAAAATATCGGTGTTGCCGGACAGGGAACGATTGGGGAATATGCAGAGAAAAAGAACCTGGAGATATTACATGTCAGCACCGGTTTTCAGGCGGACAGCCCGTTTTGCCCTGATGGATGCTCTTATACCACAAAAGCCTTAAACGATGATACGATGTCAATCTGCGTAACCGCAGACCGTACAAAGGATACCGCTCTGAACGCAGTCATGATATATGCGGTACGGGGAACTGGCAGTGATGATGTTATACAGAGTACCGCCTCTTTTGAGCTGCAGGACAGAAGTTCCAGTGAAGTAGTACAGTATGCTGTGTCAGGCAGCATGGAAGTACCGGGTACGCAGGCTGTTATAACCAAAGTAGCAGTTGAGAAAACAGAGGTTTCCACTTATGTGACGGTCTACTACACAGACCCGCAGGGTGATACGGACGAAAACGGGCTTGCGTTCCGCATGAAAGACAAAACAGGCGAAAATATATGGAACGGAAAAGGCGGCAGCGGCGTGGTAAGCTTAGGCAATGGCAGCTACAGCCAGCGTATGGTATATGATGTTTTGGACTTTCCGGAAGAATGTACACTGGAAGCATTCAATTGCTGGGAAAAAAATATTTATGGACAGTTTGAATTAACAAGAATAGAATCATGAATCAAACCCCGGATAAATGGAAAATCCATTTACCCGGGGTTTGTTACTCTGTCCTCCTTTTCAAAAGCTGCACGGCAGAAAAATATTATCAGTCATCAGGAAGAATGCTGGCAAAGAATGGTTTACAATAAAGGTAAGAAATGATAGAATTAATAATGGTGTATATTACAGATATTGGAGGAAAGTGAATGGCGGGCTTGTGGACAAGGCTGCGCAGGCGCTTGCTGGGCGGCCATAGTGACAGGGATAACGACACGCGGGGTCAAAAAAAGAGTAAGAAAGCGGGGAAGGACAAGCCAATGATTGCAAGACAACAGTTCAGGGTTTACCAGGATGACAAAGTTCAGAACAAAAAAACGGGGGATTTACAGACGGAAAGCCGGGAGAAATTTCTTCTGGACCAGATCAATGAGTTTCGCGAGCATGCACAGCAGCTCCAGAATCTTTTAAATTCAAAAGATGCACAGACGCAGGAGCTGGAGCATAAAGTAGACCATGGACAGAAAAAAATTGATGTACTGGAAAACATTTTAAAAGAAAGGGAAAGCAAAACCGACCAGCTTACCCTGGAAGTGGAACGGCAGATTGACGGAATGATCGAAAAGGTGTCCTTAAAAATGGATGCAATCGAAAAGTCCATGAAAGAAGAGAGCAAGGTCGGACAGCTGCTGGATGCCCAGAGAACAGAGGAATTAAAAGAAGCGCTGGGACAGATGAAAGAACAGCTTACGATGGTTAAGAGTGAGCTGTCTGAGAAGGTGCATACAGAGAATGTGACCTGTTTCCGTAATATAGCTGATTTATTTAAAGAAATGGACGAAACAATGGGGAAAATGGCTGCAGAAGTATCTGCAATGGCCGTAAGGACAAACAGCATGAAAAAAATGATGATAACTGCAATGGTTTTTTCAGGGCTTAGTTTTGCTGCCACAGTTGGAATGATATTTGTATATTTAGGTTCTATGGGACTGTAGGACATAATGCAATGCCTGAAAGACGGGATTGCATTTTTTGTAGTTTCCATTTGCAGGGAGGTAATCAGATGAAAAGAAAAATCTGGGTCGTAGGGCATAAGCATCCGGATACGGATTCTATTTGTGCTGCAATTGCATATGCGAATTTAAAAAATGCATTACATACCGAATCGGAAGACAGCAGCAACATGGAATACGTGCCGAAACGCGCCGGCGCCATTAATGCAGAGACTGCGTATGTTCTGGAGCGGTTTGGGGCAGCGCTTCCGGAGCTGATTAATGATGTGGGTACACAGATTAAAGATATTCATATGAGAAAGACACAAGGCGTCAACAGCCATATTTCCATAAAGAAAGCATGGGAAATCATGAAAACCCTGGGTGTGGTTACCCTGCCTGTGGTTAGGGATAAAAAGCTGGAAGGTGTGATAGTGACCGAAGATATTGCCAAGCTGTATATGGAGGTCTATGACAACACGTTTCTTGCGACTGCCCGGACGCAGTATAAAAATATCGTGGAAACGCTTGGCGGCAGCCTGCTGACCGGAAATGAGCATGCCTACTTTGTCAAAGGCAAGGTGGTAATCGGTGTGGGGACGCCGGAAGGAGTGGCGTCTGCCGTTGACAGCGACGACCTTGTCATGGTCGGGGACGGGGAAGAATCACAGATGCTTTCCATCGCGTCCAACTGCAGCTGCATGATTGTGACAAACGGGTTTGAGGTAAGCAGTGAGGTGATAGCGGCAGCGAGGGAACGTGAGGTGGTACTGATCAGTACACCGTATGACACATTTACCGCGGCACGCCTGATTAACCAGAGCATTCCGATTAGGCATTTCATGACGAAAAAGGATATCGTGCACTTTCATCTGGATGATTATGTGGATGAAGTACGTGATACGGTTGCAAAAATCCGGCACAGGGATTTTCCGGTACTGGATGACGACCAGAACTATGTCGGCATGTTTTCACGCCGGAATTTGATGAAGACACAGAAAAAACAGGTAATTCTGGTAGACCATAATGAAAAATCGCAGGCAGTTTCCAATATAGAAGAAGCAGAGATTCTGGAGATTATCGACCACCACAGGATTGGAAGCCTGGAAACCATGGCGCCGGTATATTTCAGAAACCAGCCGTTAGGCTGTACTTCCACAATTATTTACCAGATGTACCAGGAAAAGGGTGTGGAGATATCTGCACAGATGGCGGGGCTGATGTGTGCAGCCATACTTTCCGATACGTTAATGTTCCGTTCACCGACCTGCACCGGAATGGATGAGGCGGCAGCGCTTGCCCTGGCAGAGATAGCCGGCGTTGGTGTGGAAGAACTTGCGGCAGCCATGTTTGAAGCCGGAAGTGATTTCAGCAACAAAACAGAAGATGAAATATTAAACCAGGATTTTAAAATCTTTCATTCTGGTGAAGTGAATTTTGGAGTTGCCCAGATCAGTGCAATGAGCAGACTGGAGCTGGAAAAGGTGCAGAAACGCATTGAACCGCAGCTGGAACAGATGATGGGGGAAAAGGGCATCCAGATGATTTTTGTGATGCTGACGGATATACTGAATGAATCCTCATTTCTGATTTACCGCGGAGGAAATGCGCCGCAGCTTGTGTCAGATGCATGGAACTGCCCGCTGTCAGAAACCGGGGTTCTGCTTAAGGGCGTGGTATCCAGAAAGAAGCAGCTGATTCCGGCATTAATAAACGCACTGGCAGAAGAGAATACATAAGGGTTTTTATATAAAAAGTCTGGTGTGCAATGGCATCCTTTGGAATATTTATATATAAAAGGAGGTATTATCATGAAGTTTACAAAGATGCATGGATGCGGAAACGATTATGTCTATGTCAGTCTTTTTGAAGAGACGGTTGACAATCCGAAAGAGCTTTCCATTGCCGTGAGCGACCGGCATTTTGGCATCGGCTCAGACGGCCTGATTACGATTGGACCATCCGCTCAGGCGGATTTTCGGATGCGTATCTATAATGCAGACGGTTCGGAAGCGGAAATGTGCGGAAATGGAGTCCGCTGCGTGGCAAAATATGTATACGACAACAAAATGACAGATAAAACAGAAATCAGTGTTGAAACAGGAGCGGGGGTCAAGTATCTGAAGCTTACCGCAGAAAATGGAAAAGTGTCCCAGGTTTGCGTGGATATGGGAGAACCGATATTAAAGCCTGATTTAATTCCGGTATCTGCGGACGGGAAAAAAGTTGTGGATGAACCGATTACCGTGGCAGGAAAGGAATGGAGGATGACCTGCGTTTCCATGGGAAATCCCCATGCGGTTGTATTTGTTGATGATGTTTCCGGTTTTCCAATTGAAAACTATGGACCGGAATTTGAAAACCATACGCGTTTTCCGGAACGGGTGAATACAGAGTTTGTTCAGGTGATTTCTAAAACGGAGGCTTCCATGAGAGTCTGGGAGCGCGGCTCGGCGGAGACATGGGCATGCGGAACCGGAACCTGCGCTTCCGTAATGGCATGTATATTAAACGGGCTGACAGAAAATGAAGTGCTGGTACACCTGCGGGGCGGGGATCTGACCATAAAGTATGAACCTAAGAGCAATCACATTTTTATGACGGGACCGGCAACAGAAGTCTTTTCCGGAGAACTGGATCTGGATTCTTTGGGTAAACAGGCTGATGTCCGATGATTGGAGGAGAATAAATGAAGATTAAACAATTGCTGGAAAATCTTGAGTATGAAATTCTTGCCGGAAACGTGGAAGAGGAATTTACAACTCTTGCCTATGATTCCCGGAAGGTGGAAAAAGGCTCCGTGTTTGTCTGTATCAGCGGAACTGTAAGGGATGCGCATGAGTTTATTCCCGATGTAATTGAAAAAGGAGCTGCGGCAGTTGTTGTGGAAAAGGATGTTCCGGTGACTGACGGAGTGACTTACATAAAGGTAAAGAACAGCCGCAGGGCGCTTGCCTGCATGTCGGCTGCATATTTCGGGCATCCTGCCGAAAAACTGAAAGTGATCGGGATTACCGGAACCAAAGGAAAAACCACCACGACCTATATGGTAAAATCCATACTTGAATCTTCCGGAATAAAGACCGGGCTGATTGGAACGATTGAGTCTGTGATTGGGGAGGAAAAAATTCCTTCTGCTGCGACCACACCGGAATCCTACCAGGTGCAGGCGCTGTTTTACCGGATGGTGGAAGCAGGAATGGACGCCGTTGTCATGGAGGTGTCCTCACAGGCGCTGATGATGCACAGGGTGGACGGTTTTACCTTTGATATCGGGGTATTTACCAACCTGGAACCGGACCATATCGGAACCAATGAGCATAAGGATTTTGCGGACTATATGCACTGCAAGAGCCTTTTGTTCCGTCAGTGCAGGCTGGGGATTTTTAACGGTGACAGTGAGCATCTTTCCGGGATTATGGAGGGGCATACGTGCCAGGTGCGGACGTTTGGCTATGGTGAAAGCAACGATTTCAGGGCCACCGGGGTAACGCTGTTAAAGGAGCATGGTGCGCTTGGTGTGCATTACCATGTGAAGGGACTGATGGATTTTGAGGTGAATGTGAATGTGCCTGGGAGCTTTTCTGTTTACAATTCCCTGACCGCAATTGCCATCTGCCATGAGTTTGGGGTGGACGAAGAAAAAATCAGGCAGGCGCTGCGCCATGTAACGGTAAAGGGCAGAATCGAAATTGTGCCGGTTACCAGACGCTATACACTGATGATTGACTATGCGCACAATGCAATGTCATTAGAAAGCCTGCTGACGACCTTAAAGGAATATGAACCGGGGAGACTGGTCTGTATGTTCGGATGCGGCGGAAACCGCGCGAAATCACGCCGTTATGAGATGGGTGAGGTTTCTTCCCGCCTTGCGGACTTAACAGTGGTGACTTCGGATAATCCAAGAAATGAGGAACCGATGGACATTATCGAGGATATTCTGACCGGTGTACGTAAGGCGGACGGAAAATATGTGACGGTTCCTGACCGCAAAGAAGCGATTGCCTACTGCATGAAGCATGCAAAGGACGGGGATATCATAGTTCTTGCCGGAAAGGGGCATGAGGATTACCAGGAAATCAAAGGGGTGAAACACCATATGGACGAAAGGGAACTGATTGCGGATATCATAAAAGAAAATCCTGGTATTTGTTAAGTGTTCATTTAATAAGCAAATCCATCAGATAGGCATACACGTCTTCATTCTGTTCTTTCCAGTTACAGCAGACCGCCTCTGCCTGTTCCCTTGTGGGGACAGTCAGGGTCAGGTCGATAATATTGCTGCCGTCTGAACGCACCTGGCAGCGGACGGCGTAATTCTGGTTTGTTGTCTTGTGGTAATCTGCCAGAATAGAATTTTCCTGCCGGAATTCCAGTTTGTTTTTTTCAAAAAACTGAATAACGTCTGCTTCAATATCCGGATTCAGCTTGTCCTTGAAAAATCCAAGTGTTTCTTTTCCTGCGGCAGTCAGCGAATACTGCGTGTTGGAATGCGTGGATTCCGCGTGGATTAAACTGGTGTCCACAAGGTCCCTGATCACTTCCTGTACGCGGAAATAGTCCGTGTATTCCTTCTCCAGAAAGAAATTGGAAATCTGGGTATTTGTCAGGGGAAAACCGGACTTATTCAGCATATATAAAATTGTAAGTTTGTAAATAGTAAATGGTTTTGCCATCAGATTCTGTCCTTTACCGCGGCACTGACCACCTCTGCAACACGCGGGTCAAATGCTTCCGGCATAATAAAGTCTTCATTTAATTCTTCGTCAGATACAAGCGCAGCAAGCGACTCGGCGGCGGCAAGCTTCATTTCTTCTGTAATCTGCGTCGCGTGTCCTTCCAGCGCACCTTTAAAGATTCCAGGAAAGGCAATGACATTGTTTACCTGGTTTGGAAAATCACTTCTGCCTGTGCCGACAATCCTTGCCCCGGCAGCCTTTGCAGTGTCCGGCATGATTTCCGGCATCGGGTTTGCCATGGCAAAAAGGATGGCATCCTTATTCATGGAGGAGACCATTTCTGCTGTGACGATTCCGGGTGCGGACACGCCGACAAAGATATCTGCACCGCAAAGTGCGTCGGCAAGTGTTCCGGATGCCTGTTCCAGATTGGTGACCTCTGCCATTTTGCGCTGCATATAATTTAAGTCCGGGTAATCCTTACCGATAATTCCCCTGCGGTCGCACATGGTAATGTGGGGAAAACCGTAAGTTAAAAGCAGCCTGGTAATTGCAATCCCGGCAGAACCGGCGCCGTTTACAACGACTTTGCAGTTTTCTTTTTTCTTTCCTGTTACCCGCAGTGCGTTAATGATTCCTGCGAGCACCACAATGGCAGTGCCGTGCTGGTCGTCATGAAATACCGGTATGTCGAGTTCTTTTTTCAGACGTTCTTCAATTTCAAAGCAGCGCGGGGCGGAGATATCCTCCAGATTAATACCGCCGAATCCCGGAGCAATGTTTTTCACCGTTGCAATGATTTCCTCCGTATCCTGCGTGTCCAGGCAGACAGGTACGGCGTTGACATTACCGAACTCCTTAAAAAGGACGCATTTTCCTTCCATGACGGGCATGGCGGCATACGGTCCGATGTTTCCAAGTCCCAGTACGGCGCTTCCGTCCGATACAACGGCAACGGTATTTGATTTCCAGGTATAGGTGTAGGCTTTTGATTTGTCTTCTGCAATGACTTTGCACGGCTCGGCAACGCCGGGGGTATAGGCAATTGCAAGGTCCTCACGGCTGTTTACCTTTGATTTTGCGACAGTTTCGAGTTTTCCGTTCCATTTTTCGTGGCATAAAAGCGCCTTTTCAGATTGTTTATCCATTTTGTTTGTCCTTTTACTATATTTTAACATGATTTACTGATGTGTTCCTTTAAACAATACCATTCCTGCCGCGACAAATCAAGAATGGAAAATGCGCAAATGAAAAAAAGTATTTGCATTTGGAAATGAATAGTGTATAATGTCCTAAGTAAGATGAATTCATACATCATAGTCGTTTCAAACCATTATTCCCAAGAATACGATAATATGTAATGTCATATGACACTGACTGCGCAAAGAAATTCGCGAAGCAGGTTTCATATGGTTTGCTTCATTATAAAATAATAAGGAGATATAAGCATGAGAGAAAAATACGAAAGCCTGTCTTTGGTAGTCCTTAAGGATCTGGCAAAAGCAAGGGGAATCAAGGGTATTTCTGTTATGAAAAAAAGCGATCTTATTGAGCGTATGCTTGAAGAAGATGAGCGTGACAATAAAAAAAAGACAGAGGAAACAGAAAAAAAGAAACCGGTGCATGCTACTCATCCGTCACAGGAACAGCAGGGCAGGAGATATACCACGGCAAGGTCCCAGGGAGAGGGACATGCACATCATGTAGAAACGGAGCAGGAGCAGACAGTGTATGCTCCAAGGGAGGAGACTGACTCTGCAGCAGTAAAGGAAGATATTGCAAACCTGGACAGCGGGGTTACGGCATGCGGAATTCTTGAAGTAATGTCGGAGGGATTTGGGTTTATCCGCAGTGAGAACTACCTTCCGGGAGAAAATGACGTGTATGTGGCTCCTTCGCAGATTCGCAGGTTTAACCTTAAAACAGGGGATATTGTCAGCGGCAATACCAAAATCAAGTCCGAACGCGAGAAATTTTCAGCGCTGCTTTATGTAACGGCTGTGAACGGGTATCATCCGTCCGAGGCGCAGAACCGGAAAAATTTTGAAAATCTTACCCCGATTTTCCCAAATGTGCGGATGCGCATGGAACGGCCGGGCGGATCGGTTGCCATGCGGGTGGTTGATGTGGTTTCGCCGATTGGAAAGGGGCAGCGCGGAATGATTGTGTCCCAGCCAAAGGCAGGTAAGACAACCCTCTTAAAAGAAATAGCAAAGTCGGTCAAGCAGAACAATCCGGAGATGCACCTGATAATTTTACTGATTGACGAGCGTCCGGAGGAAGTGACCGATATCCGTGAGGCAATTGCCGGGGACAATGTGGAAGTCATCTATTCCACGTTTGATGAGACAGCGGAACACCATAAACGCGTGTCAGAAATGGTAATTGAGCGTGCCAAGCGTCTTGTGGAGCATAAAAAGGACGTTATGATACTGCTTGACAGCATCACCCGTCTGGCGCGGGCATACAACCTGACCTGTACACCGAGCGGACGTACGCTCTCTGGCGGTCTTGACCCGGCGGCACTGCATATGCCGAAACGCTTTTTTGGTGCAGCGCGGAATATGAGGGAAGGGGGCAGTCTTACCATTCTTGCAACGGCGCTTGTGGATACCGGAAGCAAGATGGATGACATGGTATTTGAAGAGTTCAAGGGAACCGGTAATATGGAACTGGTACTGGACCGCAAACTTTCCGAAAAGAGAATTTTCCCTGCAGTGGATATCGTGAAATCCGGTACAAGAAGGGATGACCTGCTTTTAGACCAGGATGAACAGACAGGCGTGGAAAACATGCGCAGGGCGTTAAACGGCATGCGTTCCGATGAAGCGGCGGAGAACATCCTTAATATGTTTGCGCATACCCGTACAAACAGGGACTTTATTCAAATGGTCACAAAAAACAGAATTTTGTAATTTGCCCTTGCAATCCTTAAGGTGCTGTGTTACAATAAATAAGCTGTTTGTCAGTGAAAATTTTTATTGTATTTTTATAAAAGAGGTGAAATTATGAGAGAAGGAATCCATCCAGATTATTATCAGGCAAACGTAACATGTAACTGTGGAAATACATTTGTTACAGGTTCAACAAAGCCGGAGATTCATGTGGAAATCTGTTCTAAGTGTCATCCGTTCTATACTGGACAGCAGAAAGCAAACCAGGCTCGTGGACGTATCGAACAGTTCAACAAGAAGTATGGCATGAAATAGAAATGGCGATTTCAAAAAGGGTTGGGGTATTCTGCCTCAGCCTTTTTCGTATTGTATATTGTATTGTCCCCAAAAGGGGAATGGCGCACAGCATGCCGCAAAGCGGACTACCATTGTGCTGTGCCTTGTGGGAGAGACTATGAAATACAGTGGTATTGGAGGCCAGGCGGTGATGGAGGGGGTCATGATGAAAAACCGGGACCGTTATGCCGTTGCTGTCCGTAAACCCGACCAGCAGATAGAAATCAAAGTATCTGACTGTAAACCTTCACCCGGAAGCCGGAAGGTCAGAAACCTGCCAGTGATCCGCGGTGTGGTTAATTTTATTGAATCGCTTGTTCTTGGTATGAAGACCTTAATGTATTCTGCCGAGTTTTTTGAGGATGAAGAAGAGAATAAAAAAGAGATAAAAAAGAAAACCCTGTCAGAGGAGGAGAAGAAAAAGCTGGAAGAAAAGGAAAAAAGGCAGGAAAAGGTACTGATGGGAGGGACTGTTGTCTTTTCACTTGTGCTGGCGCTTGCCGTCTTTTTTGCGCTGCCGTATTTCCTGTCCGGATTTTTCCTTAAGCTGACCGGATCAGAAACCCTCACGGCGCTGATGGAGGGAGTTTTGCGGCTGGTTATTTTTCTTGGCTATATTGCGCTGATTTCACTGACACCGGATATTAAGAGGGTGTTTATGTATCACGGTGCTGAACATAAATGCATAAACTGTATTGAACACGGACTGCCGCTGACGGTGGAAAACGTTAAAAAAAGTTCCAGGCTGCATAAACGCTGCGGAACGAGTTTTCTGCTGATTGTCATGCTCGTAAGTATCCTGTTTTTTATGTTTATCCGGGTGGATTCCAGGCCGCTGCAGATGCTGCTTCGCCTGGTTTTCATTCCGGTGATTGCCGGAGTTTCCTATGAATTTATCCGGCTGGCAGGACGCTGTGAAAACAGACTGGTAAACCTATTAAGCAAACCGGGGCTTCTGTTGCAGCGCATGACTACAAAGGAGCCTGATTCCGGTATGATTGAGGTCGGGATTGCATCTGTGGAGGCTGTGTTTGACTGGAAAAAATGGCAGGAGGAAGAGATGCCATGACGTATCGGAACGCACTCGCGTGGGGCGAACAAATACTAAAGGAAGCGGATATTGCTGATGCAAAGGTGGATGCGTGGCGGCTTCTTGCAATGGCATGCAGGATTGACCACACCTATTATTATATGCACATGGAAGAAGAACTGGAGGAGGACTGCAGACGCGAATTTGAAGTTCTTCTCTTTAAGCGCGCAGAACACATCCCTCTCCAGTATATTACGGGGGAGCAGGAGTTTATGGGGCTGACATTCCATGTAAATTCCAGTGTGCTGATTCCAAGGCAGGACACGGAGACACTGGTGGAAGCGGCTCTTAAGGTGGTGCAGCCGGGGATGAAGGTGCTGGATCTGTGCACCGGTTCCGGGTGTATTCTGATTAGTATTATGAAAAATGCCCATGGGGTCGAGGGATTTGGATATGATATTTCAAAACAGGCAGTCATTGTTGCAAAAGAAAATGCAAAACTCAACGAAGTGCCTGCTGTTTTTGAACGGAGTAATCTGTTTGAGGATGTTGTAAAAGAAAAATTTGATATGATTGTATCCAATCCGCCTTATATACCGAGTGATGAAATCATGACGCTGATGCCGGAGGTGGCGCAGTTCGAGCCGCAGGAAGCCCTGGACGGAAAAGAAGACGGACTGTATTTTTACCGGAAAATAATTTCCGGCTGTAAGGATTTCCTGAAAGAGGAAGGCAGTATATTTTTTGAAATCGGGTATAATCAGGGGATGGCGGTTTCTTCCATGCTAAAGGATGCCGGGTTTGAAAATGTAACTGTCTTAAAAGACCTGGCGGGAAACGACAGGGTGGTTCATGCCTGCAGAGTGCATTTGAATACATGAAGTTAAAATTGTAGTTAGAAAGCAGAGGAGATATCATGTTTGATAAATTAGAGGATCTGCTCCGTCATTACGAGGAGCTGATGAATACATTAAGCGAGCCTGATGTTGCAAATGATGCAGTCCGTTTCAGAAAGCTGATGAAAGAGCAGAGCGAACTGCAGCCAATTGTGGAGGCTTATAAGGAGTATAAGGAATGTAAGCAGAATATTGAGGATTCCCTTGCCATTTTAAATGAGGAATCCGATGAGGAGATGCGCGAGCTTGCCAAGGAGGAACTGAATGATTCCAAAGCGCGTCAGGGAGAGCTGGAGCAGAAACTTAAGATTCTGCTTCTGCCGAAAGACCCGAATGACGATAAAAATGTAATCGTGGAAATCCGTGCTGGTGCAGGCGGGGAAGAGGCGGCGCTCTTTGCGGCTGAAATTTACCGTATGTATGTTCATTATGCGGAAGGGCGGGGCTGGAGAATTGAGACGCTTGAGGCGGATGAGACGGGAATCGGCGGCATGAAGTCAGTAAACTTTATGGTGACCGGTTCCGGCGCGTATTCCGTGCTGAAATATGAATCCGGTGTGCACCGTGTGCAGCGTGTGCCGGAGACGGAATCACAGGGAAGAATCCAGACGTCAACCTGCTCGGTTGCCGTGATGCCGGAAGCAGAGGATGTGGAAATTGAAATTGATGACAAGGATATCCGTATTGACGTGATGCGCGCATCCGGAAACGGCGGACAGTGTGTCAATACCACGGATTCCGCCGTGCGCCTGACGCATTATCCGACCGGAATTGTAATCTACAGCCAGACAGAGAAATCACAGATTCAGAATAAGGAAAAGGCATTTGCACTTTTGCGTACCAAGCTTTATGACCTGGAGCTGCAGAAAAAGCAGGATGCAGAGTCGGCTGAACGCCGCAGCCAGATTGGTACGGGGGACCGTTCGGAAAAAATCAGGACCTATAATTTTCCGCAGGGGCGTGTGACGGACCACAGGATAAACCTGACCTTATATAAACTGGACAAGATTATGAACGGGGATATCCAGGAGATTATAGATGCGTGTATTGCCGCAGACCAGGCGGCGAAGCTGGTGAAGATGAATGAGTAACGGAAAGGAGAAATAATAATTATGGATGAAATTAATGATTTGTTTGACAGAGTGAAGTATTCCATGGAACGGTATTTTATGGACAGCTGGAATATGCCAAAGCTGGCTGATTATGCAGGGCTTATGGTGTCTGTAATATTTTTGCTGGCGGCGGTTCTTTTAATTTTTCTGGTGTACAAAGGGGTACATGCGGTGAGGATGTTTATAAAAGGAAGTATACCAGTGAAGCTTAACAGGACAAATCCGATTAATTACCATTTTTTGCAGGATGCCGGAACTGTTACGGTAAAGCGGAAATATAAAGAGAAAGGTGAAAAATTTAGGTATCGCCGGGATTATACGAAATTTGATGTAGAAAAAGAGATAAATAAAGTATGTCTGGACATGTCTCCGCTTATTATTACGGATGACCGCTGGTCTGAAAGGTTTACATCCTGGTATAATGAGCATGGTCCTGTCAGCAGAAGAAAATTTCCGCTGGCAGTATCGGATTTTTACATATATATAAAAGAGAGTATTTAACAGAAAAGAGGAAGAGCCGCTTTGGCTTTTCCTTTTAGTATTTTATGGGGCAGGATAAGTTCACAGAATTTTCATACATTTTATTAGCACTCGCACTTGACGAGTGCTAATAAACGTGTTATAACTGTATATGAACAAACAAAAGAGGGAATCATAAAACGAATACTTCTTTTGGCAACTAAAAACAAATTATGGTTATGGTTGATATACCGTTAAAGAATGGAGGAATGACATATGTTAATGCCTAGTATTTTTGGAGAAAATTTGTTTGATGACTTTTTTGGGGATTTCGGACGTCCGGCGTCACGCCAGGTCATGAGGTACAATGTACCTGAAAACTCCCTGATGCGTACAGATATAAAAGAAACAGACGCAGGATTTGAACTTGCAATTGACCTGCCGGGATATAAAAAAGAGGATGTCCAGGCAGAGCTGAAAAACGGCTATCTGAATATCAGTGCAAGCACGAACAGAAATAATGAGGAAAAGGATAAGGACGGAAAGTACATCCGCCGTGAGCGGTACTGCGGAACCTGCAGCAGAAGCTTTTATGTCGGGGAACAGATTACCCAGGAGGATGTAAAAGCGAAATTTGAGGATGGAATCTTAAAACTGTCCGTTCCAAAGAAGGAAGAGAAACCGGCAGTGGAAAAAAGCAGATATATCGCTATTGAAGGATAAAACAAACATATGTGCCATCCCCACTTTGTGGGAATAGCACATAAGGGGAGTGTCATATGACATTCCCCTTTTTGTGAAAATGTTGTAAATTTTGATTGTGATTCGGCGGGTATTATGGTACAATTGAACTAAACAAGAGAATAAACTGCTTCGCGAAACAGACATATATAAATGGTGTACAGACGGGGCACGGGGAGGGAATTATGCCTTCAATTATGGTTTATACAGAAGAAACATTTTATTATGAAGAGGGAATTCATGTGATTGCAAAACAGGAATATCTTGCACAAAATGAAACCCGTCTTAATTTTTATATGGATCATTCTTTCTGGTTTTCTTTTGACACGCCGGAATCTATTTATTCCCTGGAGGGACTGCAGGCGGTTGTGACCTACAAACTGAAAGAGTATGGACATACACCGGAATTCAAGTATTCCCGTAAGAGAATCGAATACAGTTACAGTGATAAAAGAGTTTTTGACAAGGTGGATTTTTATATTACGGAGTCAAATGAGCAGGGGGTTCTTTCTGTGATGGAGCAGATTAACCAGTCCAAGCACATGCGCGCATGGAACCTGAATCTGAAATTTCAGGATTTTGTCGGCATCCGGCAGTTTACGGATTCCATTTTCTACGGGATGTTTGCGCAGCCAACGACATAGCAGCAGTAAATACTTAACCAGGCAGGGGAATCCCCTGCCTGGTTTTTTAGTAGACACAAACGGCAACTTTCCATTACTTGCACTGGAAACTTCCGTATGATACAATAAAACAAAAGGAATCACAGAGGAGGACTGCAATGTCCGTTAATGAAGAACCAAAGCCAATGGATCTGTTTGATGATAATTCAGATGAAAAACTAAAGGCTTCCTTAAAAGAAAAATTCAAAAAGTTACAGATAAAGGATGATTTCATGTTCAGCACTGTCATGAAAAATCCAGAGCTTTGCAAAACTTTTCTTGAGCGTGTGCTGAACCTGCAGATATCGAACATCCAGTATTCAGAGATACAGAAAACAATCAACGTTTCCGTATATGCAAAAGGTGTCCGGCTGGATGTTTATGTGGTGGATGATAAAAACACCGTTTATAATGCTGAAATGCAAACAACCACAAACAGTAATTTGCCAAGAAGGGCAAGATACTATCAGGGAATGATTGACATGGACCGTATACAAAAGGGAGCAAATTACAAGGAACTGGATTGCAGCTTTGTTGTGTTTGTCTGTACGTTTGACCCGTTTGATGAGGGAAGATATATTTACACCTTTGAAAACCGTTGCATTCAGAATACAGAACTTGGACTTGGGGATGCTACAACAAAGGTGTTTTTAAATACAAAGGGTACAAAGGGGGATATTACACAAGAGTTAAAAATACTGCTGGACTACATGGATGGAAAAGAACCAGCAGATAAGTTTACGAGAGACCTGGAAAGTGAAGTAGAATCCATTAGAAAAAATAAGAGCTGGGAGGTGCAATATATGACACTGGAAATAAAATATCAGGAAAAAATTGCAGAGGGAAGAGCAGAGGGCGAAGCCAGAGAAAGAGTTAGAGTGTTTCGCAAGATGTTTTTAAATGGAAAAACATCCAAGGATATTGCTGATTTTATGGGGATACCAATTGAAGAGGTAGAAAAGATAAAAAAGACAATAAACATCCAGGAGTAAGTAAAACTGTATGTAAGACATGGTAGCAACAATTTTGAAGTGAAGTCAGGGCTGACGAATTTGACCTTATACAGCAGAGGTTTTCATAAGGAATGTACAATGAAATTGAAAGAGTACAAGATAAATAAAGATTGGTGACTGATAACCAGAAAATGGGGAAATTCAGTACCGTTTAAAGTATAACACCCAAAGTATACAAATGTGTCAAAGAAAATAACCCAAAGGGGGATAATACTATGAGAAAGAATACAATGATGAGAATAGCAGCAATCGTACTGGCACTGGTTACAGTTTTAACACCTGTAACAGCTCAGGCAACCACCCTGAGTGAGGTACTGAACAGGTACGGTGTTGATGGGGCTGAAATGAATATTTACAACTGGGATAAAGTAAAGGATATGCAGCTGGAAGAGCTTGATTCTGGGGATATGTCATATTATGGTTATGCTAAGCCTTCTTCTGTGGTAGGCGTTGTCATGGATGGTTATATGAAGAAATTGAAGGATGTAAAGGCATCTGGAAAGAAACCGATAGTTTCCAATAAAGAACTTTATGATGTAATGGTTATGCGTGCAACTCGTACTATGACTCATGATATCTGGGCTAACAATGTAGGTGAGGACTTCAGACCATACTTCGATGAACTCAATGGTTGCTATCAGGAGAATGGGCTTAGGATTTACACAGTGTTCGATGGCAAAACCAAGACTTTTAAGAAGACTGGTTCTTGGTCAATTCTTGTTGGTGGTAACAAAAAGAGCAACAACTACGGCTATGTTAAGTTCACAGCTCCTAAGGCAGGACGTTACAAATTCACACTCAGTTCCAAGGACAATGTATTAAGGGGACCTGTTGCTGCTTTCGAAATAACCGATAATGGTAAGAAATTTAAGGATAGCTACAAGGGTTCTGACAGATGTTTTGCTGATAAGAGAACTTATGAAAATTCATATGAGAGCGATAAGGACGATCGCCGGGCACGCAAGTATGTTTTCTCTGTTACACTGAAGAAAGGGCAGTCCATTAAAATCAACGCTTTCAGCCAGGAGCATACTACAAATGGTCATTACAAGGTTGCTAACACCTATGTTGGTTTTGACCTTAAGATTGAAAAGATTAAATAAGAAAAGCAGGTGTAACAGCCTGCTTTTCTTTTTGCCAAGGATGCTATAAAGGAGTTTTCTAACGGTAAGATTATGAAATCTTTTTCTGAAACAAGTGGGAGTGTAAAAGCTCCCACTTGTTTTTTGCCATTTGTATAGATTGAGCTTAAAATGGCGTAGAAAACACTGAAAACGGAGAAATTCAGTACCGTTTAAAGTACAGTACACAAAGTATACAAATGTGTAAAATAAAACAAGCCACAGACTTGGACCGTGGCTTGTTTGCAAGGGAATTTCCCCCGCTTTCTGCAAGGTGCCCCATTGGAGTGTTTAGACAGGTCTCTCCTGGCGGTGTACGCTACAGAGGTGAGTGTCTTATGCACTGCTCTGTTGTGTATGTTGCTGTGAGGGTCCTGTACTCCAATCGCAGTACGCTTTCTAGAATCGTATACTGCAGGTGGTTGATTAGTATTTACATAAGATGTACTTTGTCAACCCCAAAGGCACTGATGCAGACTTAATTTGATACTGAAATTTTTCATCGAAAACCTATATTTTACTGTATGCGGTAAGCAGCGCTTTTGACAGACCGTCTTTTTTGCGTTGCATACCATTCATGTGATACCTCCGGGTAAACATCAGGACGGTGTTACTGGTAAGAAAATCCAGCAGCTATTTACTGTTATTTTTCTCCAGCTCCTGCATCTTCATGGCACGGACCTTAAGCGGCAGACCGAATAAGGTAATGAAGCCTTCTGCATCATGGTGGTCGTACTGGTCGCCGGTGGTAAAGCTTGCAAGGGTTTCACTGTATAAAGAGTACGGTGAGGTGGTTCCTGCCTTGATGATATTTCCCTTGTAAAGTTTGAATTTTACTTCGCCGGTTACATATTCCTGCGTGGATGTTACAAATGCCTGGATTGCCTCGCGGAGCGGGGTGAACCATTTTCCTTCGTATACAACCTGCGCAAGTTTGTTGCCCAGATCTTTTTTGGTTTCCATGGTGGCGCGGTCGAGTACGAGTTCCTCAAGCTGGTCGTGTGCTTCCATCAGGATGGTTCCGCCAGGGGTTTCATAGACGCCGCGGGATTTCATGCCTACCACGCGGTTTTCCACGATATCAATAATACCGACGCCGTGTTTGCCGCCGAGACGGTTTAATTCACGGATAATGTCGGATACCTTCATTGCTTTTCCGTTTACAGTTTTCGGAACGCCTTTTTCAAATGTCATGGTCACATATTCGCCTTCGTCAGGAGCTTTTTCCGGTGATACGCCAAGTACCAGAAGGTGGTCGTAATTCGGTTCGTTTGCCGGGTCCTCAAGCTCAAGTCCCTCATGGCTGATGTGCCAGAGATTGCGGTCCCTGCTGTAGGACTGGTCAGTGGAAAACGGCAGGTCAATACCGTGTGCCCTTGCATATTCGATTTCCGCTTCACGGGAATCCATTCCCCATCTGTCGTCACGCCATGGGGCAATCACCTTGATATCCGGTGCGAGCGCCTTGATGCCAAGCTCAAAACGAATCTGGTCGTTTCCTTTTCCGGTTGCGCCGTGGCAGATGGCGACAGCGCCTTCTTTTCTGGCGATTTCCACCAGCTTTTTGGCAATGCCCGGACGCGCCATGGAGGTTCCGAGTAAATATTTGTGCTCGTATACGGCGCCGGCCTGCACGCATGGAATGATATAGTCGTCACAGAATTCATCCGTGATATCCTCAATATATAATTTGGAAGCGCCGGAAAGACGCGCGCGTTCTTCCAGTCCGTCCAGTTCCTCGCCCTGACCGCAGTCAATGCAGCAGCAGACAACTTCATAATCGTAGGTTTCCTTGAGCCATGGAATAATGGCAGTGGTGTCAAGCCCTCCTGAATAAGCTAATACTACTTTTTCTTTCATAATTTAAAATCCTTTCTTCCTGGTTTGTAATTATTGCAGAGTATATTCTCCTTTCGTCTGCAAGGATTTGCATGCCAAATTTACTATACAACAACAGGGGATAATTGGCAAGCTGGAAAAGTACAAATATGCATAATTATTCATAGAAACGCATAAATATTCATAAATTTGTGAATATTTCCTGTTTACGGAAGGGAAAAGGTGTATTATGATAGTATAGTGTTACAGATGTTCAGGGGAAAGGGGAATGAATATGATTAAGGCAGGAATTATCGGTGCAACCGGATATGCAGGTGCAGAACTGGTGCGTATACTGATGAATCATAAAGAAGTGGAAATCAAATGGTTTGGCTCCAGGAGCTATACGGGAGAGAAATATGCAGACGTCTACCGGAATTTTTTTGAAATCGTGGACATGGACTGCATGGATGACAACCTGGATGAACTTGCAGGGGAAGTGGACGTGATTTTTACCGCTACTCCGCAGGGGTATCTGGCAGGTGTGCTGAATGAGGAAATCTTAAGTAAGACAAAGATTGTGGACCTGAGTGCGGATTACCGGATTAAGGATGTTGCCACCTATGAAAAATGGTATGGAATTACGCATAAGAGTCCGCAGTTTATTAAGGAAGCGGTGTATGGACTTTGTGAAATCAACCGGGATCAGGTAACGGGGGAAACCAGGCTGGTTGCAAATCCGGGCTGTTATACGACATGCTCCATTCTGACCGCCTACCCGCTGGTAAAAGAAAAGATGATAGATGTCAGTACGCTGGTGATTGATGCAAAATCCGGCACATCCGGCGCGGGCAGGGGCGCAAAAACGCCGAACCTTTTCTGCGAGGTCAACGAGAGTATCAAGGCATACGCCGTTGCCAGCCACAGGCATACGCCGGAAATCGAGGAGCAGCTTGGCTATGCGGCAGGGGAAGAAATCATGGTGAATTTTACGCCGCACCTGGTTCCGATGAAGCGCGGAATCCTTGCCACGGAATATGCTTCTTTAAATAAAAAGGCGGATGGTACATATCCGACTGCCGAAGAGGTGAAGGCGGTTTACGATAAATATTATGCAAAGGAAAAATTTGTCCGGGTTCTGGAAACAGGCGTCTGTCCGGAAACCAGATGGGTGGAGGGCAGCAATTACGTGGATATTAATTTTGTCATTGACAGCCGTACCGGGAGAATTATTCTTATGGGTGCGCTTGACAATCTGGTGAAAGGCGCGGCAGGACAGGCAGTGCAGAACATGAACCTGCTGTTTGGCTTTGACGAAGCCGAAGGGCTGACAATGGTGCCGTATTTTTAGGCAGCAGTCCGCCTGACCGCAAAGAGGAACTGTAAGCCTTAAGGTACAGTGAGGGGAAATCATATGAGTAATGAACAAACATACAGTATCCGTGTCATGACGGAAAACGACTATGACGAGGTTTATGCCCTGTGGATGAGTATTCATGGTTTTGGAATCCGTTCCCTGGATGATTCCAGGGAAGGTGTGGGCCGTTTTATCAGGAGAAATCCCACGACCAGCGTTGTGGCACTGGTGGGGGAGCGGATTGTGGGGGCGATTCTCTGCGGGCATGACGGACGCAGGGGCTGCTTTTACCATGTCTGTGTGCATGAGGATTTCAGAAAACGGGGGATTGGAAAAGCCATGGCGCTTGTCTGTATGCGCGCCCTGCAGGAGGAAAAAATCAATAAAGTTAATCTGGTTGCCTTTAAAAAGAATGAAGTGGGAAATCATTTCTGGCGCGAAGCCGGCTGGTGTTTCCGTGAGGATTTAAATTATTTTGATTTTCCATTAAATGAGGCAAATATGACTCGTTTTAACCAGTAATACAGGAGGAAATTTAAGAGATGAATGAAGCAAAAATGGACGCCCTGGAAAAGGCGCAGGTGCTGATTGAGGCGCTGCCGTATATCCAGCGTTTCAACCGGAAAATTATTGTCGTTAAATACGGCGGTTCCGCCATGGTAGATGAGGAATTAAAAAAACAGGTGATTCAGGATGTTACCCTGTTAAAACTGGTCGGGTTTAAGCCGATTATCGTACATGGCGGCGGTAAGGAAATCAGCAGGTGGGTGGAAAAATCCGGCATGGAACCGGAGTTTATTAACGGATTGCGAAAGACCGATGCACAGACCATGGAAATTGCGGAAATGGTGTTAAACCGTGTCAACAAATCACTGGTGCAGAAGGTGCAGGAGCTTGGCGTGCTTTCCATTGGAATCAGCGGAAAGGACGGCGGTCTGTTAAAGGTAAAAAAGAAGCTTTCAGACGGGCAGGATATCGGGTATGTCGGAGAAATTACGGATGTGAACCCGAAGATTTTATATGACCTTCTGGAAAAGGATTTTCTGCCGATTGTGTGTCCGACAGGACTGGACGACAATTATGAAACATATAATATTAACGCGGATGATGCGGCCTGCGCGATTGCCCGTGCGGTGTCTGCGGAAAAGCTGGCTTTTCTTACAGATATCGAGGGAGTGTACAAGGATCCGGGGGATGCTTCCACATTGATTTCGGAGCTTACAGTCAGTGAGGCGCACGCGCTGATTTCGGACGGGTATATCGGCGGGGGAATGCTGCCGAAGCTCAATAACTGTATTGATGCGATTGAAAACGGGGTTTCCCGCGTGCATATTCTGGACGGAAGAATCGCGCACTGCCTGCTTCTGGAAATCTTTACCAACAAAGGAATCGGCACGGCAATACTGGGGGATACGGAACCGCGGTTTTACCAGGGATAAATACGTTACGGAAAGGGAAGTGATACCATGAATAAACAGGAATACATAAATGCTGCCGAGCAGCAGTTACTGCATACTTATAACCGGTTTCCGCTGGTACTGGACCACGGGGAAGGGGTTTACCTGTATGATACGGATGGAAAGGAATATCTTGATTTTACTGCCGGAATTGCTGTGTGCGCGCTTGGATACAGTAATGAGGAGTACAAAAACGCTTTAAAGGCCCAGGTGGACAGTCTGCTGCATACTTCAAATTTATACTATAATACGCCTGTTACAGAGGCGGCGGGCAAGGTGCTTGCAGCGAGTGACATGGACCGTATTTTCTTTACTAACAGCGGAACGGAAGCGATTGAGGGTGCGATTAAGGCAGCCAAAAAATATGCCTGGACGAGGGACGGCCATGCGGGGCATGAAATCATTGCCATGAAGCATTCGTTCCATGGACGGAGCATCGGTGCTCTTTCCGTGACTGGAAATGCGCATTACCAGGAGCCGTTTGAACCTCTGATGCCGGGCGTTCAGTTTGCGGAGTTTAATCATTTTGACAGCGTAAAGGAGCTTGTGACAGAAAACACCTGCGCGGTTATTATGGAAACGGTTCAGGGTGAGGGCGGTATTTATCCGGTGGAGCCGGACTTTTTAAAACAGGTGCGCGCCCTTTGCGATGAAAAGGACATTCTTCTGGTACTGGATGAAATCCAGTGCGGCATGGGACGCACCGGAAACATGTTTGCATGGCAGCATTACGGGGTGAAGCCTGACATTATGACCTGTGCAAAAGCGCTTGGGTGCGGCGTTCCGGTCGGGGCGTTTTTAATGACGCAGAAGGTTGCGGACAAATCACTGGCACCGGGCGACCACGGCACGACTTACGGCGGTAATCCGTTTGTGGGGGCGGCAGTATCTGCAGTGTTTGACATTTTTGAAAAGCAGCATATTCTGGAACATGTCAATGACGTATCTGCATATTTTGAGGAAAAACTGGATGAGCTGGTAAAGAAATATGATTTTCTTACGGCAAGACGCGGCATGGGACTGATGCAGGGACTGGTATGTGAACTTCCGGTTGGAAAAGTGGCGGCTGAAGCGTTAAACCAGGGGCTGGTTGTGATTACGGCAGGGGCGGATGTGCTTCGTTTTGTTCCTCCGCTTGTGATTGAAAAAAAGCATGTGGATGAGATGGTTCCAAAGCTTGAGAAGGCGTTTGCTGCGGTAAGCGCTGGCTGACAGTCAGGATTTATTATCAAAAGCTGCGGAATTTTTCTGAAATTTTTGGCTTTCATCACTTGTAATAATGTTAAAAAGCCGTTAAAATAGAGATTGCATTGAGACTCCTTTTATTTGATGAAGTGAAAGGAGCAAAACATGAAAAAACTACTAAGACTGTTCATTTTTATGGTTTTTGCACTGTCTTTTGCAGGCTGTGCAAAGGACACGGAAATTTATCTGGAAACAACGCAGACGGAGCATGTACCGGAAACAGAAAACCCGCAGGAGGAAGTCCGGACACGTAAAACGGACAAAGAAACAGAGGTGCTTCCGCTTGTGGTTTATGTATGCGGCGAAGTTGTAAATCCGGGCGTGTATGAACTGACATCAGGCATGCGTATCTGTGATGCGGTGGATGCGGCAGGAGGCCTGACAAAGAAAGCGAGCCGGGATTACTGGAATCTTGCCGAAGAACTGACAGACGGACAGATGCTGTATTTTCCGACCGCAGAAGAAGCAGAAAAAAGGAAGGAATCTGTAGCGGAAACTGCTGCGGATACCGGAGGCACTGCAGATGGAAAGGTAAATATCAATACCGCGGATATTTCCCAGCTTCTGACAGTTCCGGGAATCGGACAGACAAGGGCGGAGGCGGTCCTTGCCTACCGGCAGGAACACGGAAGTTTTCAGTGTATCGAGGATATTATGAAGGTTTCCGGCATTAAGAACGGGCTTTTTGAAAAAATGAAGGACTATATAACAGTTGGTTGAGGTGTAAAATGGCAAAGAAAATTCTCGTGGTGGATGATGAGAAATTAATCGTAAAGGGTATCCGGTTCAGTCTGTTGCAGGACGGGATGGAGGTGGACTGTGCGTATGACGGGGAGGAAGCCTTAAATATGGCAAAATCAAACGAGTACGACATGGTACTTCTGGACGTCATGCTTCCAAAGATGGACGGTTTTGAGGTATGCCAGGCGATTCGGGAGTTTTCGGATATGCCGATTGTGATGCTGACTGCAAAAGGCGATGACATGGATAAGATTCTGGGGCTGGACTATGGTGCAGACGACTACATTACCAAGCCTTTTAATATTCTGGAGGTCAAGGCGAGAATCAAGGCGATTATGCGCCGTACCTCCGGTTCAAAGGAAAAGAAACCGGAATCTTCTGTTATTCAGAAGGGAGACCTTCGTCTGGATATTGACAGCCGCAGGCTGTATATTGCAGGAAAAGAGGTCAACCTGACAGCAAGGGAATTTGACCTGCTGGAGCTGCTTGTAAAGAATGAAAATAAAGTTTACAGCAGGGAAAATCTGCTTACCATGGTATGGGGAAAGGATTATCCGGGGGATGTCCGCACGGTGGATGTGCATGTGCGAAGGCTTAGGGAAAAGATAGAAGTAAATCCGAGCGAGCCGAAATATGTTCACACCAAATGGGGGGTTGGATATTATTATAACCAGAAATAGGGGCAATTGACAGAAAGGTTTTTTCATGCAGAGGAATAAGCAGTTTTTTTTGTTTATCAGGAGTTTAAAGTTTCGGTTAATTCTGTTAATTCTAATCATTGCGGTTGTACCCGGCCTGATTCTTTCCATAGGAATCCTGTATTCCTACGAATCGCGTGCGGTGACAATCCGGGAAAGTGAAATCTTAAGCCAGGCAAAAATTCTGGCAAACCAGATTGCAGCAAGTGAATATATGTCACAGGAAAACCGCATGGAATCAGGGGATATCCAGGCACAGATTAATATGCTGACAACGATTTATGACGGGCGTGTTATGCTTGTGGACAATTATTTTAAGGTAATTCATGATACCTATAATCTGGACGACCATAAAATAATTATTGCAGAAGAGGTGATGCGCAGTTTCCGGGGGGAGGATGTGGTTCATTATGATTCAGAAAACCACTACATTGAAATGACCGTTCCCATCAGTAATCCGGATGACAGAAGCGGAACCATTATCGGAGTCATGCTGGTAAGCGTATCAACGGATAATATTGAGATTAACCAGGCGTATCTGCGCCAGGTGGCAACAATTATTGTGGTTGTGGAAATTGCAGTGATTTTATTCTTTGGAATACTTCTGGTTCTTCATTTTGTAAAACCGCTTGGAAGGATTTCCGAAGGGATTGCAGCCATTAAGGACGGATACGGGGAGGACCAGCTTGAGGTTGGCTCTTATACGGAAACCATTCAGATCTGTGAACGTTTTAATGAGATGCTTGGACGGATGAAAGTCATGGATGATTCCCGCCAGGAATTTGTATCTAATGTGTCGCATGAGCTGAAAACCCCGCTTACCTCCATGAAGGTGCTGGCAGACTCTATTAACAGTATGCCGGACGCTCCGAAGGAATTATACCAGGAATTCATGGAGGATGTGACAAATGAGATTGAACGCGAAACAAAGATTGTAAACGACCTGCTTTCCCTGGTGAAGATGGATAAATCCGCCGCGGATTTAAATGTATCCACGGTTAATATGAATGAGCTGATTGAACAGATTTTAAAACGCCTGCAGCCGATTGCAGATAAACAGCAGGTAGAGCTTGTGCTGGAAAGCTTTCGTCCGGTTTCCGCAGAGGTGGATGAGGTCAAGCTTACGCTTGCCATTACCAATCTTGTGGAAAATGCAATTAAGTACAATAAAAATGACGGGGAAGGCTGGGTACATGTTTCGCTGAATGCCGACCACCAGTATTTTTACCTGAAGGTGGAGGATTCCGGTATCGGGATTCCGGAAGATTCGCTGGACCATATTTACGAGAGGTTTTACCGGGTGGATAAATCGCATTCCCGTGAAATTGGCGGCACCGGCCTGGGACTTGCCATTACAAGGAATTCCATTCTGATGCACAGAGGGGCAATAAAAGTGCATTCCGTGATTGATGAGGGTACGACCTTTGATGTACGCATACCGTTAAATTATATTATGTAATCCCTCCGCAGGGATGGTTCTTTACACTGATTAGGAAAGGCGGACGGATATGAAGAAAATATTTTATTCTGTGGTCCTTTTTCTGTTACCGTTGTTATTTCTGGACGGCTGCAGCAGGCAGGAGCAGGACAGCAGTTACCAGATTTTTTATCTGAATACGGATATTACCAAACTGATTCCGGAGACGGTGGAAGTTGAAGAGGCCGAAGGGGAAACACTGGTCAGAAAGCTTTTAAAACAGCTTCAGACACAGCCGGATGATGCCGGGCTGCGCCAGACAATTCCTTCGGATGTAAAGGTGGAAAGTGTGAACCTTACTGCATACCAGATTACCGTGGATTTCAGCGAGGAATATTACCAGATGGAGGCAACGGAAGAAATTCTGGCAAGGGCGGCAATTGCAAAGACACTGCTTCAGGTTTCAGAATATCCGTATGTGGCATTTACAGTGGGTAAAAAACCGCTGGAGCTGGAAGACGGGATAACAGTCGGGGCCATGAGCGAGGATAGCTTTGTGGAAAATCCGGGCGGACAGATTAATTCCAGCCAGAAAGCTACGCTGACGCTTTATTTTGCGGATAAAAAAGGAAAATGGCTGGTACCGGAAACAAGAGAGGTCCACTACAGTTCCAATACCTCATTGGATAAGCTGGTGATTAAACAGCTGATTGAAGGACCGAAGACAAGGGGACTGCAGGCGACGATTCCGCCCGGAACCAAACTGATTACGGTTACAGTTGTGGACAATGTCTGTTATGTGAACCTGGATGAGGTGTTTTTAAACCAGAACCAGGAGATTACGGAACAGGTGGTACTTTATTCCATAGTAAATTCCCTGACAGAGCTGGAAAGTGTTGATAAGGTACAGATTTCGGTCAATGGGGATACCAGCGGAAAGGTACGTTATATTTATGAGCTTGCGCCGATGTATGAGGCGGATTCGTCAATGATATTAAAAGAGGAGGAAGAGGTGGAGTCTACAGAGTGAGAAACAGACCATATATGTTATTTATGTGTATGTTCCTTTCGGGTATTCTCTGTGCGCTTACCGGTAATAAATGGACAGCTGTTTTTGCGGCGCTGCTGTATCTGTATGCAGCGCCCTGGAAAGGGGAAAAGCCAGGGAGGGCAGTGACTGCCGCTGTGCTTCCCCTGCTGTTTGTGCTTGGTTTTTTGCATACCAGACGGGAATGTGCATTTCGGGAGAACAGCCTTAAGGAACTTGATGACGGCAGAAAAGTAACGCTTGCCGGAAAAGTGGAACGGGTGGAACAAAAACCCCGGTGTTTTTATTATTTTCTTACGGACTGTACCGTCAGTCTGTCAAATAAACATGTGCCATGCAATGACGTGATTGCATATGTTTCTTCCGATGATTATTCCATCGGACAAATCCTTGTATTAAATGGAAAAATCTCATATTTTGAAGAGGCGGCAAATGAAGGGAATTTTGACTCCAGAAGTTTTTACCAGAGCCAGAAAATTGATTTCGGACTGCGGGTGGAACAGGTGAAGCGGGTATTTGGAACGGGGAATGCGTACAAACAGCGGCTTTCGGATATCAGGAAACGCCTGCAGGATGTGCTGGATGCCGCGGATCATGACGGTATTCTTTCTGCCATGCTGCTTGGAGAAAAAAGCGGTCTGGATTCTGACACGAAAACTTTGTACCAGCGGGCAGGCATTGCCCATATTCTGGCTATTTCCGGACTGCATGTATCACTGCTTGGCATGGGGGTGTACAGGCTTCTCCGCCGCCTGGGAATTTCCCGTCCGGCGGCAGCGGCTGTTACTGCGGCGTTTATGGTTTCCTATACTGTTATGACGGGAAACAGTGTGTCTGCAGGACGAGCCACGGGAATGCTTCTGGTTTATCTTCTGGCGGATGTTACCGGGCATGGATATGACCTGCTCAGCGCGCTGGGGGCTGTGGTGATGTTTCTGTTATGGGAAAATCCGTTTCTCACCGGATATACGGGATTTTTGTTTTCTGCGGCAGCAGTGCTTGGGGTGGGAGTCGGCGGAAGCATAATTAACAGGTACAGGAACCTGTGTAATGGCAGTACGGGGATAGAAAAAAGAAAGGGGCTGGAAAAGCTGATCCACGGGCAGAAGGAGGGAATGGGAATCAGCTTTGGCATCCAGCTGTTTACGCTGCCCCTTGTCGCGTACAGCTATTATGAGGTTCCGGTCTATGCCATGCTTCTTAATATATTTGTGCTGGCACTGGTGAACTGGCTTCTTATATTTGCGGTTTCAGGCGCGGCGGCGGGATTACTGGTGCAGAAACTGGGAAAGCTGCTGTTGCTTCCATGCGGATGGATTTTACAGATTTACGGGCTGCTCTGCAGGTGCTCCCTTTCCCTTCCGAAAGCTGTGTATATCTGTGGAAGACCTGCCGCATGGAGGATTGCGGCTTATTACCTGCTGCTTGTATGTCTGCTTTATGTGATGTGGAGGAGGACGGCGGCAGCAGAACGGACAGCCCTGGAAGAGGGGGACAGGAAATCCGGTAAGGCACAGGATGAAACTGGCAGCCGCCGGAAAAATATAAGATGGAAGCTTGTTCCTGCGGCAGCGGTATGTTTTCTGCTTTCTGTCTTATTTTTCCCGGAAAAACGGGAGTTTGAAATGGATGTGCTGAATGTGGGGCAGGGGGACGGGATTTATATCTGTACGTCTGACGGTATTTCCCTTTTTATTGACGGCGGCAGTACGGATACAGGAAAGGTGGGAAAGTACCGGATACTTCCGTTTTTAAAATCCCGCGGTACAGAAAAGATTTCCTACTGGTTTGTAAGCCATACGGATGCCGACCATATTTCGGGGCTGGAGGAAGCGATTTCGGAAGGATACCGTATTGAGAACCTTGTGTTTGCCAAGGCATCGGAAAAGGAAGAAAAAACGAAGGAGCTGTGCAGGCTTGCAGAAGAAAAAGGCACCCGGATACTTTATCTGTCCGCAGGAAATGTTTTACATATTAAGCAGGCGAAAGTCCGCTGCCTGTATCCGGATGAGGATGAAGAAGCGGAAATCAACGACCGCTGTCTGGTGCTTGAGTTTGCGGACAACGGTGTCCTGGCTTTTTTCGGAGGGGATATATCGGAGGAAACGGAACAGAAGCTTCTGGCATCCGGCGTATGCTCTGCGGTCAGTCTTTTTAAGGCAGACCACCATGGTTCCCGTTATTCCAACAGTGCGGCTCTGCTGGAAGCCCTCTGTCCCAAAATTACGGTTGCATCCGCCGGTAAAAAGAACCGTTACGGGCATCCGTCAAAGGAGGCGGTGGAACGCATCAGGGGAAGCGGAAGTGTGTTTTACTGTACGGCGGGGGACGGGCAGGTGAAGATAAAAAAACGGGGGGATGGATTGACAAGAGTAAAATAAAACGATAGAGTGTAATTAGCATATAGTCTGATACACTTTCTGGAAGGAACTATATGAGTAAATTTGAGAAGGCAAAAAAGAGAATCCTCGAAATTCCAGCAGATTATACATATACAGAGATGAAATATCTGTTGGGTAAAATGGGATTTTGTGAGTACAATAAAGGAAAGACATCCGGTTCAAGAGTAAAATTTTACAGAGAATCAGACCAGACTATTATTATGTTTCATAAATCACACCAGGGGAATATTATGGAGCAGGGAGCGGTAAAGGACATTGTCAGCAGACTGATTGGAATGGGGGAATTGTGATGAAGAATAAGCCTATGGAGTATAAAGGGTATTATGCAAATGTAACCTGTGATATGAAGTCAAAAAAACTACGGGGGATACTCAGGGGAATTGATGATTTTGTGGACTTTTCTGCTGAAACTGCCGAAGAACTGGAACAGCAGTTTCATATGGCGGTGGATGACTATCTGGAATTCTGCCAGGAAGTCGGAAAAACACCATGCAAAGAGTGGAATGAAACGTTTCGGATTAGAATGAATTCCTCTTTTCAGGGATGATAAGGAGTAAATTTCGTGAAAACAATTGACCAGGACATTAAAACAGGACAGTTTAAACACGTATATCTTCTGTACGGGGAGGAGCAGTATTTAATCCGCCAGTACAGGGACCGGTTAAAGCAGGCCATTGCAGGGGATGACACCATGAATCTTGGTATTTTTTCCGGTTCGGACATCAGCCAGAAGGAGATTGTGGACCTCGCAGAGACACTGCCTTTTTTTGCGGAGCGCAGACTGATTCTAATAGAGGACAGCGGTCTGTTTAAAAAGGGCGCTGAGGAGCTTGCGGATTATATGGCGTCTGTACCGGAAATGACGTATTTTGTTTTTGTGGAAAAGGAAGTTGACCGGAAGACAAAAATGTACAAGGAAGTCAAAAAAGCCGGAAGCGTGGTGGAGTTTGCAAGGCAGAAGGATGACATTCTGCTGCGGTGGATTAATGGGCGGCTGAAAAAAAACGGAAAGCAGATTACCAGGGACGCCTATGCGCTTTTTATCCAGAAGACCGGAAATGATATGGAAAATATTGACCGGGAACTGGAAAAGCTGATCTGTTATACGCTGGATAAAGAAAGTATTGAAGCCGCCGATGTGGAGGCTGTTACCACGGAACGGACGGAAAACCGGATTTTTGATATGGTGGATGCCGTGGCAATGCATAAGCAGAAGCGGGCGCTGGAACTTTATTATGACCTTCTGGCATTACGGGAAGCGCCGATGCGCATTATGTACCTGATTTCCAGCCAGTTTAAACGGCTGCTTGTCGTACAGGCAATGACAAACCAGGGGTTTGGAAGGAAGGATATTGCATCAAAGGCAGGATGCCCGGAATGGGCGGTCGGCAAATACCAGGCACAGTGCCGTGCATTTTCCCTGGAGCAGTTAAAGCAGGCGGTCCGCGACGGGGTGGAGTATGAAACAGCTGTCAAAACCGGACATATGGACGACCAGATGGCAGTGGAGCTTTTCATTGTAAAATATTCAGGGTGAGTTATTGCAGGATTATGATAAAACCTGAAACTGGATGTTGTCATTTTTTCTTCAGTATGAACCGTGTTTTCGGGAGGGACTGTCCCGAAAGACATTCGATTGATATTGAAGGAGGCACAAAAGATGACAAACAACTTATTTGAAACCATTGCAATGGAGTGGCTGGAGGAAAGCCGGTTCCGGTTATCGGCATCCAGCTATTCAAAATACGAACAGTGTATCCGGTTACACATTCTTCCCTGCTTTTTGGGCATGAAAATCGGTGATGTCACGCAGGAGCTTTTAAATTCCTATATCGGAAATCTTTCTTCCGGCCTGTCAAACGGCAGCCGGCGTATCATCATTATGGTACTGAATAACACCCTTTCTTACGCATATCATAAACAGCATACAAAGAAACTGCTTTATGTCAGGCCTTCCCTGAAAAAAGACTCCCGTGTGGTAAGGACTTTTTCGGAAGACAGCCAGCGCCAGCTGGAAAATTATGTACTGGAGAACCGGGAAAATGTACCGTCTCCAGTACTTTTTGCACTGTATACGGGGCTTCGGATTGGGGAGCTGTGCGCGTTAAAATGGAGTGACATTGATTTTGAACATGCATCGCTGCGTATATCGAAAACGGTTCAGCGGGTCAAGATATGGTCGGAGGAAGCACCCGTTACCAGCCTGCAGATTCTGCCGCCGAAAAGCAGCTCGTCGTTCCGTCTGATTCCTGTTCCGGATTTTCTGTTAAATTATGCCAGGCCTTACCGTAACGGGATACGGGAGGATGGTTTTATTTTTTCAGGCAGTCCGGTTAAGCCGCTGGATCCGCGGCGTCTGCAGTATTCCTATAGGAGAATGCTGGACAGGGCGGAGATTCCGTATCTGAATTTTCACTGTCTCAGACATACCTTTGCCACGCGCTGTATGAATCTGGGGTGGGATATGAAAACCTTAAGTGAGGTGCTGGGACATTCTGATATCCAGGTTACAATGAAATATTATTTTCACTCATCCTTTGAATACAAGCAGAGCCAGATGAATAAACTGATGCTGCTGTAGCCGGGGGAAAATCAAAAAACCAGGGTCTGAAATTTAAAGTCAGACGCTGGTTTTCTGAATATTTATCTTAAATCACCTGAATTGTTTGTAAATATCCAAAATATTTTTCGCAGAATACATAGTTCTGCGAAAATATTGTACTCAATTCAGGTGAAAAAATCAAGTTATTTATCCAATTTCTTTAAAATTTTACAGGTCACCGGAATTTCTGCCCAGTTCACGTCAGAAAACTGCATGTTACGTCACAAGTGCTCTGAAATCTTTTTGGAATCCCTCTTTGTTTATGGAAAATTTAACGGGAATTTTTCGCAGAACTATGTATTCTGCGAAATGAATGAAAAAGTTAAACGCTGAAAACTGCCCAGTGAATATTTCAGCAACAGGAAAGCAGGAGGAAACAGTGCTGACAGAAACGGCAGCGGAATGCATGAGAAACGAACCGCGTTTCCAGGGAATCGAAAAATTTGAAAAGAAAATCTGGCTGTCGTCCCCGACAATGCACGGCGAGGAAATGGAGTATGTAAAGCGTGCATATGAAACCAACTGGATGTCCACCGCCGGGGAAAACATAGACGAACTCGAACAGACAGCGGCGGAATACACCGGCGTGAAACATGCCGTTGCCGTCTCGTGCGGGACAGCCGCGCTGCACCTTGCCGTGAAGCTTGCAGCGGAACGCCTTTACGGAAGCAGCAGCGGAATTATGACGCCACAGGGGCTGGGAACGGGCGGGTGCCTTTACGGGAAGAGGGTGTTCTGTTCGGACGCCACCTTTGCCGCAACCGTAAACCCCGTTGTCTACGAGGGCGGGGAGCCGGTTTTTATTGACACGGGGGACGACTGGAACATGGACCCTGACGTGCTGGAGCATGCGTTTGAACTGTATCCTGATGTAAAGCTGGTGGTGTTTGCGCATCTGTACGGGTTTCCGGGGGAGATTGACCGGATAAAGCAGGTCTGCGAAAAACACGGCGCACTCTTAATTGAGGACGCCGCGGAAAGCCTCGGCGCAGCATACAGGGGAAGGCAGACCGGAAGCTTCGGGGATTACGGTGTCATAAGTTTCAACGGGAACAAGATTATTACCGGAAGCTCTGGCGGGATGCTTCTTGTAAACGACCGTTACAGTGCCGAAAAGGCAAGGAAGTGGGCAACACAGAGCCGCGAGCGTGCACCGTGGTACCAGCATGAGGAAATTGGGTACAACTACCGGATGAGCAACGTCATTGCGGGAATCGTGCTGGGACAGTGGAAGCACCTGGATGAGCATATCGCGGCAAAGAAGCGCATTTATGAGAGGTATGGGGAAAGGCTTGAAGGGCTGTGGGCTGAAATGAACCCGTATGACGCCGGTACCACGGAGCCGAACTACTGGCTTTCCTGCATGAGGCTGGATGAAAACAGCCTGCACATGATGACGCTGGCGGATGAAACATACACCTATAAAAGCGTCCACGGCAGGACCTGCCCCATGGAAATCCTGGATGCGCTGGAAGCATTCGGCGCGGAGGGGCGTCCGTTCTGGAAGCCGATGCACCTGCAGCCGGTGTTCAGGAACCATGCTTTTGTGACTTGTCGTACATCTCCGATGTACGACCCCGGAAACTGTCGTACATCTTTGATGTACGATCCTGGAAACTGTCGTACATCTGCCGGTAGATTTCATGGCTGCAGGAGGATACATGATGAATTTTATGACAGCATGCTGGAACGTCCGGATTATGGCGCACGGCTGTTTTCGCAGTGCGTGTGCCTGCCGTCTGACATTAAGATGACGGAAGAGGAACAGGACAGGGTGATGGATATTGTGGCGGCGTGTTTTGACGGCTGCCGTATCCCCCGGGGATATGGCCCGGACGCCGGATGAAACGGCAGCAGGAAAATATTCCGCCGGAAAGGGGCGGCTGGCAAATGGAGAAAAAAACAAAAGTTATTTTATTTTCAGCACTGGCTGCTGCGTCTGCCTTATTTGTTTTTATGGAAACAAAAAGAAAGCAGAAGGAAGCGAAAGGGCCGCATGTCCCGTACGGACCGTATGAGGCTGTTATCAAACGGCCGCTGGATATTGTTATCACGGCAATGGCGCTTGTTCCGCTGCTTCCGGTTATGGGAACCACAGTGTTTCTTGTCAGGCTGAAACTTGGTTCGCCCGTTCTGTTTAAGCAGGAGCGTCCGGGACTGGATGAAAAAATATTTACGTTGTATAAATTCCGCACCATGACGGATGAAACGGATAAAGACGGGCAGCTGCTGCCGGATGAAAAACGGCTGACGAAGTTCGGGAAGTGGTTAAGGAGTACGAGTCTGGATGAGCTGCCGGAGCTGTTTAATATATTGAAGGGGGATATGTCGCTGGTGGGACCGAGGCCGCTGCTGGTGGAATACCTGCCGCGTTACAGCCTGGGGCAGAAACACCGGCATGACGTGAAGCCGGGGCTGACCGGGCTTGCGCAGGTCAGCGGACGGAACGGGATTTCGTGGGAGGAAAAGTTTGCGGATGATGTTAGGTACGTCAATAAAGTGACGTTTGCAGGGGATGTAAGGATACTGCTAAAGACAGTAGAAGCGGTGCTGAAAAAGGATGGGATAAGCAGTGCAACGTCTGCGACGATGGAAGAATTTACAGCATGAAAAAACTGGTTATTATCGGGGCGTCCGGACATGGCAGGGTAATAGCTGACATTGCAGAATTATGCGGATACAATGAAATCGTGTTTCTGGATGATGATGAAAGTATAAAATTCTGCGGCGGGCATCCCGTAACGGGAAAAAGCAGCATAGTGCAGGACATAAGCGGGGATGTGGCAGTAGCGATTGGAAACGCAGCAAGCAGGCAGCGGATATCAGGCAGTATTGAAGAAGCCCGACTGGCTACACTTGTTCATCCGTCTGCTGTAGTGGCGAAGGATGTGGTACTGGGTGCAGGAACCGTTGTAATGGCGGGGGCTGTTATTAATCCGGGAAGCAAAATGGGGACTGGTTGCATCATCAACACGGCATCTTCCGTTGACCATGACTGTGTGCTTGGGAATTTTGTGCATGTTGCTGTCGGGGCACATGTGGCAGGAAACGTAAACATTGGTGATAGGACATGGATTGGCGCGGGAGCAACCGTAAGTAATAACGTAACCATCTGCAGTGACTGTATGACTGGGGCAGGAGCAGTGTTAATAAAGGATATAAGGGAGGCCGGGACGTATGTTGGGGTTCCGGCAGAAAAGAAATAAGGCAGTATGAAAAAAATGCTTATGGTGGCAGCCGTGCCGTCAATGATAGGACAGTTTAATATGGAAAACATTGGGCTGCTTTTTGAAATGGGATATAAAGTGCATGTGGCGTGCAATTTTAATGATACATCCGTATGGACAGAAGAAAGAACAAAGGAATTTATATATAGGCTGAAAGAACTGAAGGTGAGCTGTCACCAGATAGAATTCAGCAGAGCTCCAGGAGACATAAAAAGTCTTGTGCAGTCATACCGGCAGACGGACAGACTGGTAAAAAAGGAAGGTTTCCGGTTTGTCCACTGCCACACTCCGGTGGCCGCAGCGGTATGCAGGATGGTCTGCCGAAGGAACCGTGTGAAAGTAATTTACACTGCCCATGGGTTCCATTTCTACAAAGGCGCACCGTTAATAAACTGGCTTTTGTATTACCCGGTGGAATGGCTCTGCTCGCGATGGACGGATGTGTTAATAACCATTAATAGGGAGGACTACATACGGGCAAAAAGGAGACTTTATGCAAAAAAGACAATATATGTCCCGGGAGTAGGAATTGACACGGAAAAGTTCAGGCCGGATACTGTCATGGCGGAAAAGAAACGAACAGAGCTGGGACTGCAGAAACCAGATATCATGCTTCTGTCTGTCGGGGAGCTGAACAAAAACAAAAACCATGCCACAGTAATCCGCGCGCTGGCAGAAATAAACAATAAAAACCTGAATTATTTCATTGCAGGTCAGGGGGAATTAAAAGGGGAACTGCTGGAACTGGCGGACGGTCTGAAGATTCGTAGCCAGGTTCATCTGCTGGGATACCGGACGGATGTGCCGGAGCTGATGCAGGCAGCGGACATTTACCTGCTTCCGTCCATCAGGGAGGGATTGAATGTTTCGTTAATGGAGGCGATGGCATCAGGACTTCCGTGCATATGTAGTGATATCCGGGGGAACCGGGATTTGATTCAAAATAATGCAGGCGGTTATCTGGTAAAAAGTCCTATATGTATCAGGGAATGGAAAGAAATGATTGGGAAAACAGTAAGTCAACATAAAGATTATAGAAAATACAATATAGGAAAAATCCGTGAATATTTTTCAAAGGAGAAGGTGATAGGAAGAATGAAGAAAGTATATGGGTTAATTTTAAGGATAGGGATTAAAGAATAATATTTGTTAAGTAGCTTTACTGTTATATAAGGAATGAATAGGGAGAGTGGATGTGTTACAAATACATGTGAAACGTTCATTAGATAATAAGCGGGTGAATCCGGTTGTTTCATTATACTATTTATATTTTATATTAAAACCTTTTTATCTCAAAGCGTCAGGAACAGTACAGATGGCAGAAGTCTGTTTGCTTGCATCATGGATTTTGTCAATACTGTGTGGACTATGTAAAAACAGACTAATGGATTTCAGGCTTATGCATTTATTTTATCTGTTTGTTACTGGTGCAGGCATTGTAAATATTTTTTATGCTGTGAAAATGCATGACATCCAGTTTATTCATGCGTTGTTTTACTGGTTGTTTAATTTAATTTTTCTGATACTCTCATATGAATTGCTTTTGGAAGAAAAACTGCTGGAAAAACTTGTCCAAATTTTTAAACTTACGGTATACGTACAGTTTGCCATTTACCTATTCCATATGGGGCGGTGGTATGGTGAAGTTAGATATAAGGGGACATTTAATGATCCGAACCAGTTTGCATTTTATCTGATGATGTGCGGTATATTTATTTTCATATATGGAATATATACCTCAAGATTTGGATTTGGTGATGGTCTTGCAGTAGGATTTGCAATGTTTCTTATTATAAAATCAGCCTCAAGGGGAATGACATTATGTGTTGCATTAATCTTTGTGTTTGAGCTTCTGGGTGGATCATATGTCTGGTGTAAAAAAATTGTGAAAAGTATTGGAAGAAAAAAGATTCTTGCAGCTTTTGCAATTATGGGTTGCGTGGTGGTACTGGCTGTCTGTGTTACAAGAGTTATGGGTGGCAGTAGCAGTTACACGGTGTGGGACCGGTGGAAGGAAACCGTTTCAACGGTAAAGCAGGGAAAGGGGCTGACCTCCGGTGGCAGGAATGCCTTTGAAGAAAGGGGAATCAGCAGGGTATGGGAATTTCCTCAATACTGTTTTTTTGGAGCTGGGGAAGGTGGAAATGCCAGGTTTAACACATGGTATACAGGGGAAATACACAGTACTTTTCCGGGAATACTGTTTTGTTATGGTATCATTCCATTTGCTTTATTGTTTATCTGGTGTATTTTCAGTATACGGAAACTGGATATAAAATATCTGGCAGTTTATTTTTCACTGTTTATAGAGAGTTGTACACTGGTTCATTACAGGCAGCCTGTATTCTGGCTGGTATTTGTCATTGGGTACGGCATACAAAGAGGGATGTTTCTGACCGGACATGGGAAGACGAAACTTATAGCAGTGGCGAATAAGGAGGAGGAAAAGTGGAAAATGGAATGATGAAAGTACATAGAATACTGCTGCTGGCGGATGCAGTAAAGCTTGTGGAAGACCAGACAGGAACTTTTTATTTTCCAGGTGAATTTTCGGTTGGTATGTGGAAAAGATATATGGATATTTGTGATGTGCTTGTAGTGGTGTGCAGAAAATGCAGAGGTATTATTAACAGCAAAACGGCAAAAGGAAATTATGAAGCAAAGCCGGAAGAAAATATTGAAGTATATTGTGTTAAAGACAGGTATGAAAATGTGAAAAGCTATCTTTCCTTGTCAGTAAAAAAATATAATTACCAGCTGGTAGAAAGGGAAATTCAAAAATCAGATGCGGTCATTGTTCGGACGTTTTCTTCCATGTCAGCAGCTGCGTTTCAAAGAATAATAAATAAATATCACAAAAAAGTGCTTGTGGAAAGTGTAGGCTGTTCATGGGATGCAATGTGGAATCATGGAGTCAGGGGAAAAATACTGGCACCATATTCTTTTTTCAGTACAAGAAAAATAATCAAAAATGCAGATTATGTCTGTTATGTTACAGAGTTTTTTTTGCAAACAAGATATCCTGCAATGGGAAAACAGATAGCAGTATCTGATGTGGACATACCGGACACGGATATACAGGTGCTTCATAACAGGAGTGAAAAAATCAGGAATCATAAAGGGAAGTATAAAATTGCCACAGTTGGTTCTGTGGGTGTGGATTATAAAGGTCAGAAATTTGTCATACAGGCATTGGCAGAATTGAAAAAACGTGGAAACAATCGGTTTGAGTATTATTGTATTGGAGATGGAAACAGCAGAAAATTAAAAAATCTTACAGGAAGACTTGGGATTTCTGAATGTGTGCATTTTCTGGGAGCAATGCCACATGATAAGGTCATGGAATTTCTTGGTGAAGTGGATATATATATCCAGCCAAGCCTAATAGAAGGACTGCCCAGATCATTGGTAGAGGCCATGAGTAAGGGATTGCCGGCATTTGGAAGTAAAGTAGGAGGGATTCCGGAACTGCTTGATGAAAAGTGTTTGTTTAAAAGAAAAGATGTCAGACAGATTGCTGACTTTCTGGAATCTCTTAATGTGAAAATGTTGCTTGAATACTCAGAAAGAAATTTTGAGGCGGCTAGGAAATATGAACCAAGCAGAAATAATGAGAGAAGAATAAAATTTTACAGAGAGTATATAATTGAGTGCTCTGAAAACTGATTTTGATTAGCTTGATGTTCTTTCTGAATATAGTTTTATTTTTGTTTTCTAACAAAAATTTAATACTGATAAGTATGGATCAAAGAAAGGAAATGGAATGTCTGTAACGGAAAATATGAAAAGAAAAATGATGAATAGTTATAGAAGGATTTTTGGTGGTTTTCCCTATAGATGGCGTAAGAAGCTAGAAAAATTAATATATGAAGAGATTTTGAAAAAGGAAAAATATATGGTGCTACATACTGTTGGAAAGGGAGAAATAGTATATTGCATATTCCGTTTTGTTTATCCGAGTATGGGTGTATTTTCAACTGCAATTAATTATTTATCGCAATTTCAGTATGCAAAAAAAGAAGGGTTAATACCTATTATTGACTGGGAATGCGAGGAAGCTTATGCTGCTGGAAGGGATGGAGAGTGTAATTTATGGGATTATGTATTTGAGCAGGAAATTACAGTAGATGATGCTATCAAATCAGGATGTGTGATGGTGGAAACATTGGGAGGGGATTTGTGTTTTGATAATAAAACATGTAAAGAGATAAATGGAAGAAGAAATGATTATAGGATACACGTAACGCAGGAAAAATGGAGAAGCTATTATAAAAAAGCATATAGTTATGCAGAACAATGCTGGAAACTGCGACCAGAAATACAAGAATGGTGTAACGTTTTTTTGGACACTTATTTTAAAAATGAACATCCTGTGATGGGGGTTATGTTACGTGAAAGTTTTACGGAAGAAGGAAACAGCCTGTATACAGGCATGGATAAAAAGGTATTTAAAAAACATCCTTTGAATCCCGATATAAAAGACGTTATATCTCTTGCGAAGGAGTATAAGAAAAAATGGAAATATAAAAAAATTTTTTTGTCTGCAGAATTTTGTGAAAGTATTGATTTATTCAAAGCGGAGTTTGAAAATGATTTAATAGTCATTGACAAGGAGAGAAATACAGTCAATGATATTAGAAAAATGGAAATTCCAGCGTTTGAAATAAAACAGAGTGCGGTTTATGATACATTTAATAAAAATAGGCAAAATTCAATTGACAATATCCTTACGTATGTTTATGAGGTGGTGATACTGTCAAAATGTGATTATTTTATCGGTGCACATTGTGGAGGCGCGGCTGCGGTGCTGACTTTAAATAATGGTATGTTTCGTGATATTTGCGTTCTGCCTGATAAAAGGAACGTAAAGACGTATTAGTTTTAATTGAGGGCAGTCGAATGGTTACATATTTTTACACTTTCTGAAAACTATGAAAATTCAATTTTACCAGCTGTAGAATAAGAAAACAATTAAAAAGCAGACAAAAGCATAATCTGTGAAATAAAGCAGACAGTGTCAGGTGGGGGAAATTATTATGGTACTCGTATTAAAAAAATTCTACAGATTACTAAACAAACACCAGAGAAACCGTGTAATCATTCTCTTTTTCATGATGCTCACTGGGGCATTTTTTGAAGTACTCGGTGTGTCCATGATGCTGCCTCTGGTAACAGCAGTCATGAACCCGGACATTATAACGGAAAATAAATTTTGTGCATGGATATGTGGGAATCTGGGAATTACGAACCACACCGATTTTGTCATCGGCTGTATAGTTATGCTGGTAGTTATATTTGTTTTAAAAACGACATACCTGACCTTTGAATATTCCATCCAGTACCGCTTTGTGTACAACAACCGTTTTATGACACAGTCAAGGCTTCTGGAGGCGTATTTAAACCGTCCGTATGAATATTTTCTTTCGGCACAGTCGGGGGAAATTATAAGAATTGTACAGGAAGATGCACGTAACTCATTTGACATGCTGTCAGTCATTCTTGGATTTGCAACCGAGGCAGTTGTGGCGTTTTCAGTTATAATTACTATATTTGTCATTAATCCTTTTATGACAGTTTTTGTTGCATTATCCCTTATACTTCTGATGCTGCTGATTTCTAAGGTAATCAGTCCGCTTCTGCGCAGGGAGGGGGAAAACTACCAGAAAACATATGCGGCAGCAAATAAATGGTTGCTGCAGTCAATTTCCGGAATCAAGGAAGTAAAGGTGACGCGGACAGAAGATTTTTTTCTTAAGAATTTTGTGAAATACGGACAGAGAATGGTAACTTCCGCACGCTGGAACAGTACCCTGCAGAATATCCCGCGGAACCTTATAGAACTGGTTTCGGTATGTTCCATGATGGCTGTGCTCGGAATTATGATTGCAGCAGGACATGCCATAGATTCCCTGATTCCGTCGCTTTCGGCATTTGTCATGGCGGCAGTCAAGCTTCTGCCGTCTGCAAACCGGATACTTGCCAGTGTGACACAGGTGACGTTTTACGAGCCGGCACTTGATAATATGCTTAAAAACCTGGATGTACTATCAGAAAAAACGGTATCCGTTTCCGGAGGAACAGAGCCTCTCCCACTGAATAAGGAAATCTGCTTTCGGGGAATTGACTACACCTATCCGGGCGGTGAAAAGAAAATTTTTGACAGTACTGACCTCGCTATTCCAGTAGGTAGTTCCGTCGGAATCGTGGGCGCCTCCGGCGCAGGAAAGACGACCGCAGCTGATATTCTTCTTGGACTGTTGAAGCCGCAGGCAGGGCAGGTGCTTGCAGACGGCGTGGATGTTACAGAAAACATGCAGGGCTGGCTTTCCCATATCGGTTATATTCCACAGATGATTTTCATGCTGGACGATACCATCCGGGAGAATGTCATGTTTGGGCATGCCAAAAATAAACACACGGATGAAGCTGTCTGGATGGCGCTGGAAGAGGCACAGCTTGCAGATTTTGTAAGGGAACTTCCAGACGGTCTGGATACAGCAGTCGGAGAAAACGGCGTGCGTCTGTCCGGAGGACAGAGACAGCGGATCGGGATTGCACGTGCATTGTTTACAAACCCGGACGTGCTTGTGTTTGACGAGGCAACCTCCGCGCTTGATAATGAAACCGAGGAAGCAATCATGCGGTCAATCAATGCCCTGCATGGAAAGAAGACAATGATTATTATTGCACACCGGCTGACCACGATAGAGGGGTGTGATGCGGTATACCGCGCCGGGGATGGGAAAATTGTAAAAGAGCGTTAAATACTTCCGGTACCGGTTTTGAATATAATAACTGTCATGCACAGTATTGCATACCGGCTTGCAGTTATGCAGTATGTCTTGCCTCATCATTGATATGTTTTTCTAAAATGTGGTGAACCCGCGAGACTTCTTCCAGTACCAGATTTTCGCTTGAGTGGATTTCTTTTTTTAAGTACTGATTGGTCTTTTTTGCCTGGTTATGGATTTCTTTTCTGAGTTTCTGTTCAGACTGCTGGATCTGTTCTTCCAGGTCAGTGCGTACAGCCTTGATCTGCTCTTCCAGGTCAGTGCGTACAGCCAGAATCTGTTCCTGCAAGTCAGTTTTAACAACCAGAATCTGTTCCTGCAAGTCAGTTTTAACAACCAGAATCTGTTCCTCCAGGTCAGTTTTAACAGTCTGAATCATAGGCTGCATAAGCCCTGCGATTGCTTGTAAATCTTCATTTGTTAATGTCATGAGAATGCCTCCTTTGAATTGAGTAAAATAGAAACTGGAAATATGATATGTAACTATAGGCCAAAAATAGTTACATAATAAACATACCATACAAATCCCTTTCTGTCCATTGGACATTTTTACCAATTTTTCAGAAGCCGGACAAACCGGTCTGCAGGGGGTTTTTACCATGGACGGGTGCAGAAAATATAGTTGAAAAGAAAGTCATTCAGGAAAAATAAAAATTGTACACAGTCAGTACGCTGTGTTATAATTTTATTATTTCAAAGGAAAATATAAACAAAGAATTAAGGAATTAACGGAGGTGTATTTATGGATCTTATCCAGTTAAAAATCAAAAAAGACAATTCCCTTGCAAAATATATTAAAATCATCAGGGCTTTTGACAGTTCCCTGTCTGTGGGTGCCATTAAGCAGAAAATTGAGGCAGATGATTTTGTGACAGGGTTTGATTTGGAGTATTATGATGTAATGGAAGATTTAAATGATATTGACAGGAAACAGGAGTTTCGAGATATGACGGAGGAATTATGTAAAGCAGGAGCGCAGATTAAAGTTTACCAGAACGGAGAGTTAATATCACTGGAAGTTCTGGATAACCGGCTGGAGTCCATCAACAGGATAAGCGAACAGACGCAGCTTGATATTGACAGGGAATCAGGATGGAATCAGGAATGAATTAAAATAAAAGGCGAATGAAATTTATTACGGAATAGTATCAGCATCAGAAAAAATTTAATATTGTAATAACACTGGAAAGGCGTATGGAACAGAACCATACGCCTTTTTGTATTTGGATGATGGTATCAGTGTAAATGTGTTATAATACCGGAAGAAATATATGATGTATTTACAGGAGGAACGATGATGTATCCAGAAATTAACATGAAAGCAACCGGAAAATACCTGCGCGAGATTATGGACTGGCGGGGCATAACAGTGAAAGAGGTACAAAAATATTTAAATTTATCCAGTATTCAAAGCATTTACCACTGGCTGAACGGAAGCAGTATGCCGACAATCGACCATCTGTACGCATTATCAGACCTGTTTCAGATGCCGGTTGATGCAATGATGGTTGGGAACAGGCCAAATCACAAAAGTGCCGGAGGAAGGCTGTTTTACACCCGGCTGAATGCATATTGCAGGGTTCTGGGAAAGACAGCATGATATTGTACTACAAGTACAATGACAGCCAAAAGTCATTCCTTTAAAATAATCATAATATAGACAGCCAAAAACTGGTGTGCGGCTGCCCGTCATGTTCATAAATGTATAAGGAACGGTAAGAGGAAATGGAACAAAAATATCGGATGGAAGGAAAAGCAGATATTCCGGAGGAAAAGAGAACAGCATTTAATGATTACATATTAAAGATTTTCCGGTTGTGCGGGATACGTAAACGAAAAGAGATTGAACTGGCAGGAAAAACAGTAACCGTGGCAGGGACGCCCGTTTCTGATGATTACGGAATAGTCAGATTTGATTATTCCATTTTTGAACGGCGGAAAAGACCGGTATCTTTTTATAATATGAAAACCTGCGAACTTTCTTTGAATGCCTGCGGAAGTGATGAATTTGGCATAGTGATGCAGATGGTTCTGCTGCTGATGCAGGAGGCTGGTTCCACGGACTTTTACAGTAAATGCACTGGCGAAGACAACGAGGCAGAAAATTCATGGTTTTTTCAGCTGATTCACCGTGAAAACGAGGATGAATTTCTGGAATTTCGGGACAGCAGAAGCCTTCTGCTTTCAGACGGAATGAAGAAAAATTTTGCGGTATGGAAGCAGAAATATCAAAAGGCAGATGAAGCAGAGGCGGCGATTATCTGTACAGAGGAGTATCTGGCGGATATTCTTCTGGACCTGGACAGAATCTGGGGATGCCGTTATGTGGATGAGAGCCTGGTGAGGGAATTTACAGTACATAAAAACGATGTCCGGTACAAAAAAGCCCTGCTGGTTTTCCGGGAACTTACAGACCGGGATGTGGAATATTTTCCGGAGCTGACGGCATGGCAGGTGAGGGAATGGGTTACCAGAAAGCATTACAGCGAAAGGGACAGTATTTTTCTTTGCGGATATGCTTCCATGCTTGTAAACCATGAATGCAGAAAAAAGATACTTGGATTTTGACGGCTGCGTCAGAAAGGATAATCAAAAACATGGGTACGTTTGGGACATACACCGGGAAAATGCTTATTTCAGAGGATAAAAGAGAGGAGTTTACCGCAGATATTTTAAAAATATTAAACTACGGCGGGATGATGCAGTTTGACCGGACGGTTATCTGCGGACATGAAATTACACTGTTAAAACCGGTGGAAGCCGGTTTGGATGGCAGGGCGGTTTTCTGTTACAACTATTTTGAGGATCATATATGGGAAGAGGCATGCTATCATACAGACAGCGGGGGATTCTTTTCCGGGAAACTTGGCGGAAGGGAATTTTGTGATGTGGTGACAGCTGTACATTTCCTCTATGAGCTTTATGACAGCGGGGCAGGCTTTACACAGATTGACGGAGAGGTGATTGGCACGGAATTATACACCGGCTGGATTAACCATGTTCTGGGGAAAACATTTTCCATGAAAAAACGGTTCCGGTTATGGGAGCACTTTGAACATTATTTTCTTGAACGGTCAAATCCGGGATACCAGACAGCGGAGGACTATCCGCTGATGGAAACCATACCGTTTCATATGTATCGTGCAATGGGGGGAATCGAGTTTTCAGATATCTGCTATGTCATGGAGGGAACGGATTCATTGCAGGAGAAGGATCTGGGGGAGGGTTCCTATTCCCAAACTGTCTGCCGGTGTAAAAAACTGTTGGAACGGTATCTGACAGAAAATAAAAATGATGAAAACAAACGGACAGAGAAAATCTGGGAACTGGTTAAGTTAAGCAGACACCGGCGTAAAAAAATTCAGGAGAACGGACTTTCTGAAATCGCGCAAATGTCCCTGGAACTGCCGGCGCGTGTGCTGGTATATCTGACAGCTGAAATCAGGAAATATGATTTCTGGACCGTGTGGAAGGAACTGTACAAAGATATTTACAGGGATGAAATGATGCGGCAGTATGTTTCCGACGAACTTGCCAGAATGAGGGAACAGGAAAGAGAAAAACCTGTGCCTCCGGTTATTACTGCGGAATTTTTTGCCTACGATGATCCGCTTTTGTTCTGGGATACACCCAAAGAACTGGAAGGACAGCCGGATTACCGGTTTTCGGACGACGACCGCGCGTTCTGGTGGGATGAAAACGGGGAGGTGGTTCTGTCAGCAGAAATGGATTCGTGGCTGAAAAATCTGGCGGTACAGTACCAAAAGCAGCTGGATATGATTCCGGAAGAAAATCAGGTGAATTTTAAGGAGGAAATGGTTTTACTGCTTGAAGAAACAGAGAAATTTTATAAAAGAATCTATGCATTCGCTGATATGTTTTATGAGTTTTTACAGAATGACACAGACAGACGGTATGCTGCCGCGGTCAGACAGTTAAAAATTCTTGTGGAGGAGAATAAAGCGGCAGGAAGGATTATTGAAAAAGTAAAGCCGTGGTGGGAGATTACAAGCAGGAATGTAACCCATAACAAGGGACGTTTAACAGTAAAAAGATATTTAAGCGTAATGGCAAACCGGAAGCTGAGAAAGAAATATTTCGGTTTTTAAAAAGTTACGGCAGGGTCTTCTCAAAAACGGTCAACGGAGTATAATTAATACTGACCGGAATGGTCAGGGAGGTAAATACTCATGAACGAGAAGTTTTATTTGCTGCCTGCTGAAAAACAGCAGAAAATGATTTGTGCCGGATTCAGGGTATTTTCGCAGAATACCTACAAAAAGAGTCCCGTGCAGGAAATTGCTGACTGTGCGGGCATCAGTAAATCCCTGCTGTTTCATTATTTTCAAAATAAAAGAGAACTGTATTTTTTTCTGTGGGATGAGGCGATGGAGATTTCCATCCGGTATCTTTCGGAAAGCGGCTGTTATGAGCTTTCTGATTTATTTGAGATGATGGAAAGGGGAATGAGGGCAAAAATAAAGATTATGCGCGATTATCCTGACATGACGGCTTTTGTGGTGAAAGCATTCTATGAAAAAGATCCGGAAATCAGTATGGAAATACAAAAGAAGTACCGTCAGGCGTTTGATATAAAAGGCGGCAGGGAACTTGCCAGAATCAATCCAAACGATTTTATTCCTGGGCTGGATTTAAAAATGATGTACCGGGAAATGTATCTGGCTGCAGAGGGTTATCTCTGGGAGATATCGCAGCGCGGGGATTCATTTGATGCTGGAATGCTTGAAAAAGATTTTAAGGAAATGCTGGATTTCTGGAAAAGCATTTATCAAAGAAAGGAATAGTAACAATGGATGTGATAAAAACCGCTTCCCTCACAAAATATTATGGAAAATCAAGGGGCATTAAACAAATAAATCTTGCAGTTCCGGAAGGAGACTTTTTTGGCTTTATCGGTCCGAACGGTGCAGGAAAAAGTACGACCATCCGAATACTTATGGGATTAATTTCTTCCACAGAAGGTTCCGCAGAAATATTTGGAAAAGATGTAAAAAGGCATCAGGAGGAGATTCTTTCAAAAGTCGGATATATGCCATCGGAGGCAGTTTTTTACCGGAATATGAAAGTGAAAGATGTAATCCGGCTGTCTGCGCAGCTTCGCCGTATCAACTGTAAAACAGAGGCAGAACGGCTCTGTGAACGGCTGGAACTGGATACAGGAAAAAAAATCAGTGAGCTGTCGTTTGGAAACCGAAAAAAGGTATCCATTGTATGCGCCCTGCAGCATAAACCGCAGCTCTGTGTGTTTGATGAGCCGACAAGCGGTCTGGACCCGCTGATGCAGAAAGAGTTTTATTCAATTCTGGAGGAACGGAATCAGGAAGGCACAACGGTATTTTTATCCTCCCATATTCTTTCGGAGGTACAGAAATACTGTAGGCATGCAGCCGTAATCCGGGAGGGAAGACTTCTGGTTACTGACAGCATCACAAATATCGCGCATACCGGGGCAAAGCGTATTACAGTCAGGGGGATTAGTGACATGCCGGAGCTTTCCGGGATCAGGGACGTCAGTACAGACCGCGGCACCATTAGTTTTTTGTACAGCGGCGATATCAATATCCTGCTGCAGGTTTTGTCCGGTCTTCCGCTGACGGATGTAAGCATTACAGACCCTGATCTGGAAGAAATTTTTATGCACTATTATACAGGAACAGAGAATGATTAAAATCCGTTTCGTATATACATTACATTTTTGGAGGTAAAATCTATGGTGCTTTTTATGCATGAACTTCGTCAGGGAAGAACAGCCCTGTTGGTATGGACAGCTGTTATCGCATTTCTGCTTGGCATTTGTATCATAATCTATCCTTCCATGGAGACACAGATGAACGAAGTCAGCGGGATGATGGCAAATCTTGGCGGTTTTTCAGAAGCGTTTGGAATGGATAAAATTAATTTTGGTGAATTTAAAGGTTTCTTTGGTGTGGAATGCCAGAATGTGCTTGGTCTGGGAGGCGCTTTTTTTGCATCGCTGCTTGGAATTTCAGTACTTGCAAAAGAAGAAGAAAAGCAGACTGCAGAATTTCTTCTGACACATCCTGTCAGCAGAAACAGCATAATCTTTCAGAAACTGTGCGCTGTGATTGTGCAGCTCATAATTTTAAATGCAGCAGTTGCAGTTGTTCTGGCAGTTTCTGTTTTTATCATCGGGGAACATCCTGGAGGAGAGGTGGCGCTGATGTTTTTTGCCTGCTTCTTATTACAGACAGAACTTGCAGTTGTCTGTTTCGGAATTTCTGCATTTATAAGCAGGGGAGGTTTTGGCATTGGGCTCGGTACTGCAGCAGTATTGTATTTTTTAAATATTATTGCCAATTTAACGGAGGATGCAGAATTTCTAAAATATATTACTCCGTTTGGATATGCGGAAGGAGCAGAAATTATAGTAAATGGCAGTATTAACATCAAATATCTGTCAGCCGGACTGGTATTTACGGCAGCCGGAGCTGCGGCGGCATTTTACCGCTACAGGAAAAAGGATATCTGCTGACTGTCTTTACGTTTCTGCCTGTAAACCTGCTGTTTTCAGAAGTTTTTCAAGAGGGTACTTAATTTTCAGGTTCGTTTTGCATTCATACATGCGTTTATCTGCGGTTTCCACAGCATGGTAAATGTCTTCATTCTTTTCACAGCGTGCGGCGCCGGCGGCAATCACCAGTGGAAATTCGGACTTGTGCTGCTGGTTGTATTTATCAACTTCCCTGAAAAAGGCCGAAAGTATTTCAGACGTGTTTTCTGGCTGGTCTGATATACAGATAAATTCATCGCCGCCAATCCTGTAGCACCTGCCGATGGATTCAAAATGCTTCCGTATCATACCGGCAGCAGAGGTGATAAGCTGATCTCCGGCAGCGTGGCCGATATTGTCATTGACGTATTTGAGATTATTAATATCAAACATAAATACACAGTGTCTGTGGTTATTTTCCGCGATGGAAGAGAGCAGTTCCTTGTAAGCAGTACGGTTTCCCAGTCCGGTGAGCCCGTCCTCATAGGCAAGGCGGCTTACAAGGTCAGCAGTCATGCCTTTTTTTACCATTTGCATTGCATGTTCCAGGCTTGTGATACCAAGGGCAAGGATATAGAGAAAAATTGCAATTCGTGTAAACCGGCTGCTGTCGTTTGTGCCGCCGCCTTTGTAGCGGATTACATCAATAATGCCGGAAATTACAACAATGATTAATCCAATGGCAGCAATCTTGTCCCTCCGCTCGGTCTGCTTTTCATGAAGACAGTAGGAGATATTGGAATAAAGAATTGCTGCTGAGGCAAGAATGATTGTAATATGTGTCAGTTTCAGATTTTCGTGAAAATCTGAAATTCCCGTAAAATGCAGCACGCAGGAAATAATTATGTTTAATACAGTAATTCCTGCCACGGTACTGATGAGAATCCGTTGTTTCCTGTTTGCAGCTTTCTGGAAAAGCAGCAGAACCGGGAGCGGAATTAGCATTAACATCATGCAGTTAAAGTTGTGGATGGCGCCGGTATTATGAGTCAGAAACTGCATAAGTTTTGTGTCTGAAAATATCCAGCCGGCTCCTGCAATTGCGGTAAATCCCAGATAAAGAAGATCCATTTCATTGATTCCGGCGCTTTTTTTGAGGGCCAGGAATATGATGAGCAGGAAAATACCTACGAAGAACATAAGTATTCCTATCACCGCACCGGAAAGCTGTCCCGAGATGGTACCGGTAATCACATCACGGAACTTTCCTATGGTAAATGAGCCCAGATAGCAGCTGGAATCATTATAATAAGGGATAAATTCAATGTGGATCAGTTTTTCGGCATCATCTGCCTGCAGGGAAAACTCTACCCAGTCCGTACCGGAACTTTTTCCATAGAGGTCGCCATATAACTGGAAGGAAGCACGCGGTGCAGTTTCGTTTCCGACATAAACACGGACAGCACAGTTTTTGGCTTTAAACATCATACCGCAGTTGTCTGAAATCCCGGCGGGAACTGATGCATAGTAATCAATGGGGGTGCCCGCAGAATATCCAGGATGGAGATTTGGGTGTTTTAAGTCTGCACGGTGGGTAAGCATGCTGTCATAGTACCAGTCTTCGGAAAATGTTTTAACATCCGTTTCCGGAATATTATGATCAGTGGATACAGAAACGAAAAGCAGAATAAAAGTCAGGATAAGCGCAATTATGTAAAGAGTATTACAGACTGTAATTAAAGATATTTTTCTGCCGGATGCAGTAGGATGAGATTTTAATTCCATAAAAATACCTCCCCGATAACTGTCTTTTATTATTAAGTATTTTAGCATAAAGGGACGAAAAGTCAAGAATTGTATAGCGGAATGCCGGGAAACGTGCACGTTTGCAGACAGGCGTATGCCGAAAAAAAAACAGCCCAGCATGACGGTACTGGACTGTATCTTTGTGATATTTCATTAAGCAACATTATTTACAAGCTTTGCCAGACGGGAAATCTTGCGTGCCGCATTATTTTTGTGGTAAACGCCCTTGGAGCAGGCTTTTTCAATGACCTTGGTTGCATTTGTAAGCGCTGCCTGTGCAGCAGCTTTATCCTTACCGGCAACAGCTGCCTCCACCTTTTTGATTGAAGTCTTTACTTCAGAACGGATGGATTTGTTTCTTGCTGTCCTTGTAGCTGTAACAAGCACTCTTTTCTTAGCGGATTTTATGTTAGCCAATCTGTACACCTCCCTGTTAAATAATTATAATCTTGTTCCTGCGGTGAAACAGACACGGACGCTTCATCGCAAACATACTAGAATATAATATGACAAGCCAGGCAGTCTGTCAATACATAATCTGAAAAAAATCGGGGAAAATGGAACATAAACAGATTAAATTGCGTATGCTAAAGGATAGGGAGGGAAGAAGCTTGCTGGAAGAAAGTTATCCGATTCGAACAGACCTTGCACTGGAGTCGCAGGAACGCCTGCAGAAAAACAAGAAAGAAGTAAGAGGAGTCCGTTTTTTTGAGAAGAAAGAGGAAAACGGCGTTGTCGTGAGTACCGTGCTGATTGAGACTGAAAATGCATCAGCAGCGATGGGGCGGCCGAAGGGTACTTATGTCACCATTGAAGCGCCGGAAATGATTGAGGAGGATGAGGGATACCACAGGGATATTTCCATGGAGCTTGCCCGGATTTTAAGGGAAATGCTTCCGGTAAAAACGGTGGAGAAGGACTTAAAAAAAGGACTGGAAGTATCTGTACTCATTGTGGGACTGGGTAACCGTGATGTGACGCCGGACGCACTGGGACCAAGGGTGGTTGACAATCTTTTTATCACAAGGCATATTATTAATGAATTTGGTAAATATGCCTTTGCGGATGAGGATGTAAGCAGGGTCAGCGGAATTGTTCCGGGTGTGATGGCACAGACCGGCATGGAATGTGTGGAAATTCTGCGGGGTGTGGTAAAGGAAACGAAACCGGATTTTGTCATTACGGTAGATGCACTGGCTGCACGCAGTGTCAAAAGGCTCGGACGTACCATCCAGCTGACGGATACCGGAATTACGCCGGGAAGCGGAATCGGAAACCACAGAAATGCGTTAAACAAAAAAAGTGTGGGAGTACCGGTAATTTCACTTGGTGTTCCGACTGTTGTGGACGCAGCAACCATTGTGTCCGATGCCATGACTACATTCATCGAGGCAATGTCCCTTTCGGACCTTCAGAAGCTGGATGAACATGAAAGACAGGAACTGGCAAGGGAGCTTTTATCCCCGCAGTTAAACGGACTTTTTGTGACGCCGAAAAACATTGACGACTCCATCAAACAGCTGAGCTTTCTGATTTCAGAAGGGTTAAATATTGCACTGCTCGGGAATAAGGAAGAGGGCAGGAGCATATAATGCTTTGAGGTGGTGATGGTTTGAGGAGAGAATTGCTTGTTTTCTTTATGGTGATAGATTTTGTACTGGTCGGCTGTTTCCTTTATTTCTGGGGCGGCGGACTGGCACAGAGTCTGGGACAGAATCTGTCCCTGAAATTCTATAACGGTGTGCTGAATATATATATACCGGGACTTTTATGTGTGCAGGATGAAGGAGGAACGAACGTGTACCAGGACGTGACGGCTTCCATGTATCCTGCGATTGCATATAATGAGGAACAGCTGTGGTATGAGGCGAGGGAGGAGGATCTTTCCTATTACGAAAACCTTGCTGCCATGGAAAACCTGCAGGCCATGCAGATGATTGCCGAAAATGAAGAGGCCCTGGAAAAAGAAAATATGGACCAGAAAGGAAAACAGGCGGAAACAGAAACGGAGGACAAGAAGCCGGAAGAAAACAGGGAAACGGAAAAGAAAGAAAAAAAGACGGCAGTCAACCGGAAAAAACTGGATGACTATGATTATTTAAGACAGACGTTTTTCCAGATTGACAATACAACCACAATTGGCAGGGACCAGCTGAATGCGGATAAACTGCTCGGACCGGATTTAACCATTGACCGGAGCGTGGACGGACCGCAGATTTTAATTTACCATACCCACTCGCAGGAGGGATATAAAGATTCCAGGGCAGGGGATGATTCCACCACCGTGGTAGGCGTCGGGGATTATTTGACGCAGCTTCTTGAGGACAAAGGATTTCAGGTGCTGCACCATAAGGGAAAATATGATGTGGGCGACAGGGACCATGCCTATTCCAATGCCGCAGGTCCTGTGGAACAGCTGATTAAGGAAAATCCATCCATTCAGGTAGTGATAGATTTACATAGGGACGGAGTGAATGAAAAAACACGTCTCACAACAGAAATAAACGGCAAAAAAACGGCACAGATTATGTTTTTCAACGGACTGAGCCGTACCACGGCGACCGGTGATATCGCCTATCTGAAAAATCCCTATATTGAAAATAATCTTGCTTTTTCATTCCAGATGCAGCTTGCAGCCGCAGAAACTTATCCGGGATTTACAAGGCGGATTTATTTAAAAGGATACCGTTACAACATGCATTTCTGTCCGAAATCCATGCTGGTGGAAGTGGGGGCGCAGACCAATACGGTAAAAGAGGCAAAAAATGCAATGGAGCCGCTGGCAGAACTGCTTGCAAAAGTATTGAAAAAGGGGGCGTAATAAGGGTATAATAGGTAATATCCATAAGGGAGATATTACCTATTATGATACAGGAGGATAAGTATGGTTGACTATACACAGGGCGCTGGGAAACAGTACCACACCGGCGTGGGACCGGGGGATATCGGTTCTTACGTCATCCTTCCGGGAGATCCGAAGCGGTGCAGTAAAATTGCAGAATTTCTGGAGCAGCCCATGCCGGTTGCAGACAACAGGGAATTTACCACTTATACGGGAATGCTGGACGGTGTAAAGGTGAGCGTGACTTCCACAGGGATTGGCGGACCGTCCGCGGCAATCGCCATTGAAGAACTGGTAAAGTGCGGGGCGCATACATTTATACGCATTGGTACCTGCGGGGGAATGCAGGAAAATATTTTAGGCGGTGATCTTGTGATTGCAAACGGCGCCATCCGTATGGAAGGGACAAGCCATGAATATGCGCCGCACGAATTTCCGGCGGTTTCTGATTTTTCGGTGACAAATGCGCTGGTATCTGCAGCAAAGCAGAATCATTTTAAATACCATGTGGGCGTGGTGCAGAGCAAGGATTCCTTTTTCGGACAGCATGAACCGCAGGTGATGCCGGTGTCCTATGAGCTGGAAAACAAGTGGCAGGCGTGGATTCGGATGGGATGCCTTGCATCGGAAATGGAGACGGCAGCCCTTTTTATTGCGGGCAGTTTTCTTCGCGTGCGCGTCGGTTCCTGCCTGCTTGTGCTTGCCAACCAGGAACGAGAAAAAAAAGGACTTTCCAACGTCCAGGTACATGATACGGCTCCGGCGGTACAGACGGTTGTGGAAGCCGTTCGTCTGCTGATTCAGGAGGATAAAGATTGAACAATCCAAAAATGAGTGAAATAGAAATAAAAAAACTGGCAGAGCTTGCATTATCTGCAAGGGAAAAGTCATACAGTCCGTATTCCGGTTTCAGTGTCGGGGCGGCGCTGCTTACAAAATCAGGAAATATTTACGGGGGCTGCAATATCGAAAATGCAGCCTACACACCGACAAACTGTGCGGAACGCACGGCATTTTTTAAAGCAGTCAGCGAAGGGGAACGGGAGTTTACGGCGATTGCAGTTGCCGGCGGTGCAAAGTCAGCCGCAGTGAAAGATTTCTGCCCGCCCTGCGGTGTATGCAGACAGGTGATGATGGAATTTTGTCATCCAGGGGAGTTTCAAATAATTCTGGTACAGTCCATGGAGAACCATAAAATCTTTACGCTGGAAGAACTGCTTCCCATGGGTTTTGGACCGGATGATATAGCATAAATGGAGAGGCGGCCGTATGAAAAATTTTTATAACCGTATTTTTTTAATTGTTCTGGATTCCCTGGGCATCGGGGCAATGGCAGATGCTGATAAATTCGGGGATGCCGGGGCGGATACGCTGGGACATATTTCAGAAACCGTGGCGCATCTGGATATCCCGAATCTGGCGAAGCTTGGGCTTGCCAGTTTAAAACCGTTAAAGCAGGTAAAACCGCAGGAGGAAACACTGGGGTATTACGCTGCCTTAAATGAAGCCAGCAATGGAAAAGATACCATGACCGGGCACTGGGAAATGATGGGTCTTTTAACTATGAAACCCTTTATTACTTTTACAGATACCGGATTTCCGAAAGAACTGATTACAGAGCTGGAAAAAAAGACCGGACGGAAAATCATTGGAAATAAATCAGCAAGCGGTACGGCGATTCTTGACGAGCTTGGCGAACAGGAAATTCATGAGGGGAAGCTGATTGTTTACACCTCTGCGGATTCTGTGCTGCAGATTTGCGGCAATGAGGAAACCATGGGACTGGATACGCTTTACCATTACTGTGAAATTGCAAGGGAGCTTACCATGCGTGATGAATGGCGTGTGGGGCGTGTGATTGCAAGACCGTATACCGGAAGAAAAAAGGGGGAATTTGTCCGTACCAGCAACCGCCGTGACTATGCCCTGCCGCCTGCGGATACGGTGTTAAATGCACTCTGGCGTGCAGGTTATGCCGTGATTTCCGTTGGGAAAATCAATGATATTTTTTCAGGTTCCGGAATTACGGAGAGCCATCATTCCGACAGCAGCGTGCATGGCATGGAACAGACCATTGAAATTGCGGGAAAGGATTTTACCGGACTTTGTTTTACTAATCTTGTGGATTTTGATGCGAAGTGGGGGCACAGGAGAAACCCGGCTGGTTACGGGGAGGAAATTGAGCATTTTGATAAAAAGCTGGGAGAACTGCTTCTGCGTTTAAGGCATGACGATCTTTTGATGATTACGGCGGATCACGGAAACGACCCGACGTTTCATGGGACGGACCACACGAGGGAACAGGTGCCGTTACTCATTTATTCCAAATCCCACAAAGGAAACGGAAAACTGGAAACGCAGGATACGTTTGCCGTGACCGGTGCAACAATTGCTGATAATTTTGATGTGCCGCTGCCGGACGGGGGTATCGGTACTTCACTGATGCGTCTGCTGAAATAATAACGGAAAGAACGGAAGGAAAAAGAATTATGATTCGTTTTACGGCTTATAACATGCCAAAAATAGAACTGCACTGCCATCTGGACGGCTCTTTAAGCCCGGCGCTTGCGGCGCGGCTGTTAAAGGATGCAGGGGAAGATTATACGGTAGAGCAGCTGGAACATCTGCTTGCGGCTCCGATGAACTGCGGCAGCCTTTCGGAATATTTAAAATGCTTTGACCTTCCGCTTCTTGCCCTGCAGACAAAGGAGGGACTTTTTCTGGCAGCAAAAGACCTTGCCCTTGCAGCGGCAAAAGAACATGTGGTTTACCTGGAAGTTCGGTTTGCACCGTCTTTTTCCACGAAACAGGGACTGGCGGTCAGGGATATTATTGAGAGCGTGAATAACGGTTTAAAAGAGGCGGAAAAAGAAGCGGATATTCTGACGTCCATCATTGTCTGTACCATGCGCGGACTGGATATGGAAACGAATTTATCCATGCTGAAAGAGGCGCGTGAGTTTCTCGGTGCGGGAGTCTGCGGCTGTGACCTCGCAGGGGATGAAAAAACATATCCGACGGCGGATTATAAAGAACTGTTTTCCTATGCGAAAAAGAACGGGATGCCTGCCACGATTCATTCCGGGGAATGCGGCAGCACAGAAAATATACGTGCTGCCATTTCCCTTGGTGCAAAACGGATTGGACATGGAATCGCCATGGCAGGAGACCGGGAGCTAATGGAGCTTTGTGCCAGGGAAAAAATCGGTGTGGAGCTTTGTCCGACCAGTAATTTACAAACAAAAGCAGTTACGGATTTTTCCACATATCCGTTTGTGGAATTTTTAAGGGCGGGTATCCCGCTTTCCATTAATACTGATAACCGGACGGTGAGCGATACGACCCTGACGGATGAGTTTATGCGGCTTGCGGATGCCGGGATGTTAAACGACGCTGCGTGTGAAAAAGTTTATAAAGCGTCTATCGCAGGCTGCTTCTGTGATGATGACGTGAAGCAGACGCTCTGGAAAAAGTGGGCGTCCCTGTTTGCTATTTAGGAAGTTTTTGTTATAATGAGTAAGCAAAGAAAAATATATCATATTTGAGGAAGAAAAATTATGACAACAGACCAGAGTAAAATCCGGAATTTCTGCATTATTGCCCATATCGACCACGGCAAATCCACACTTGCAGACCGGATTATTGAAAAAACAGGCACGCTGACCAGCCGCGAAATGCAGGCGCAGGTACTTGACAATATGGACCTTGAGCGTGAACGCGGCATTACCATAAAGTCGCAGGCAGTGCGTATTATTTACCATGCAAAAGACGGGGAGGAATATATTTTTAATCTGATTGACACGCCGGGACATGTGGATTTTAATTACGAGGTTTCCAGAAGCCTTGCCGCCTGCGACGGGGCAATCCTTGTGGTGGACGCGGCGCAGGGGGTGGAGGCGCAGACGCTTGCCAATGTTTACCTTGCAATCGACCATGACCTTGACGTACTTCCGGTTATCAATAAAATTGACCTTCCAAGCGCAAGACCGGATGAGGTTGCGCAGGAAATCGAGGACGTGGTCGGAATCGAGGCAATGGACGCCCCGCGTATTTCCGCAAAGACAGGACTGAATATCGAGGAGGTTTTAGAGCAGGTGGTGCAGAAAATACCGGCTCCGGGCGGTAATCCGGATGCGCCGCTGCAGGCGCTGGTGTTTGATGCGCTTTATGATTCCTATAAGGGTGTGATTGTGTTCTGCCGGATTATGGAGGGGACGGTCAAAACAGGAACCAAAATAAAAATGATGGCGACTGCTGCGGAGGCACAGGTGACAGAAGTCGGCTATTTCGGGGCAGGACAGTTTATTCCCTGCGACGGACTTTCCGCAGGAATGGTCGGGTATATTGCCGCCAGCATAAAAAATGTCAGGGATACCCAGGTCGGTGATACCGTAACGGAAAGCGAAAATCCGTGCGCAGAGCCGCTTCCGGGATATAAAAAGGTCAATCCCATGGTGTACTGCGGACTTTATCCGGCGGACAGCGCGAAATACCCGGATTTGCGGGACGCACTGGAAAAGCTTCAGATAAACGACGCTTCTTTGCACTATGAACCGGAGACTTCGCTGGCGCTGGGATTTGGATTCCGCTGCGGTTTTCTGGGTCTTCTGCATCTGGAAATTATACAGGAGCGTCTGGAGCGGGAGTTTAACCTTGACCTTGTGACGACGGCGCCCGGTGTTATTTACAAGGTGCATAAAACAAACGGGGAAGTGATTGATTTAACGAATCCTTCCAACCTGCCTGACCCGTCCGAAATTGAGTATATGGAAGAACCGTTTGTATCCGCTGAAATTATGGTAACTGCTGAATATGTGGGAGCCATTATGAAACTCTGCCAGGAACGGCGGGGAATTTATATCAGCATGGATTACATTGAGGAGACACGTGCGCTGATCAAATATGACATGCCGTTAAATGAGATTATTTATGATTTCTTTGACGCTTTAAAATCCCGTTCCAGGGGATACGCATCCTTTGATTATGAAATGAAGGGGTACGAGCGTTCGGAGCTTGTGAAGCTGGATATTTTAATTAACAGAGAGATGGTGGACGCCCTTTCCTTTATTGTGTTTAAGGACAGTGCATACGACAGGGGGAGAAAGATGTGCGAGCGTCTGAAAACAGAAATTCCAAGGCATCTGTTTGAGGTTCCGATTCAGGCAGCAGTAAACGGAAAGGTGATTGCAAGGGAGACGGTCAAGGCACTGCGCAAGGACGTGCTTGCAAAATGTTATGGCGGGGATATTTCCCGTAAAAAGAAGCTGCTTGAAAAGCAGAAGGAAGGAAAGAAACGCATGCGGCAGATTGGTACGGTGGAAGTGCCGCAGGAGGCGTTTATGAGTGTGTTGAAATTAGATGAAGACTAAGAATCTTGAGCTGTATATCCATACGCCGTTTTGCATAAAGAAGTGTGATTACTGCGACTTTCTGTCTTTTCCGGCAGACAGCAGTACGCAGGTCAGGTATATCCATGCGCTTTTGCAGGAAATCCGTTTTTACGGGGCGCTGATGGGTAATTATACAGTTTCCACGGTTTTTATCGGGGGCGGAACGCCAAGCTGGCTGGAGCCGGAATTTATCGGCGCCATCATGCAGGAGGTTCTGACAAATTTTGAGGTGGAAGAGGATGCGGAAATCACGATTGAATGCAATCCGGGTACGGTAACGGCTTCCAAGCTTGAAATTTATAAAAAGGTGGGAATCAACCGCCTGTCCATCGGACTTCAGTCGGCGGATAATGCGGAATTAAAACTGCTTGGCAGGATACATACGTTTGAACAGTTTTTAAAGACCTATGAGCTTGCCAGAAATGCAGGCTGTGACAATATCAATGTGGATTTAATCAGCGGTCTGCCGCACCAGACGCTGGAAAAATTCCTGCGCAGCCTGCAGCATGTCATCCGGTTGAAACCGGAACATATTTCTGCGTATTCGCTTATCATAGAAAAGGGAACGCCTTTTTATGAACGCTACAAATTCGACGCAGTCAAACAGCATGCAGGAATTAAGACCGAGGCGCTGCCAAGCGAGGATGAGGTTTACCGGATTTACAAGGCAACGCAGGATATTTTAAATCAGGCAGGATACCAGCAGTACGAAATCTCCAATTTTGCCAGAAAAGGATACCGTTGTAAGCACAATGTCGGTTACTGGACAAGGGAAAATTATCTGGGGGTCGGACTTGGCGCTTCCTCCCTGCTGGAAAATGTGCGCTATGAGAATACACGCGAGCTGTACAGCTATATTGACCTCTGTGAAAAACAGGAGCTTCTTCTGCCGGATGATTTTTTGGGCGGGGAAAAGGAGTGCATGCCGGAGGGGGACTGGTTTGGGACAAACCTTCATGTTTCAGCGGAAGTGATTGATAACAAAGAACAGATGGTGGAATTTATGATTCTGGGTCTGCGGATGAACGAAGGCGTTACACGCGCGGATTTTGAGAGAAATTTCGGTAAGCCTATTGATGTGGTTTACCGGGAAGTGATTGAGAAGCTGAGGGAACAGGAGCTGCTCAGCGCATATGGGGGAAGTATCGCACTGACGGACAGGGGGATGGATCTGGCGAATTACTGTATGGGACAGTTTCTGCTGTAACAGGAGTATGGTTTTGCAGGAAAGAAAAACCCTGGGGGATACCCACAAAAAAGTGGGTAATTTACATTAAAAAATAAATAATTATAATATTCGATACAGGAAGCCCGGCGGCTTCCTGCACCGAATATTTTTATTTTACGGAGGTAGGAAGGATGAAGGTTACAAGTAAAGGTATTATAAATGGTGTGATAAAACCAGAGTACGGAAAGAGAGGAACACAGTTTAATGAAAATCATGTTCCGACATTTTCCCTGCCGTTTCAGATTGAAGATGTACCGGAAACTGCCGTGTCATTTGCGCTTGTACTTGAGGACAAGGATGCTTACCCGGTGACGGGCGGATTTGTATGGATTCACTGGCTGGCGGCAAACATTACCCGGACAGAAATCAGGGAAAATGAAAGCCAGACAGCAACCGACTTTATACAGGGAAGGAACAGCTGGACGAGTATTCAGGGCGGTGGGCAGTCCGCAGAGCTTTCTTCTTATTATGGCGGTATGACGCCGCCCGACGGACCGCATATGTATGAGCTCCATGTATATGCACTGGACCAGATGCTGGACCTGGAAAAGGGCTTTTTATTAAATGAGCTTTACAGGAAAATGGAAACCGATTATTTTATGGCGGCTGCGTCTGGGCAGTACTTCTCTTGCAAAGCTGGAAAAAGATATCGAGGGGATTACCCAGAAAATGCTTCTGGAGCAGCTGAAGGAACTGCAGGAATATGGTTTTGTGGAAAAGAAAACCTATGAGGGATATCCTCTTCGGGTGGAATATTCACTGACCGGGGATATGGGGGTGCAGATTCTGGAAGCACTGAAAATTATGCAGCACATAGGGATTGAGTATCTGGCCGCAAACGGAATGGAACACGTTTTAGAGGAAAAAGGTGTTATTTTAGAATGATACCCAAAAAAATAGCAACTAGAAATAGTTGCTATTTTTTTGCAAAGTGCTATAATATACTAAGAGGAGAAATGCTATGAGCAAGAAAGATAAACTGATAGACAGACTGCTAAAGAAGCCTAAAGACTTTACTTTTGTCGAAATGGAGTCTTTATTATCATATTTTGGATTTGAGTTAAAGCAAGGCGGAACCGGTTCAGGAGTGAAGTTTATAAAAGATGGAAGCAATGAAGTGATAAACTTTCATAAGCCACATCCAGACGGTGTTCTAAAGAGATATGTGTTAGATCAGGTGATAGAGAAGTTAAGAAAGGATGGTTTGCTATGAGTAATTTATTATCATATAAAAATTACAATGGTACAGTGGAATACTCAAAAGAGGACAGATGTCTTTTTGGTAAAGTGGTTGGAATAAAGTCTTTGTTATCTTATGAAGGAAATTCTGTACAGGAGCTGGAACAGGGATTTCAGAATGTAATTGATGAATACCTGACAGATTGTACAGAGAGGAATGTAGAACCTGAGCAGCCTTACAAGGGAACATTTAATGTTAGGATCAGCCCGGAACTGCACCGGAATATTGCAGTTTATGCAATTGAACACGGAAAGAGTTTAAATGCTGCTGTTGAAGAAGCGATTGGGAATATGGTTGGATGACTGTAGAGTCTCTTAATTATTAAACACAGACGGAATATGAATGATTCTGCAAAAAGGAGCACTGCAATGAAAAAACTTGTCTGGGAAACACCGGAAGAAATTGACCTGGCGCTTGCAAAACGTGTACGTGAAATTCGAAAGCGCAGGGGTATCAGCCAGAAGCTGCTGAGCGAACGATGCGGTATCAGCTGCGGTTCCATTCAGAGGTTTGAAACAACCGGATTAATCAGTTTTCTTTCCCTGACAAAAATTGCAGCGGAACTGGGAATGGAAGGAGAAATCCGAAACCTTTTTACGGATGTGCCGTATCTGGACATTCAGGAGGTAATTAATGAAAACAAATAAAGCGCTGACCGTGTTGTTTCATGGACGGGCGGTGGGGACTCTTGCGGTAAACGGACAAGGAAAAGTGGCTTTTTCATATAATGACGACTGGCTGGAAAGCGGATTCTCCATTAGTCCTTTTTCACTCCCCCTGGAAAAACGGGTATTTGTACCCGATAAAATGAATTTTCAGGGACTATTTGGTGTGTTTGCAGATTCGCTCCCGGATGCATGGGGACAGCTTCTTGTGAACCGTACATTAAAAAAACACGGGATTTATGACAAAGACTGTAATGCGCTGGACCGACTGGCAGTTGTCGGGCATACAGGAATGGGAGCATTGTGCTATGAGCCGGAGGTTTGTATAGGAACAATGGAAACAAGCAGTGACTGGGACATGATGGCGCAGGAGTGTGCAAAAATTCTTAAGACCGAATATTCAGATAAGCTGGATTTACTGTACCGGATGGGTGGAACCAGCGGAGGCGCACGTCCGAAAATTATGACGAATTACAGGGGGCAGGACTGGATTATCAAATTTCCGGCGCATACAGATATGTATCATACAGGAAAGATGGAGTATGATTATTCTGTCTGTGCAAAAAGGTGTCAGATTACCATGACAGAAACCAGGCTTTTTCCTTCTGAAACATGTGATGGTTATTTTGGAACCGTACGTTTTGACCGCGGAAGAAAAGACGGGGAAAGAATACACATGATTTCGGCAGCGGCTTTACTGGAAGCGGATTTTGAACAGCCGTGCATGGATTACCATGACCTGATGAAACTGACAAAAATTATGACGGAAAATAATAAGGCAGATATGGAAAATATGTTTCGCAGGGCCTGTTTTAATGTGTTTGCTCATAACCGTGATGACCATGCAAAAAATTTTGCCTATTTATATCAACCGGAAACAGACAGCTGGCATTTAAGCCCGGCATATGATATGACATACAGCAGTACTTATTATGGGGAACATACAACATCCGTGGATGGAAACGGGAAAAATCCCGGTGAAAAAGAACTGCTTGCCGTAGGAACAAAAGCCGGAATAGAAAAAGAGAACTGCCGGGCCGTTATTGCTGAAATACAAAAAAAGGTGCATGAAGACCTGCAGGAATATTTTTACATGTCTTAAGGTCAGATGCAGCAGGAGAATCCCATGAATAATAAAGAAATCATGTCAGCAGCAATGGCGCAGTCCGCAGTTGATTTAAACTGTGATAAGGAAGCATTCACAAAAAAAGAAAATATCATTGTTTATTCTGAAAAAAACGAAGGTGCAAGAAAATATCTGCAGCTTCCATTTGTCTGTAACCTGGTAAGCTACGGAAATAATATTGTTGCATCCACGCAGCCGCAGTATGATGATATTGTCCGTTCTTACATTTCAAAGTATGATGTATCCCACTGTTTTGAAACGCCGAATATGCATGTGCTGAATGAAGCATTTATCCCGTTTGGGATGGAAGTGTGTTTTATGGCGGAATACTGGCTGCCGGACTTGGAATTACTCAAAGTACTGCCTTGTCCGTATGAAACAAAAATGATGGAGCAGAAAGAGTTTCAGGGACTGTATCATAAACAGTGGTCAAATGCCCTCTGTGAGGACAGAAAAGAACTGGATGTACTTGGCGTCGGGGCGTGGGAAAATGACACATTAATCGGTCTTGCAGCATGCTCTGCAGACTGTGACGGCATGTGGCAGATTGGGGTTGATGTGTTGCCTGAATATCGGAGAAAGGGAATCGCATCCGCACTGACAAGCCGCCTTGCCACGGAAATATTAAACCGGAACCGGGTGCCGTTTTACTGCTGTGCGTGGAGCAATATCAAATCCGCACGCAATGCCATAAAAAGCGGTTTCCGTCCGGCATGGGCAGAGATGACGGTCAAACCGAAGAAACTGGTGGATGAAATGAACCGGACTGATTGATGGGAAGGATTAATTGTATGAAGGATTTACTGAAACTGACAGATTTGCAGCCGGATGAAATTTATAAAATATTTCATATTGCAGATGAAATCAGCCAGGGAAACTACGGCGGTTACATGAAAGGAAAAAGTGTGGTACTGTTTTTCCCGGCTTCCAGCATCCGGACACGTGTAACCTTTGAAAAAGGGATTTATCTTCTGGGCGGACAGCCGGTGTTATTTCCGTGCGAAACGCTGGATAAAAAGGAGGATATCAAGGACGTATGCGGTTATCTGGATAACTGGGCGGACCTTGTGGTGGTACGGCATAAAGAAATCCGTCTAATGGAAAAGATGGCGCGGTATATAAACGTTCCGGTCATCAATGCCATGACAGACAGCAATCATCCATGCGAAATATTATCTGATATGTACGCCCTGTCAAAAATCCGGGACAATTTTACAGAAGACAAGTATTTATTCTGCGGAAAATCCGGTAATATCGGCCGGACATGGAAAGAGGCGTCAGAGGTTATGGGATTTGAACTGTCACAGTGCTGCGGCGCGGGATATGAAATGGAGGGCGTGAACATATACCACAACATAAAGGACGCAGTAAAAGGAAAAGATGTGATCTGCACGGATTCCCTGCCTGCGGAGGCACTGGGGGATTTTAAGGACTGCCAGGTGACAACGGAGGTAATGGAACTGGCAAATGCAGGCGCAGTATTAAATCCATGCCCGCCGTTTTACCGCGGACAGGAAGTATCGGATGAAGTAATCGAATCAGAATATTTTGTGGGATACGAATTTAAGAAAAACTTACTGGAAATCCAGCAGGCAGTTATGATTTACTGCATGGAACAGGGGAAGCCTGAATGACAGGATAATACCAGTGTCTGATAAAAGAAAGGAAAAATAATGGCGGAAATAAAATACGAAATCAAAAAAGAACTTGGAACACTGTCCGAAAGTGCAAAAGGCTGGACAAAAGAACTGAATTTCATTTCATGGAACGGCGCAGCGCCGAAATATGATCTCAGGGACTGGGCGCCGGAACATGAAAAAATGGGAAAGGGAATTACTCTCACCATGGAAGAAATCGAAAAACTGTACGGGCTTCTTGGGAAGGTACTGGAAGAGGGAAAATAAGATTATTTTCTGGTAAGCGGTCGGTTTACTACAAAAAAACATATGGTTTGCTTCATTTTGCCGGAATTTGTCTTTTTTTGTTTTATTCTGGATAAAATTATAAGAAAGGGGTATCAATCATGAAAAACTCAGTAAACAAATTTATCGCAAAAGCAGCTCTGGCAGTAGCAAAGGCAAATGCAAACACAGCATGTCCTTTTATTTCTTACCAGCCGAAGCTGCCGGAAACAGTGAAAAAGCTTCGTAAATTCTAATGTTTGGCAGGGTTTCTGAAAAGATCAGTGACAATATGGTAAAAAGCGGTCTTGTCAGGGATGAAGACAGGGAGCTGTATTTGTTCGGTATCCAGCAGGGTCTGATTCTTCTGCTGAATATCGGAACCACAATTGTCATGGGTTTACTGTCTGGTACCCTTTTGGAATTAGCCATTTTTACAATAGCATTAATTGCCCTGAGAAGCTATTCCGGAGGGTATCATGCAGAAACTCCACAGAGGTGTTATATTGTGTCATCGTTAGTTACAGCGGTGGCTGTTTTTCTATTTAAATATATTGTTTTGAACAAACTTAAATATATAATATTACTAGTTCTTTCGGGGGCAGTTATTGTTATTTTTTCACCCGTTGACAGTGAAAATAACCCTCTGGATGAACTGGAAAAGAAGATTTACAGAAAAAGGGCTGTAATCATCTGCACAGCTGAAGTTATCTTTTCAGCAGTATTATTATACGCCGGACTGGAAAAAATCGCTGTATGTATCATCTGGAATCTGACTGCTGTAAGCCTGCTGATGATTATGGCAAAAATAACTGGATTTTTTAAACAACTGAATGTTTCTAATGGGTGACAGCCTGAACTGAATAATTGGGTATACTGGAAATGTTTCCAATAAGTCACAAAGCGGGGGCTGTAAAAATGCAGTGGATTCTGAATGACATACCACTGGGGAGGAATATCCAGAACATACGCATAAAGAGAAACATGACACAGGCGGATGCTGTTGCAAAACTCCAGCTCATGGGAAGCTCAATGTCAAGGAGTACGCTTGCCAACATAGAAACCGGAAGAAGGAACATAAAAGCAAGTGATCTGAGGCTGCTGAAGGAGGTTCTTGATGCGGATTACGAGGAGTTTTTCATGGAATGACAGGCGACTTTTACGGCAGGGGGGATATAATGTACTTGCACATTGCGGTATGCGATGATGAGGAGCAGATCGGATTCCGGCTTGAAGAGTATTTTGAGGAAATCTGCGCTGGATTAAACATTTCGGTTGAAACTGATGTTTACTACAGCGGTGAGGGATTATGCCGGAGGATCGGGGAAGGAGAATGTTATGACCTCATTTTTCTTGATATAGAGATGACCGGTTTAAGCGGTATCCAGACGGGGACAAAAATCCGTGATGAATACAATGATGAGACAACACAGATTGTTTATATATCAGGAAAACAGCAGTATGCCCTGGAACTGTTTGACACTAATCCTCTTAATTTTCTGGTCAAGCCATTCGGGTATGAAGAGGTCAGGAAGGTAATAAACAGATTTTTAAAAATATCAGGTTTCTGGTCAGGTATTTTCACATACAGGGTCGGACATGACACCTATAGGGTAAAACTGGGAGATATCATGTATTTTCAGAGCCGCGGGCGGAAAATAGGGATATTTTTTAAGGACGGGGAGGATGAGATATACGGGAATATGGAGGAACTGTATGGCAGGCAGCTGGAGAAATATGGCTGCTTTCTTTTCATCCACAGATCATATATCGTCAACTATGATTATGTCCGTATATTTGAATATGAAAAAATAGTTTTGTGCAACGGGAAGGAATTTCCTGTTGCACAGCCCAGGAGGGCGGGGATAAGAGCGCTTCAGAAAGAACTGGACAGGCGGGGGAAGTAATGAATCTGGTTTTCGCGGTTTACATGGCGGAGCAGGCATTTATCGTGTTTGCCATGGACAAATTCATGAAGGTGTTCTTTGAAAAGAGGAGAACACCTTTTTATATTTATGCCCTGTCCTACGCTGTGTATCTGACAGGAACAGTTTCAGCCTTTTACTTTCTGAAAATCCCGCTGGTCAACCTGCTCTGCAGTACTGCGGGTATTTTTCTGGTCACGCTTAACCATGAATCACCGGTGAAAAGAAAAATTACTGCCGTATGTGTCATTTATGCATTTCTGTTTATCACGGACATATTTGTGGCAAGTCTGTCAGGGTTCGTGTTCAGCTCGCCGGTTGCTGAGACGGACTATGATGCAGTTTTCGGGTATGTGGCCATCGGGCTGCTGTTTTATCTTGAAGCAGTGCTGGCACAGAATTTCAGGAACATCCGGAAGGAAAGCCCGGTATCAGGGCTTTACTGGTTTTCAACATTTGCAGTTCCGTTGTTGTCTGTATACATTGCGGTACAGCTGCTGGAAGCGGAAAACACCGGACATGCCGAACTGATTGCATCCATAGCCGCTATCTTCCTTTTAAATGTCCTTACCTTTTATCTTTATGACTCACTGTCGGCAGCATATACACACAGACTGGATGCGGAGATTTATGAAAAGGAGAGGGAATACTATTACAGCCAGTGCGTGCTTATGCGGGAATCAGCGGAAGATTTAAGGGCATTCCGGCATGACATCAAAAACAACCTGTCCGTGCTTGACAGTTATATCAGGCAGAACCGGACCAGGGAGGCAGAAGAATATCTGCAGAGACTCATCGGCGGGGTTTCAGACGGGACGGATTACAGCGTCACCGGGAACATCGCTTTTGACAGTATTATCAATTATAAGCTTCGTAAGGCAGAAGAAAATAATGCTGAAATCCAAGTAAATATATCGGTACCGCAGGAAATGGGAATTGACGCGGCAGATGCCGTTGCCATTCTTGGAAATCTGCTGGACAATGCACTGGATGCAGTTTCTGGGACAGGGGCAGGGAGAATCCGGCTGGATGTGGAATACAGTAAGGGCAGGGTGCTTATTTACCTGGAAAATACATTTGACGGAAGGATTGACTGCAGAAACGGGGAATTTGTGTCTGTAAAAAGCGGCAGCGGGCACGGATACGGGCTCAGGAATGTTCGCAGGGCACTTGTGAAATATAAAGGAAGCATGGACATTAAATACACGGACACTGTTTTTTCCGTGGACATTCTCATGTATGCGGGAGCCGGGCAGGAAAAGAAGGACTGATTACAGTACGGCAGAAGCAAATGCATAAAATCAGGGAAAATATATAAAATAAGTATAAATTTAGCACTAAGGTGTTGACAATAAAAACCCTTGGTGCTATTTTATTAACAGAAAGATATTAGCACTCTTATCAAATGAGTGCTAACAGTCCCAGGACAGCAGTCAGTGGAGAACGCGAACATGGATTTAGATGAAAGAAAAGTAAAAATCTTAAACGCAGTCATCCGTAACTATTTAGAAACGGGAGAGCCGGTCGGCTCGCGTACCATTTCCAAATACACGGACTTAAACTTAAGTTCCGCAACCATCCGGAATGAAATGTCAGACCTGGAAGAACTCGGTTACATCCTGCAGCCGCATACCTCTGCGGGACGGATTCCTTCGGATAAAGGATACCGCTTTTATGTGGACCATCTGATGCAGGAGAAGGAACGCGAAGTGACGGACATGAAACAGTTCGTCATAGAAAAAACCGAGAAGATGGAGCAGGTGCTAAAGCAGATGGCAAAGCTTCTGGCAAACAGCACAAACTATGCAACACTTGTTTCGGCGCCATCCTATAACCAGACAAAAATAAAATTCATCCAGCTTACCAATGTGGATGAAGAACATATACTTGCCGTGATTGTGATGAACAACAACATGGTAAAGAACCAGATGGTGGATGTGGACTGTGCGCTCGACAATGAGACGCTGCTGAAGCTCAACCTGCTTTTAAATTCGTCACTCAACGGTCTGGCGCTGAATGAAATTAATCTTGGGATGATTTCAAAACTCAAGGAACAGGCGGGCAGCCACAGTACGATTGTAAGCGATGTTCTGGATGCGCTGGCGCAGATTCTGAATGAAAATGAAGACCTGCAGATTTACACAAGCGGGGCAACCAATATTTTAAAATATCCGGAACTGTCCAGTGCGGAAAATGCAACAAACCTGCTTTCCGCATTTGAGGAAAAGGATGAACTGTTAAGCCTTGTAACAGAATCCCTGTCAGACCAGGAAAACGAGACAGGAATTCAGGTTTATATAGGAAATGAAACCCCGGTACAGACATTAAAGGACTGCAGCGTTGTGACTGCAACCTACGACCTGGGGGACGGCGTAAAAGGCACCATCGGTATTGTGGGACCAAAACGCATGGACTATGAAAATGTCGTTGACAATCTGAAGAACCTTAAGGCACAGCTGGACGGTATCTTCACAAAAACAAAAGATACGCAGTAAAGATATGCCGCAGGCATATAACAAACATCAGAAAGGTGGTAAATAATGGCAGAGGAAATGGAAAAGGATCTGGAAGATACGTTGACGGAAGAAGAAACAGCTGACGACGCAGCCGCTGAAACACAGGAGGCGGATACAGGGGAAGCAGCAGAGACCGAAGAAACAGACGAAACAGAAAATTCCGAAGAGACAGAGAATGAAGCAGCGGATGAATCCCCGGAAGGCAAAAAAGAAGGCTTTTTCAAGAAAAAGAAAAAAGACAAACGGGATGAACAGATTGAAGAGCTGCAGGACCGCCTGAAACGGCAGATGGCAGAATTTGACAATTTCCGCAAGCGTACCGAAAAGGAAAAGGCACAGATGTTTGACATGGGTGCAAAGACCATTATCGAAAAGGTGCTTCCGGTGGTAGACAACTTCGAGCGGGGGCTGGCAGCCGTACCGGAAGAGCAGAAGGAAGATGCATTTGTTACCGGTATGGATAAAGTATACAAACAGATGATGACAGAGTTTGAGGCAGTCGGCGTGAAAGCCATTGAGACAGCCGGACAGGAATTTAATCCGGAGCTGCATAATGCAGTCATGCAGGTGGAAAACGAAGAACTGGAATCCGGCACCATCGCCGAAGAACTCCAGAAAGGGTATCTTTATAAAGATACTGTAGTACGTCATAGTATGGTCTCTGTCGTTAGCTAACGAAGTTAGGTAACGACCTACGCAAAGCACTTTGCGAAGCAAATTTTCATGTGCTTTGCTCCTTTAAGCTAATGACAACACAAAATTAATTAATCTATATAGTATTTCTAGGAGGAAAAAGAAATGGCTAAAATTATTGGTATTGACTTAGGAACAACAAACAGCTGCGTAGCTGTTATGGAAGGTGGAAAACCAACCGTTATTGCAAACCAGGAGGGTGCAAGAACCACACCGTCCGTTGTGGCATTCACAAAGACCGGCGAGCGTTTAATCGGTGAGCCTGCAAAGCGCCAGGCGGTTACCAATGCAGAAAAAACAATTTCATCCATCAAGCGTCACATGGGAACCGATTACAAAGTTTCCATTGATGATAAGCAGTACAGCCCGCAGCAGATTTCTGCAATGGTGCTGCAGAAGTTAAAAGCCGACGCAGAAGGCTATCTGGGGGAGAAGGTTTCCCAGGCTGTCATTACGGTACCGGCATATTTTAACGATGCACAGCGCCAGGCAACCAAGGATGCAGGAAAGATTGCAGGACTGGAAGTTGAGCGTATTATCAACGAGCCTACCGCAGCAGCGCTTGCATACGGACTTGACAACGAAAAAGAACAGAAAATTATGGTATACGATTTAGGCGGCGGTACATTCGACGTATCCATCATTGAAATCGGCGAGGGTGTCATCGAAGTATTATCCACAAACGGCGATACACGTCTCGGCGGTGATGACTTTGACAACAAGATTACCCAGTGGATGATTGATGAGTTTAAAAAGGCGGAGGGCGTTGACCTTTCTTCTGACAAGATGGCGCTCCAGAGATTAAAGGAAGCCGCAGAGAAGGCAAAGAAAGAGCTTTCTTCCGCAACCACAACAAACATCAACCTTCCGTTCATTACAGCTACTGCTGAGGGACCGAAGCATTTTGACATGAACCTGACAAGGGCAAAATTTGACGAACTGACACATGACCTCGTAGAGCGTACCGCAATCCCGGTTCAGAACGCCATGAAAGATGCAGGAATTACAAACGCAGATTTGGGCCAGGTGCTTCTGGTCGGCGGTTCCACACGTATCCCGGCTGTACAGGATAAGGTAAAACAGCTGACAGGAAAAGAACCAAGCAAGTCCTTAAACCCGGATGAGTGTGTTGCACTCGGCGCTTCCATCCAGGGCGGCAAGCTTGCCGGAGACGAGGGCGCAGGCGAAATCCTTCTTCTTGACGTAACCCCGCTTTCCCTTTCCATTGAAACCATGGGCGGCGTGGCTACCAAGCTGATTGAGAGAAATACAACAATCCCGACCAAGAAGAGCCAGATTTTCTCAACTGCGGCAGATAACCAGACAGCCGTTGACATCAACGTCGTACAGGGTGAAAGACAGTTTGCAAGGGACAACAAGTCCTTAGGCCAGTTCCGTCTGGACGGAATCCCTCCGGCACGCCGCGGGGTACCGCAGATTGAAGTTACCTTTGATATTGATGCAAACGGTATTGTAAATGTATCTGCAAAGGACTTAGGAACCGGAAAAGAGCAGCATATTACCATAACTGCAGGCTCCAATATGTCTGATGACGAAATCGAAAAGGCAGTAAAGGAAGCTGCTGAGTTTGAGGCACAGGATAAAAAGCGTAAAGAGGCAATTGATGCAAGAAACGATGCTGATTCCTTTGTATTCCAGACACAGCAGGCGCTTGACCAGGTTGGCGAGCAGATTGACGCGGCTGACAAGTCCGCAGTGGAAGCTGACATTGCAGCAGTAAAGAGTCTTCTGGATGCACATCCTGAGGCAGAGCAGATGACAGACGCCGATGTGGCAGAACTTAAGGCAGCGCAGGAAAAACTGACAGAGAGCGCACAGAAGGTATTTGCCAAGATGTATGAGCAGGCTCAGGGTGCAGCTGGCGCAGCAGGTGCAGGTCCGGATATGGGAAACATGGGTTCTGCAGGACCTGACATGAATGCAGGTACAGCGGCAGATGACGATGTCATTGACGCTGACTTTAAGGAAGTCTGAGATTTGGTGAGGAACCGGATGAGAATGTTTTGTTACTGATAAACCGCAAGACTGCGTTATGCAGTCTTGCGTAAATTGTTATGGTGATGTTTACCAGTATGACGGCTTAGAATGATAAGGATATGAGATTATGGCAGATAAAAGAGATTATTATGAGGTGTTAGGCGTACCGAAAAATGCGTCGGAAGCAGACATAAAGAAAGCATTCCGGAACACTGCAAAAAAATATCATCCCGATATGCATCCCGGTGACAAGGAATGCGAGGAAAAGTTCAAGGAAGCGCAGGAAGCCTATGCGGTATTAAGCGATGCCCAGAAACGGCAGCAGTATGACCAGTTCGGGCATGCCGCCTTTGACGGAAGTGCCGGCGGCGGGGGATTTGACTTCTCCGGCATGGACATGAGCGATATTTTCGGGGATATTTTCGGCGATTTCTTCGGGGGAGGTTCCAGAAGAAGCAATGGCCCGATGCAGGGGGCGAGTGTGCGGCTTTCCGTGCGCATCAGCTTTGAAGAGGCGGTTTTCGGCTGTTCCAAAGAACTGGAATTTACTTACAAAGAGGAATGCAGCACCTGTAAAGGGTCAGGGGCAAAGCCGGGTACATCAAAAGAAACCTGCGGTAAGTGCGGCGGTAAGGGGAAAATCGTATATTCCAGACAGTCCCTGTTTGGCATGATGCAGAATGTGGAAACCTGTCCGGAATGCCACGGCAGCGGTAAAGTCGTAAAAGAAAAATGTCCGGACTGCCATGGCAGCGGATACATTGCAAAGAAAATGAAAAAGACCGTGGATATCCCGGCAGGTATCGACAACGGACAGTCTGTCCGCGTCAGGGGTTACGGAGAACCGGGCAGCAATGGCGGACCGCGCGGCGATCTTCTGGTTGAGGTAATTGTATCCAGAAACCAGGCGTTTGAACGTCAGGACATGAATATTTTCTCCAAGGCATCCATTTCCTTTGCAGTTGCAGCGCTTGGCGGGGATATCAGGATTAAGACTGTTGACGGGGAAATCATTTACTCCGTTGCAGCAGGTACACAGACCGGAACAAGAATCCGCCTGAAAGGAAAAGGGGTTCCGTCCATCCGCAATAAAGAAGTGCGCGGGGACCATTATGTAACGCTGGTTGTCCAGACGCCGACGGGGCTTGGAAAAGATGCAAAGGATGCACTCCGCAAATTTGACGAGCTGACCGGCAATTCCTTAAAGAGCGAGGGAACTTCGTCTTCCGGCGGCAAAAAAAAGGGATTTATGGATAAGCTGAAGGAATCTTTTGACTGAAAATTTCCGGCATTTTCCTGCCGGATACGTAAATCATGCGGTCTGAACAGTAAAATATGTCATAAACCATCACTTTTTAGTACAAATCGCCTATAGATTTATACCACAAAATATAGTATCATGAGCTTTGTAGCAGTGTTTCATCTGTCAAGATTTAGTAGAATTATATTTTTGGTTTATACAGTGGATCTAATGTAATACGGAGGCAGTGTACGATGACGCTTGAAAGTGAACGCAAAGAACTGGATGAACAGCGCCGCATACTGGAAAAAGAACGGCGTGAGTTTACAAGACGTGTGGAAATAGAAGACAGACGTCTCGAGCAGCAGCAGAAACTTTTTGAAATGAAATTCAGGATTCTTGAGGAAGAGCTGCAGAAGCTTGCAACAGAAAAGGAGCAGGTAAAGAAACAGAAAGCATTTTACCAGAAGGTAAGCGACTTTACCGCACATAATTCAAGTGTGTCATCCTATGTAAGCGGAAATAACGTGGTAAAAGGCGATATGTTCTTTTCCGGTGTTGGAAATAAGCAGTCGCTCAAGAAACGTTATAAAGATTTAATCAAGATTTATCATCCGGACAATCTGGACGGGGATAAGGATACCATTCAGGAAATTAACAGCGAATACAACAAGCTTTGTGCAATCTACAAGGTATAGCACATGGCAGAGGAGGGGAAAACCCTCCTTTTTTGAAGTCCGGGCAGGAGAAAGATTATGAAGTGGAAAAAATATACCATCGAAACAACAACACAGGCAGAGGATTTTATGAGCCAGATGCTGGCGGAACTGGGAATATACGGGATTGAGATAGAGGACAACATTCCCCTGACCAAAGAGGACCAGGCGGATATGTTTATTGATTTTCTGCCGGAGCTTCCGCCGGATGACGGCAGGAGCCATGTAAGTTTTTATATTGAGGACGACGGCAGTGACCAGAGCGGTATGTTAACACAGGTTAAAAAAGGGCTTGAGGGGCTGCGGAAAGTAGTGGAAGTGGGAAGCGGTATTATTTCGTCTTCCGAAACAGAGGATCTGGACTGGATTAACAACTGGAAGAAGTATTTTACATCATTTACCATAGACGACATCCTGATTAAACCGACATGGGAAGAAATTAAGGAAGAGGATAAAGACAGGCTTCTGATTGAAATAGATCCGGGAATTTCATTTGGCACCGGAAAGCATGAGACAACCCAGCTGTGCATCCGCCAGCTGATGAAATATATCCGGGGAAATGCAGATTTCTGCCCGGCAGAGGTCCATCCGAAGGTGCTTGACGTGGGCTGCGGCAGCGGAATATTATCCATTGCTGCATTAAAGCTTGGCGCGCGTGAGGTTGTCGGCACGGACCTGGATGCAGACTGCATGGTTTCCACCCGTGACAATATGGAAGTGAACCGTCTGGATGCTGCCCTGGGGACATTTTATGTCGGAAATTTAATTGATGATGAAAAGCTGCAGGAGCAGATGGGAACAGAGGAATATGAGATTGTTGTGGCAAACATCCTTGCCCCGGTTATTATTGCCATGGCTCCGGTAATTTTCCCCTGCCTGAAAAAAGGCGGGTACTTTATTACCTCCGGCATTATTGATTTTAAGGAGCAGGAAGTAAAAGACGCGGTGGAAGCGGCAGGCTTTGAAACAGTTGAGATTAACCGCCAGGGCGAGTGGGTGAATATTACGGCAAAACGGCCGGAGTGAGGTGTGGCATGTACCAGTTTTTTGTGGAAGACGAGCAGATTGGGCAGGACGTAATCCATATTCAGGGGGCGGATGCAAACCATATTTCCCATGCGCTTCGCATGAAGCCGGGTGAAATCATCCGTATCAGCGGGGAGTCAGGAAAAACCTATCTCTGCCATATTGAAGAAATCACAAAGGATGAGGTAGTCGCCGCCATTGATGAGGTGGATGCGCAGGAAACCGAATTTCCCCATAAGGTTTATCTGTTCCAGGGACTTCCCAAAGGGGATAAAATGGAACTGGTGATCCAGAAGGCGGTTGAGCTTGGGGTGTATGAAATCATTCCGGTGGAAATGAAAAACTGCGTGGTTAAGCTGGATGAAAAACGGGCGTTAAATAAGCTCAGACGCTGGCAGGCAATCGCAGAAAGCGCAGCAAAACAGTCCAAACGGACGGTCATTCCGCAGGTGCAGATGCCGGTTTCATGGAAAAAGGCACTGGAAATGGCGAAAGCACTGGATATTACACTTGTACCCTACGAAAACGAGCGCGGCATGGCACAAACCCGTGAAACGGTCAGGGGAATACCAAAAGGTGCGGATATCGGCGTGATGATTGGCCCGGAAGGCGGTTTTGCAGCAGAAGAAATAGAGGAAGTGATGAAAGAGGGACTGCCCCGCATTTCACTCGGAAAGAGAATCCTCCGCACAGAGACGGCTGGACTTGTCACATTATCTGTGTTAATCTATGAGCTGGACGAATGACAGGTTTTTCCGGAAGGAGAGAAAGCAGGAAAAGAAAAATGGAAGCATATCTGGATAACTGTGCGACCACCCGCTGTCACCGGGAGGCGGCAGAGCTGATGATGGAGGTTCTGACAAAGGATTACGGAAATCCCTCCTCCATGCACACAAAGGGAGTCACGGCAGAAAACTACATAAAAGACGCTGCAAAAAAGATAGCAAAGACATTAAAGTGCCAGGAAAAAGAAATTGTATTTACCTCCGGCGGCACAGAGTCAAACAATTTTGCCATTGCGGGGGCAGCGTCAGCAAATAAACGCGGCGGCTGCCATATCATTACCACACAAATCGAGCATCCGTCGGTATCGGCGGCAGTGAAGGCGCTGGAGGCGCAGGGGTTTGAAATCCAGTATCTTCCGGTGGATGAAAACGGCGTGGTTTCACTGGAAGCATTAAAAAATGCCGTCCGGCAGGACACCATACTGGTTTCCATGATGCATGTAAACAACGAAATCGGAGCAGTGGAACCGGTAGCAGAAGCCGGGAAACTGATAAAGGAAATAAACCCGCACACGCTTTTCCATGTGGACGCCATACAGTCCTATGGAAAAATGCGTATTTTTCCGGGGAAAATGAATATCGACCTGCTTTCCGTCAGCGGTCATAAAATACACGGACCAAAAGGAAGCGGATTTTTATATATTAAGGACAAAACAAAAATCCATCCGCTGATAAACGGCGGAGGGCAGCAGAAAGGAATGCGTTCGGGTACGGAAAACGTTCCTGCCATCGCAGGACTTGGCGCGGCGGCAGCCATGGCATATACGGATTTTGATGAAAAGACCAGCCGGATGTATGAGCTTCGGGAGCATTTTATCCGCGAGGTACAAGAGGTTTGCGGAGTGTCCGTAAACGGAAAGACGAACCGGGAAAATGCACCGCATATTGTAAGCGTCAGCGTGGAGGATGTGCGTGCCGAGGTTCTTTTGCATACGCTTGAGGACAGGCAGATTTATGTTTCCGCCGGAAGCGCATGCTCTTCCAATAAACCGGCGGTAAGCGCGACGTTAAAGGCGGTTGGCTTAAAAGAAGCCCTTCTGGACTCTACCGTGCGTTTCAGCTTTTCCGTGGATACCACAAAGGAGGAAACGGATTATGCGCTTTCCGTTATGCGTGAAGTGGTTCCCATGCTGCAGAAATTTACGAGACACTAACTGGGCAATAAAAGTTAAGGAGAAAGATTGAAAAATCTTTTATTTTTAAGAAAGGGAAAGGCTGCAGGTGATTTTTCAATCTTTATTTGTGCCGGGGAAAACGCGGCACAAATGGCACCACGCCTGCGGCATGACACATATTATGTATCAGGCATTTTTAATTAAATATGCAGAAATTGCAATTAAAGGAAAGAACCGGCATCTGTTTGAGGATGCCCTTGTCAGCAATATCCGCCGGCAGTTAAAGCGCGTGGAAGGCACATTTCACGTCCGGAAAGAAAACGGCAGAATCTATGTGGAAACCGAAGGGGAGTACGATTATGAGGAAACGGTGGAAGCGCTGCAGAAAATCTTTGGCATTGTCGGCATCTGTCCCGTTGTCCTGGTGGAGGATAACGGGTTTGATGCGCTTGCAGCAGATGTTGTGGCGCATGTGGACGCCGCATATACGGACAAAAATTTCACGTTTAAGGTGGATGCAAGACGCGCCAGAAAAAATTATCCCATGAATTCCATGGAAATTAATGCCGCGCTCGGTGAAAAAATCCTGGAAGCATTCCCTGAGACGCGTGTGGACGTACACCGTCCCCAGGTGATGGTACATGTGGAAATCCGTCCGATGATTAATATCTATTCCACAGAGCTGCCGGGACAGGGCGGAATGCCGCTTGGTACGGCAGGACGTGCGATGCTTTTGCTTTCCGGAGGCATTGACAGCCCGGTAGCCGGTTACATGGTTTCCAGGCGCGGGGTATCGCTGGAAGCGACCTATTTCCATGCCCCGCCTTATACCAGCGAGCGCGCAAAGCAGAAGGTGGTGGACCTTGCAAAAAAAGTAGCGCAGTATTCAGGGGAAATAAAGCTTCATATCGTGAATTTTACAGATATCCAGATGTATATTTATGAGAAATGCCCGCATGAGGAGCTTACCATCCTTATGCGGCGTTACATGATGAAAATAGCCGAGCATTTTGCGAACGAGGGGAACTGTCTGGGACTGGTGACAGGGGAGAGTATCGGCCAGGTGGCGAGCCAGACCATGCAGTCGCTTGCCGTGACAAATGCAGTCTGCGCCCTTCCGGTTTACCGTCCGTTAATTGCGATGGACAAGCAGGATATCGTGCATGTTGCGGAAAAAATAGACACGTATGAGACGTCAATCCTTCCGTATGAGGACTGCTGTACCATTTTTGTTGCAAAGCATCCGGTCACAAAGCCGTCCTTAAAGCACATAGAAAAATCAGAGATGCATCTTGCGGAAAAAATAGATGAGCTTTACCAGGCCGCAATAGATACCACGGAAACCGTGGTGATTACTGCCGAATAAAAAATGCCCCTTATGGGGCATTCTGTTACTCAATCAGATATGGTTTCAGTGTTTCCATAATTTCATCAAGGCTTGCCTCTGTATGTATTGCCAGATCGATCGGCTTGGATAAATCAAGACTGAAAATACCCATAATTGATTTGGCATCAATCACATAGCGGCCTGAAATTAAATCAAAATCATATTCGAACTGCGAAATCGCATTCACAAATGACTTTACTTTTCCAATTGAGTTTAATGAAATCTGTATTGTTTTCATTGGAAAACCTCCTTAATATCTATTACTGTCTATCATGATAGTAAAGGTTTTTGCTGGAAAAGTCAAGGACGTGTTAAGTTTTTAAGAAATCTTGTGACAGTTCAGCCTTCGGCCGAACTGTTTTGGAATCTTAACACAGGTGTTCAGGAGGAAAGGGAAGAAAAAATGAAAAAAGCCGCATTACATAATCTTGGATGCAAGGTAAATGCATATGAAACAGAGGCAATGCAGCAGATGCTTGAAGAGGCGGGGTATGAAATTGTGCCGTTTTCTGAAAAAGCCGATGTATATATTATCAACACCTGTTCAGTGACAAATATGGCTGACCGTAAGTCGCGGCAGATGCTGCACCGCGCCAGAAAATTAAATCTTGATGCAATAGTTGTTGCGGCAGGGTGTTATGTGCAGACGAAAGAGGAGGAGGCAGCAGCGGATCCGGCAATTGACATTCTGCTTGGCAATAACCGTAAGGACAGACTGGTGGAAGCGCTGGATGAATTTTTTGCACATCAGAAAAAGACGGCTGATGTAACGGATATTAATCAGGGGGTACTGCCTTATGAAGAACTGCATCTGGCACAGACCGCCGAGCACACGCGTGCATTTATCAAGGTGCAGGACGGCTGCAACCAGTTCTGCAGTTACTGTATCATTCCCTATGCAAGGGGACGGGTAAGAAGCCGCAGGCTGGCGGATATACTGGATGAAGTGGGGCGGCTGGCAGAGAAAGGATACCAGGAAATTGTGCTGACAGGGATTCATCTTGCTTCTTACGGGGCGGATTGCGGTGAAAACCTTCTGCATCTGATTCAGGAAGTACATAAAATCAGGGGAATCCAGAGGATACGTCTGGGTTCCCTGGAACCGGGCATTGTGACAGAGGAATTTGCCAGGGAGCTGTCCGTGCTGCCTAAGGTATGCCCGCATTTCCACCTTTCGCTCCAGAGCGGGTGTGACGCCACCCTGGCGCGGATGAACCGGAAATATACAGCTGCCGAATACGAAACCTCCTGCGGATACCTGCGGAAGTATTTTGAACATCCGGCGCTTACCACGGACGTAATTGTGGGATTCCCAGGGGAAACGGAAGAAGAGTTTGCAGCAACGAAAGCGTTTCTGGAAAAGATTCACTTTTATGAGATGCATATATTTAAGTATTCAAAAAGGCAGGGAACAAAAGCCGCGGTTATGGAAAACCAGGTGCCGGAGGAAATAAAAACAAAGCGCAGCGCCGGGCTTCTGGAACTTTCCAAACGGATGTCAGCGGAATTCAGGGAATACTATAAGGGCAGTATACAGGAGGTTCTGTTTGAAGAACTGACAGAAGTGGACGGAAGGAGCATGTACGCCGGGTACACCAGGGAATATGTGAAAACAGTGGCAAAACCATTGGAGCCGCTGGAAAATAAAATGCGCAAAGGATGCCTGATTAAGGCGCTTTCTGATGAAATTTACGAAATACAGTTAGAATTATAGAGGGAAAGCTTGTTTTTTTTTTCTGTTTCGTATACAATAAATAGAACAGAGCTTGTGAAAAGCAAAAACGAGGGCGGCAAACATGGATAACTTGAGCAACACACAATTTTTTTCAGTGAAAAAAGAACCGGAACTGCAGGTAAAGGATGTTCTTGAGATTGTATTCCGCGCGCTTAGCGAAAAGGGCTATAATCCCGTGAACCAGATTGTCGGCTATATTATGTCGGGGGATCCGACCTATATCACCAGTCATAATAATGCCAGAAGTATGATTATGAAAGTAGAGCGGGACGAGCTTGTCGAAGAGGTTCTGCGTTCATATATCAGAAATAATTCATGGGAATAAACTTATGCGGATACTGGGGCTGGATTTTGGTTCTAAAACAGTGGGTGTGGCAGTCAGTGACGAGCTTCTTATTACGGCACAGGGCGTGGAAATCATAAGAAGAAAGTCACCGTCAAAGCTCCGCCAGACACTGGCGCGGATTGAAGAGCTGGTAGGCAGGTACGATGTGGACACGATTGTACTTGGCTACCCTAAAAACATGAATAATACAGAAGGCGTAAGATGTGAGCTGACCATGGAATTTAAGGAAATGCTTGAAAAACGGTGCGGGATTACGGTTGTACTGTGGGATGAGCGCCTGACAACGGTTGCAGCAGAAAATGCCATGATTGAAATGGGAATCCGGCGTGAAAAGCGCAAAGACTATGTGGATGAAATTGCCGCAGTTTTTATTTTACAGGGATATCTGGATTATATAAAAAATAACAGTTAAGGGGTAAAAGCAGAGTTATGGAGAAGATTCAGTTTACGGATCCGGATACGGATGAAGTGGAGGAGTTTGTCATTGAGGGTGATACAACACTTAATGGTATTAAGTATTTACTTGTCTCGGATGGCAGTGAGAGCGGAGACAGTGAAGCATATATATTAAAAGAATTAAAAACACAGGCTGAGGAAGTATTTTACGAAATGGTGGACGACGATACTGAGTTTTCCGCTATTGCGAAAGTATTTGCTGAACTTGCAGATGAAGAAACAAAGCTTTTGTATTAGAGCGGTATATGATATGTAATTGGAGGTTATATGAGAAAGAAAGAAAAACAGAATAGTAAGCTTAAGATTATCCCGCTGGGAGGTCTGGAGCAGGTCGGAATGAACATTACTGCCTTTGAATACGAGGACAGTATTATTGTTGTGGACTGCGGTCTCGCCTTTCCGGAGGATGATATGTACGGAATTGACCTGGTGATTCCGGACGTGTCATATTTAAGGGACAACATCGACAAAGTAAAGGGATTTTTTATTACGCATGGACATGAGGACCATATTGGGGCAATTCCCTATGTGCTCCGTGAAATAAATGCACCGATATATGCGACAAAGCTGACAAATGCCATCATTGAACACAAGCTGGAAGAACATGATATGCTCAGAAAGGTAAAGCGCAAAGTGGTAAAATACGGCCAGCATATCAATCTGGGCTGTTTCCGAGTCGAGTTTATCCGCACGAACCACAGTATCCAGGACGCGGCGGCGCTTGCGATTTATTCTCCTGCGGGAATTGTTGTGCATACAGGCGATTTTAAGGTGGATTATACGCCGGTATTCGGTGACGCCATTGATTTACAGCGTTTCGGTGAGATTGGAAAAAAGGGTGTGCTTGCCCTTCTCTGCGACAGTACCAATGCGGAGCGTCCGGGCTTTACGGATTCTGAAAAGTCCGTTGGAAGGACACTGGACAATATTTTTTCAGAACACAAAAACAGAAGAATTATTATCGCAACCTTCGCTTCCAATGTGGACAGGGTACAGCAGATTATCAACTCTGCTGACAAGTTCGGGCGCAAGGTGGCGATTGAAGGCAGAAGCATGGTAAATATTATTTCCATTGCTTCTGAGCTTGGGTATCTGTCCCTTCCGGATAATATACTGATTGACAGCGAACAGCTTAAAAATTATCCGGATGAAAAGACCGTGATAATTACCACCGGAAGCCAGGGGGAGTCCATGGCGGCGCTGTCGCGCATGGCGTCCGGCATGCACCGCAAGGTCAGCATTAAGCCGAATGATACGATTGTATTCAGTTCCCATCCGATTCCTGGAAATGAAAAGTCTGTGACGGATGTAATCAATGAACTGATGAGAAAAGGTGCGGACGTGATTTTTGAGGATGTGCATGTCAGCGGACATGCCTGCAGGGAGGATATCAAGCTGATTTATTCCCTTGTGAATCCGCTTTATGCAATCCCGGTTCACGGGGAGTACAAGCATCTGGTTGCACAGTCGAAGATTGCGGAGGAACTTGGGTATGACAGCGACCACATTAAAATTATTTCCTCCGGCGATGTGCTGGAAATTGACGAAAACCATGCAGAGGTTTCTGGCAGGGTTCCTGTCGGTAATATTATGGTGGACGGACTTGGCGTCGGGGATGTAGGAAATATTGTGCTCCGTGACCGCCAGCGTCTTGCAGAGGACGGAATTATCATCGTTGTCATGACCCTGGAAAACGGCAGCGGACAGGTGCTTTCGGGACCGGATATTGTATCCCGCGGTTTTGTTTATGTACGTAATTCCGAAAGTCTGATGGATGAGGCAAAACATGTGCTGGACCATACCATGGAATACTGTATGGACCACAATATTACGGACTGGGGAAAGATTAAAAACGAGGTTAAGGATGCGCTTGGGGATTTTGTCTGGAAAGAGACAAAGAGACGACCAATGATTATGCCGATTATCATGGAAGTATAGGAGTAGTTCTATGAACAAGGTTCTGTTTGCTTGTATTAAAATTTTATTTTCCGTTATGATAGTCCTGCTGCTGGTATATGGCACAGTAAAACTGTGCCATATTGGTTATGACATGGGCTACCGTATGTTTGCGGACACGGAGGAACCATGATATTAAATGAACGCCTGGTCACATATATTAATTCCCTGGATACCGGGAATACCGGCATTTTAGATGAAATCGAACGAGAAGCCCTGGATTCCATGGTTCCGGTAATCCGGAAGGAAATGCAGGGCTTTTTGAAACTGCTTCTTGCCATGAAACGCCCGAAACGCATTCTTGAAGTGGGGACGGCGGTAGGCTTTTCAGCTCTGCTTATGGCTGAATATACGCCGGGGCAGTGTGAGATTATAACAATAGAAAATTATGAAAAGCGCATTCCCATTGCACTGGAAAATTTCAGGCGCGCTGGAAGGGAAAAGCAGATTACACTTCTTGCCGGGGAAGCGGCAGAGATATTAAAGACGCTGGACGAACCGTTTGATTTTATATTTATGGATGCAGCCAAGGGACAGTATCTGATTTTCCTGCCGGATGTTCTGCGGCTTTTAAAAACCGGCGGTACGCTGGTATCAGACAATGTACTGCAGGATGGTGATATTCTGGAGTCCCACTTTATCGTACCGCGGAGAAACCGTACTATTCACCGGCGGATGAGGGAATATCTGTACGAACTGACGCACAGGAGTGATCTTGTGACGGCAGTACTTCCGGTGGGGGACGGCATTACAGTAAGTGAGAAGGTAAAGGAAGGGTAGCATATGGCAAAATATCAGACATTACATGTAAAGGCACCGGGAAACTGGATGAATGACCCGAACGGATTTATTTATTACAAGGGAAAATATCACCTGTTTTACCAGTATTTTCCTTATGCACCGGTGTGGGGAACCATGCACTGGGGACATGCCGTAAGCAATGACCTGGTACACTGGGAGCATCTGGGAATTGCTCTGTTTCCAACGAAGGATTATGACAGAAACGGTGTATTTTCGGGCAGTGCAATAGAAAAAGACGGAAATCTTTATCTGTATTATACCGCAATCCGTTATCTGGAGTGTGAAAAAGAAAATATCCATAAGCCAGTGGATGACCTGTTTTATGCAAGCCAGGCACTTGTGGTATCTTCTGACGGTATTCATTTTGACAACTGGAAAAACAAAAAACAGATGATACCGGTAAGCGATGATGAAGAAACTGCACATCCGTTTAATACAAGGGACCCGAAGGTATGGAAAGAAGGGGACTGTTATTTTATGGTACTTGGCAGTACTTACAAAAACGAAAAAGGGAAACTGCTTTTTTATAAAAGCAGAAACGGACATGACTGGGATTTTGTAAACAGCTGCCAGGATAAATATTTTGGCTCCATACTGGAATGCCCGGACTTATTTTCACTCGGGGACAAGTATGTGCTGGTATGTTCGCCGGACGGTATTGTGCCGGACACAGGGGGGTATAACAACCATGCAGTCTGCCGTCTGGCGTCATTTAATCCGGATACCTGTGATTTTACGCCGGAGGACAGGTTTACATTCGTGGATTACGGACTGGATTTATATGCACCGCAGACCTGTCTGGATGCCATGGGAAGACGTGTGCTGATTGGATGGATGCGGATGCCTGCGGCTGTGGAGAATGGTGAAAACGGTGCATGGCGGGGAATGATGTCCCTGCCGCGGGTCGTAGAGCAGAAAGACGGTCATATTTATTTTAAAGTACATCCGGAGGTATACAATTACTTTTCGGAAACCAGCATGGAAAAGAACCGGATTGGAGATGAAGGGATTTGCTGTCTGCAGGCAGAACTTCAGGAAGGGGAGACATTAATTATCGGGGGCTTTAAAATTTGGCGTGAAAATAACTGCCTTTGTACAGACAGAAGCGCCGTGATGGAAATACCTGGCAAAAAGGAGTTTGGAAACCTGCATATGAAATGTAAAACACCGGAGCTCTCCGGAGGATGCAGCCTGGAAATTTTTGTGGAGCCGAACCTGGTTGAGGTTTTTGTAAACGGAGGTGAATACGTTATCAGCAATGTGGTGTATTCGCCTGGAGACAGCATTGAAGGAAATATTCTCCGGAAATACCTGGGGAAGGAGCAGATTTCATGAAAGAAACAGAGTTGCTTGTACCGGCAGGCAGTTTGGAAGTTTTAAAAATCGCCGTAATCTATGGTGCAGATGCGGTGTATATTGGCGGCGATGCATTCGGACTGCGGGCGAAGGCAAAAAATTTTTCCATGGAGGAAATGGAAGAAGGCATTATTTTTGCCCATGCCCATGGTGTTAAGGTATATGTAACAGCAAATATTTTAGCGCACAATGAGGACCTTGCGGGTGTCCGGGAATATCTGAAAAAGCTTGGAGAAATGAAGCCGGAGCGTCCGGACGGACTGATTATTGCTGACCCGGCAGTGTTTGCGATTGCGGGAGAGGTCTGTGACATAGACCGGCATATCAGCACGCAGGCAAATAATACCAATTACGGGACATTTCAGTTCTGGCAGAAGCTGGGTGCAACCCGTGTGGTGACGGCTAGGGAGCTTTCACTTGCAGAGATTAAGGAAATCCGGGCACAGATTCCTGAAAATATGCAGATTGAAACTTTTGTACACGGAGCCATGTGCATTTCCTATTCCGGGCGATGTCTGCTGTCCAATTATTTTACGGGCAGGGATGCCAACCAGGGAGAGTGCACGCATCCGTGCCGCTGGAAATATTCTGTGGTGGAGGAAACAAGGCCGGGGGAATACTTCCCGGTTTATGAAAATGAACGTGGAACCTATATTTTTAATTCAAAGGACCTGTGCATGATTGAGCATATTCCGGATCTGATGGCGGCAGGAATTGACAGCTTTAAGATTGAAGGGCGCATGAAAACGGCGCTGTATGTGGCAACGGTTGCAAGAACTTACCGTAAGGCAATTGATGATTACCTGGAATCTGCGCAGAAGTATGAACAGAATCTGCCATGGTATATAGAGCAGATTAAAAGCTGTACCTACAGACAGTTTACGACCGGATTTTTTTATGGAAAACCGTCAGAGGAAACGCAGATTTATGACAGCAATACCTACGAAAGGGGATATACCTATCTGGGAACTGTCGGAAAAGAGGACGAACAGGGAATGTATTGTATTGAGCAGCGCAATAAATTTTCTGTGGGAGAGGAAATCGAAATCATGAAGCCTGACGGGCGGAATATAAAAGTAACGGTGCGTGCCATGAAAGATATGGAAGGAAATGGAATGGAATCCTGTCCGCATCCTAAGCAGGTTTTTTATGTGGATGTCGGGACGCCGCTTGAGGAATATGATATTCTTCGCAGGCAGGAAATTGATTAATAAAGAAATTTTAGAAAGGAAGGATGAACATGTATCAGAAACTTAAAAAAACAGTTGCAGTTTTATGTCTTTTTGCACTGGTTGTTACCGCGGTTCCGGTTTCGGCAAAAGCCGCTGCAAAACCAAAATTTGCAAAGAAGTACACGGCTCTGTATGAAAATGATTCAAACAAAGGAGTTTATACATACACGGTTCAAAAACTGAAAAAGGGCCAGAACGTAAAGTGGAGCGTTTCCGGAACCGGAAAAAAATATGTAAAACTGGGCAAAAAAAGTACAAAGGTCAGTAAAACTTCTGTTACGAATAAACTTACCGTAAAAACAAAAGGCGCTTCCGCAGCAAAAAACAAGACGGTTACCCTGACTGCCAAGGTATATTCCAAGGCAGGCAAGCTGCAGTATACCTTAAAAACTCCGGCTGCCAAAATCAAAATCCGTCCGACCAGGGTGGAAATTGTCAACAATGCAGCAGTAAACGGAAAGTTTCTGATTGGTAAAACCTATCAGTTTCAGTATAAGGTTACGCCTGCCAATGCAACCTCTGTGAATGAATGGATTGCAATGGATGAGGATGGGGCAATTCTGTCCTCCATGACAAAAAAAGGTGCGTTTACCCCGAAGGAAGAAGGAAATTATACGATTGCCGTACAGGCAAAAATCGGAAGCAAAATTATAAAATCTGCAAGCCGGATTGTAACGGTTTCCAATACCATGCTTGGCGTGGAGCAGACGGCGGCAGATAAAATTGCCGTGAAATATTCCAGCAGTGCCAGGGAACTTGTAAAGCAGAGTGATTTTAGTATTACAAATGCAGTAGGCGCGTCAATTGTTGTTAAATCCATGGAGTTTTCAAAGGATGGGAAAGAAGTGACGCTGACAACGCAGTCGCTGTTAAAGGATTCTGCGCAGTACACGGTAACAGACGGTCAGATTACCTGCCGTTTTACAGCGCATATCGGAAAACCGGAAAGGCTTGAAATATTAACAGAAGAAGTAACTGTAAATAAAGAAACGGCGGTTGCCTATGCGCTTTATGACAGTAACGGAATTGACGTAAAAGCAGCATGTAAGAAAGAGGCCGTCATTAATGACGATTATAAAATTACGAACGGATATTTGACGAAGGACGGAAAAATTTACATGCAGAAAGTCGGGGATACCGGAACGATTACCATGACCTATGCAGACCAGGAGGAGGGAATTCTGCTTACTGCAATCGGAACATTTACCTGTGTGTCGGCAAATACCTCAAACAATACCAGTTTTACCCTGACGGATTCGGAAAAAGCGCCGGATTATGATGCGTCCGGGTATAAAGACAATCATAAAGCAGCAGCAGGCCAGAATTATTATGCACATTTTTGTGCACGGGATGAGGATTTAAGTGAGATTAAATATGAGAGTATCCAGTTTGAATCCTCCGATCCGGATACCCTGCTTGTCAATAACCAGGCCAGCGGAATTGCAAAGGTTACTGCAGTAAAACCGGGTACCGTTACAATTATTGTAACAGCTGTCTATGCAAAGCAGGAATATACTTATTCTTATGAAGTTACCGTTGTGGAGACTCCTTACCTGCAGGCACTTAAGTTTGACAAGTCACAGATAGAGATGTCAAACAGTGGGGCATCAGGCTATAAGGGCTATATCCAGGTGCAGGGTGTGGACCAGTACGGGGAAGAATTTCCGCTCGTCAATGAAACCGCACAGTTTATTGAAAACAGTACTTATAAGACAAACATGGTTTCCTATGATGCGGCAGCCCATCAGATTGTCGTTGATGCATCCTACAGGGCGGACGGAGTTTACCAGTATACGCTTACGGTTACAGTGGGAACCAGGAAAGTAACAGGAAATTTTGTTATTGTTGTAAAGACGCCGCCGGCAAACGGGGCGGTAAGCTACCAGGTGCAGATTGACAGACCGGTTCTGGATCTTGCGGTAAATGACGGGATGAAGGAAACAGAGCTGGTTTCCGGGAAAATGGTTACAGTACGTCTGGCAGAATACCGGGGCGGAGTGTTTTATAATTATGTAATGATTAGCTCTGCAAAGGTCACAAAGGACGGCATTTCCTACGGTAATGACCTGACAGCTGCAGGCACTGCCAGCGTGACGGCAAATAACCAGCTGGTACTGACAGCCTTAAAGCTTGACGGAAATAAATGCACAAAGGCGCAGACGGGGAATTACAGTATAGAATTAAAATATTACAGACCGGATACCTCCGGCGGGCTTGTGACAATAAGTGCCGGCTTACAGATTACGGACAGCCAGCCGGCTCCTGCGGTTGTGGTAAAGCACACAACCGCGGTCGTTTCCTGTAAAACAGCGCTTGACCTGGTAAAAGACTGTCTGGAAGTGACCGGTGTAAAGGGAGAAATTATTTCCTGTGAGATTACCGGTGCTGAGAAGGAAGGCGGAAGTTATAAACTTTCCACAGGGGAATCCATCAATATTAAAACTGTGACAGTGCAGACAGAAATTATCTTATCTGACGGGAAAAAGATTGTCATGAACCGTGAGGTGGCAGTTGGAAGAACGTTAAAAAACGCATAAAAAGAAAACAAAAAAGCAGGTCTGGAATTTCATTCAGACCTGCTTTTTATTATGTATTCTGGTAAAAATCAATAATTCTGTCAAGTCGTGAAGTCATATTGGCAAGCAGAGCGTCTAATATCGTGATTGCTGCCATCGTTTCAATAACAACCACAGCGCGCGGAACGATAATCGGGTCGTGACGTCCGTGGACACTCAGGGAAATTTCCTCCCCGGATGACCGAACCGATTCCTGCTGGGCTGAAATGGAAGGGGTTGGTTTAAAAGCAGCACGGAAAACCAGTGGGGCACGGTCAGTCATACCGCCCAGCACACCGCCGGAATGGTTTGTTTTTTTGGATATTCTGCCTTCCTTTATGCAGAATGCATCGTTGCTGGTAAGTCCGGTAGCACGGGAAATTGCAAAGCCGTCCCCGATTTCAAAACCTTTCACGGCACCAATCGAAAGAACTGCTTTCGCCAGATTGGCATCTATTTTTTCAAAGACCGGATCACCCAGCCCTGCCGGAAGACCGGTTATTACACATTCACATATGCCGCCTGCCGAATTTTGTTCTTCCATGCATTTTGTAAGATATTTAGATGCTTCCGCTGCAGCTTTTGCATCAGGCATATACAGCGCATTTTTTGATATCTCTGATGCATCAAAGCGGTTCATGTCTATAGAAACAGGACCAATGGATTTTGAATAGGTTAAAAAAGTGATTCCCATCTGTTCTAAAATTTTTACAGCAACAGCTCCGCCTGCCACACGTCCGATGGTTTCCCGGCCGGAGGAACGTCCGCCGCCCCGGTAATCCCGGAATCCGTATTTTTCATCAAAACAAAAGTCTGCATGTCCCGGACGGTAGCAGGAAGCAATCTGCGCATAATCAGCTGAATGCTGGTCTTTATTCCATACCATCATTGAAATCGGTGTTCCGGTTGTTTTTTGTTCAAATACGCCTGATAATATTTCCACGGTATCGGTTTCGTTTCTTGCAGTGGTAAACTTTGACTGTCCGGGTTTTCTCCGGTTCAGAAATGACTGAATGTCGTTTTTGCAGAGAGTAAGTCCTGCAGGACAGCCATCCACAACTACTCCGATGCCCCTGCCATGGGATTCCCCCCAGGTTGTTATTTTAAATAATGTTCCGTATGTAGATCCTGCTGCCATAATATCCTCCCAGACTGCTGTATAATAATGTTTATTTTATTATAGAGAACTGCAGGCTGAATAGTCAAGGAGGTTATACATATTTTTAAGCGGATATGCGTTTTATGCAGTATGCCTTGTTTTGTCATTTATGTGGTTTTCCAGAATGTGGTGTACCCTTGATACTTCTTCCAGTATCAGATTTTCGCTTGAGCGTATGGTCTTCTTCAGTTTCTTTTCAGACTGCTGAATTTGCAGTTTGAATCCGTCTCTGAGCTTTTGTTCGGACTGAGAAATCTGGGTAGTAAATTCATTTCTGAGATTCTGCTCGGACTGAGAAATCTGGGTAGTAAATTCATTTCTGAGATTCTGCTCGGACTGAG
>CAJUND010000004.1:0-47836 GCA_910587655.1 uncultured Agathobacter sp. | reverse complement strand
AAATCTGGGTAGTAAATTCATTTTTAAGATTCTGTTCGGACAGCTGGATTTCGTTCCTGAGCGTTTGTTCAGACTGCGCAATCTGGGTCGTGAATTCATTTCTGAGATTCTGTTCGGACAGCTGGATTTCACTTCTGAGTATTTGCGCTGTCTGTTCAATTCTGGTTTCCAGATCTGTCTTCATTTTATCCTGGTCCTTTTTCAGGGTGTAAATATCATCCCTGACTGGCTGAAAAAGACCTGCAATTGCCTGTAAATCTTCATTTGTTAATGCCATTTGAGAAAGCCTCCTTTGAGCCGGTAGGTTAGTGAAAAAAGATACGTGCCTATAGGAATAAGATAGCCACAGCATGAATGTACCATACTGTAAAACTGTTGTCTATAGTACTTATTTACTATCTTCTGAAATCGATTACGTATTATTTTCAGTCAGAAATTCAGGTCACAGACAGGTACTGTCAGAATCTCAAGTTGAATAGTCCGGAAAGTTATGGTATATTTTTTATTAACAGATTTGCATTTGTATAAGGGGGAGAAACAATCTATGGAATTTAATGCGGTATACCATCAGGCGAGTGACAATTACTGTTATCCGCTTAACAATGATGAGTTAATTATCAACATCAAAACAGGGTATGATGTAAAATATGTCAATATTATTAAGGGGGACCCGTTTGCCGCCGGTATTCTTGGCGGCGGGGAAAACTGGGAAGGTGAGGCAGAAAACATTCCCTTTAAAAAGCGCTTAAAAAACCAGTTGTGGTGGACAACCACGGTCCGGCCGCCGTTTAAGCGCCTGAAATACTATTTTGAGCTTCAGACGGAAAACGAAACCTGGTATTATTTTGAGGATGGTCTGGTCAGCAGCGAGCAGATGCATCTGGAAGGCAGAAGCCGTCAGTGTTTCGTGTTTCCGTGGATGAATTCCTGTGATGTGGTGCGTACGCCCGACTGGGTGAATGATACGGTATGGTACCAGATTTTTCCGGACCGTTTCTGTAACGGCGACCATTCCATTGACCCGGCGGACGTGACCGGCTGGAGAAATCACGGAAGCGTAAAAAATGAAGAATGCTTCGGCGGGGATTTTGCGGGAATCATCCAGAAACTGGATTATCTGAAGGAACTCGGGATTAACGGGCTCTACCTGACCCCGGTCAATGAATCGCCGTCCAACCATAAATACGATACGACTGATTATACAAAACTGGATCCGCGTTTCGGGGATGAAAAGACATTCCGGACGCTGGTGGAAGAAGCACATAACCGGGGAATACGCGTGATGCTGGACGGCGTGTTTAACCATTGCGGCTATTATTTTATGCCATGGCAGGATGTTCTTGCCAAGGGTCCGGATTCCCGGTATTTTGACTGGTTTATGATTAATAAATGGCCGATTAACTGGGAAGGCGGCGCGGCAAAAAAGGGAGAGCTCTATACGTTTGCCTTTTTTGATAATATGCCAAAGCTCAATACCAGTAATCCTGAAGTCCGCCAATATTTTGTGGATATCTGTGCGGGCTGGGTGGAAAATTATAAAATCGACGGTCTGCGCCTGGATGTTGCAAATGAGGTATCGCATGTATTCTGCAAGGAACTGCACACGAGGATTAAGGAAATTAATCCGGAAATTTATATTCTTGGGGAAATCTGGCATAACGCAATGCCGTGGCTGCGCGGGGATGAGTTTGACGCGGTCATGAACTATCCGCTTGGGGAAAGCATCAAGGATTTCTGGATTGACAAGAGTCTGACAAATGAAGACTTTGAGTTTACCATTAACCGCTGTTATACCAGCTATATGCAGCAGACCAACGATGTGCTTTTTAATCTTCTGGATTCGCATGACACCAAACGGCTGCGTTCGGATGTGAAAAACCTGGATGAGTATTTTGCGCAGCTTGCGGTTTTATTTGCCATGCCGGGAAGTCCGTGTATTTTTTACGGTACGGAAATTGCAATGGAAGGAAGCTATGACCCGGACTGCAGGCGCTGTATGCCGTGGGAGGATATTGAAAGTGGAAAATATAAGGAACGGACCCAGATTATTTCCACACTGATTCGCCTGCGTAAACAGGAGCCGCTGTTAAAGAGTCGTAATTTCCATTTTCCAAATGAGTATTCAGAGTATGGAAGGGTCATCCAGTTCCAGAAAGTGGACTGGAAGGACTGTTATGTGGAAGTGATTATAAACTGCTGTGAAGAGGACGTGGAAGTACCGCCGCAGGGGGAAATCCTTTTAGAGCGTCACTATATTGATTCCACACTGCTTTCAAACGGCATACTGATTCGTAAAATAAAAAAATAAAGGAAAGAAAAAATGGCAGTATATGAGTTGTTAAAGCGGGAAGGACGTGCCAAGCGCGGTATTTTCCATACCGTGCACGGTGATATCCAGACGCCGGTGTTTATGAATGTGGGAACGGCGGGAGTCATCAAGGGAGCCGTATCCTCACAGGACTTAAAGGAGGTGCACTGCCAGGTGGAGCTGTCCAATACCTACCACCTGCATGTGCGACCGGGGGATACGCTGATTAAAGAACTTGGCGGCCTGCATAAATTTATGGTGTGGGACAGACCGATTCTTACGGATTCCGGAGGGTTCCAGGTGTTTTCGCTTGCGGGCTTAAGAAAGATTAAGGAAGAGGGCGTGTATTTTCATTCCCATGTGGACGGTGCAAAAATATTTATGGGACCGGAGGAAAGCATGCATATTCAGTCCAATCTTGGCTCCACAATTGCAATGGCATTTGACGAATGTCCGAATGCACGTTCCGACAGGGGATATGTGGAGGACTCTGTCAACCGCACGACGCGCTGGCTGGTGCGCTGCAAGGAGAAAATGGCTGAATTAAACCAGAGGGAGGATACGATTAATAAAGAGCAGCTTTTGTTCGGTATTAACCAGGGGGCTGTTTTTGCAGATATCCGTGTGGAGCATGCAAAGCGGATTGCGGAGATGGAGCTGGACGGGTATGCGGTCGGAGGACTTGCCGTCGGGGAAACCCATGAGGAGATGTACCATATTCTGGATGAAACCGTTCCGTATCTGCCGTCTGACAAACCAACCTACCTGATGGGTGTGGGGACGCCGGCAAATATATTAGAGGCTGTGGAACGCGGGGTGGACTTTTTTGACTGCGTGTATCCAAGCAGAAACGGACGGCACGGTCATGTATACACAAATCATGGAAAGTTAAACCTGTTTAACCAGAAATTTGAACGTGACATGCGTCCAATTGAGGAGGGATGCAGGTGTGAAGCCTGCCGGACTTACAGCCGGGCATATATCCGCCATCTGTTAAAAGCAAAGGAAATGCTTGGAATGCGGCTTTGCGTACTGCATAATCTGTATTTTTACAATACGATGATGGAAGAAATCAGGGATGCACTGGATGCCGGAAATTTTGCTTCCTATAAGGCAGAGAAGCTTTATGGAATGATTTCATAAAAATTCTTATGCATGAAAACTGACAAGTATACATTCATTTGTCTTTTTATGCTTATTGTTATAAAAATTGTCTTAAATACGCGAAAAAAGCTTGCCCAAAAAGACGAAGTTGTGTAGAATACAATTTAGTATTTATTTAGGAGGATAAACGGATGTATTCAGTTTTATTGGAGGGCGGTTCAGGAAATGCCGCAGCCACCGGGGCAGGAAGTACGTTTGGGATGATTATCTGGCTGGTAATCATGTTCGCACTGTTATATTTTATGATGATCCGCCCGCAGAAGAAAGACCAGAAAAGAAAGGAGCTTATGCTTTCAGAGGTTGCCGTGGGGGATACAGTTCTTACAACTTCGGGGTTTTATGGAACAGTTATTGATATTGTTGAAGATACCGTAATCGTTGAATTTGGAAATAACAGAAACTGCCGTATACCAATGCAGAAGGCGGCAATTGCAGAGGTTGAGAAGCCGGAATCTGCATCAAATTAAATGAACAGAGAAGGGGGGAAGCCATGGGAGTGGCTTCCCTTGTCCATTTTTTCACAGGTAACTCTTGAAAAATTGGCATTCATCATATATGATAGTAGGTATGTGAATCATGTCCGGTTTACTGGAAAACCGGACACGCAGCAAAAAGGAGGTAACCATGACATATCATGTTGGCGTGATTTCCGGGGACGGAATTGGTCCGGAAATTGTTGCAGAAGCAAAAAAAGTACTGGACCGTGTCGGGAAAAAATACGGACACGAATTTTTATATACAGAGATTCTTATGGGAGGCTGTTCCATTGATGCGACCGGAGTTCCGCTGACGGATGAGGCGATTGCAGCGGCACAGGCGAGTGATGCGGTGCTGATGGGATCCATCGGGGGAAATACATCCACTTCCCCGTGGTATAAGCTTTCACCGGAATTAAGACCGGAAGCGGGACTGTTAAAGCTTCGCAAATCCTTAAATTTATTTGCAAACCTTCGTCCGGCATATTTATATGAGGAATTAAAGGCAGCATGTCCGCTCAGGGATGATATTATTGGAAGCGGATTTGATATGATGATTATGCGTGAGCTGACCGGCGGTCTGTATTTCGGGGCACGTGAAACAAAAGAAGTGGACGGTGTAATGACTGCCGTGGATACGCTTTCCTATAATGAAAACGAAATCCGGCGTATTGCAAAACGCGGTTTTGACATTGCCATGAAGCGCAGGAAAAAGGTAACTTCCGTTGATAAGGCAAATGTACTGGATTCTTCCCGCCTGTGGCGGAAGACCGTTGAGGAAGTGGCTGCGGATTATCCGGAGGTTACATATGAACATATGCTGGTTGATAACTGTGCAATGCAGCTTGTAAAGGATCCGAAACAGTTTGACGTGATTCTGACGGAAAACATGTTTGGTGATATTTTATCAGATGAGGCTTCCATAGTGACAGGTTCCATTGGAATGCTGGCTTCCGCCAGTTTAAATGACACAAAATTTGGACTGTATGAGCCGAGCGGCGGTTCTGCGCCGGATATTGCCGGAAAAGGAATTGCAAATCCGATTGCGACTGTTCTAAGCGCTGCGATGATGCTCCGTTATTCCTTTGACCTGGATCAGGAGGCGGATGCCATTGAACAAGCCGTAAAGCTTGTGCTTAAGGAAGGTTTTCGGACAATTGATATTATGCCGCAGGATTCCAGGGAGAATAACGAACATACGCAGGCAGCAGGAATGTGTACGGAAGAATTTAAGCATGCGGTTGGAAATAAGATAGTTCAGGTTGGCACGAAAGAGATGGGCAGTCTCATTGCTGACAGGGTATAGAAATAGAGATTATTAGAAACATAACACAAAAAGGAGACGATAATCATGCAGAGTGATAATGCAAGAGCCGGTATGCAGCAGGCGCCGGCAAGAAGTTTGTTTCATGCGCTGGGATTTACCGCGGAGGAATTAAAAAAACCGATGGTAGGTATCGTTAGTTCCTATAACGAAATCGTACCCGGACATATGAATATTGATAAGATTGTAGATGCCGTAAAGCTTGGTGTTGCAGAGGCAGGCGGAGTGCCTGTGGTATTTCCTGCGATTGCAGTGTGTGACGGAATTGCCATGGGACATATTGGTATGAAGTATTCGCTTGTGACAAGGGATCTGATTGCGGATTCCACAGAATGCATGGCGATTGCCCACCAGTTTGACGCTCTTGTCATGGTTCCAAACTGTGACAAAAATGTGCCGGGACTTCTGATGGCAGCAGCCAGACTGAACCTGCCTACCGTATTTGTATCAGGAGGTCCGATGCTTGCCGGACGTGTGAAGGGAGAAAAGAGAAGCCTTTCTTCCATGTTTGAAGCCGTGGGTTCCTATGCGGCGGGAAGCATGACGGAAGAGGATGTGACTGAATTTGAAAACAAGGTATGTCCGACCTGCGGTTCCTGCTCCGGCATGTATACTGCCAATTCCATGAACTGCCTGACGGAGGCGCTTGGGATGGGGCTTCGCGGAAATGGTACTATTCCTGCGGTTTATTCTGAACGAATCCAGCTTGCAAAGCATGCCGGCATGGCTGTTATGGATATGCTGCATAAAAATATCCGTGCAAGGGACATTATGACAAAGGATGCCATCATGAACGCGCTGACTGTAGACATGGCGCTTGGCTGTTCCACCAATTCCATGCTTCATCTTCCGGCAATTGCCCATGAGATTGGTTTTGATTTTGATATCAGCATTGCAAATCCGGTCAGTGAAAAGACCCCGAACCTCTGCCACCTTGCACCGGCAGGTCCTACTTATATGGAAGATTTAAATGAGGCGGGCGGCGTGTATGCAGTGATGAAGGAGCTGTCTGAAATCGGGCTTTTAAATACAGACTGCATGACTGTAACCGGAAAGACCATCGGGGAAAATATTGCAACTGCAGTAAACCGTAATCCGGAGGTCATCCGTCCGCTGGATCATCCATACAGTAAGACCGGCGGGCTTGCGGTCCTGAAAGGAAACCTTGCCCCGGACGGATCCGTGGTGAAGCGTTCGGCAGTTGTGGAAGAAATGATGGTTCACGAAGGTCCGGCAAGAGTCTTTGACTGTGAGGAAGATGCGATTGCGGCAATCAAGGGCGGCAAGATTGTGGCAGGGGATGTCGTGGTCATCCGCTATGAGGGACCAAAGGGCGGTCCGGGAATGCGCGAGATGTTAAATCCGACTTCAGCGATTGCAGGCATGGGACTGGGAAGCTCCGTTGCACTGATTACAGACGGGCGTTTTTCCGGTGCATCGCGCGGCGCGTCCATCGGCCATGTTTCACCGGAGGCAGCAGTCGGCGGTCCAATCGCACTTGTGGAAGAAGGAGATATCATTAAAATCAATATTCCGGAAATGACGCTTGAACTTGATGTGGCGCCTGACGTGCTTGCAGAAAGAAAGGCAAAGTGGCAGCCGAAGGAGCCGGAAGTTACTACCGGATATTTAAAGAGATATGCTTCGCTTGTGACTTCAGGAAACAGAGGGGCAATTCTTGAAATTTAAGGTTAAAATCCCGTTATGGCGGACCGTGTTCTGCCAGGGACATTAGAATACACAAAAAGGTGAGGAAAATGCAGTTAACAGGATCACAGATAATCATAGAATGTTTAAAAGAGCAGGGCGTGGATACTGTGTTCGGGTATCCGGGCGGGGCGATTCTGAATGTTTATGATGAATTGTATAAGCATCCGGAAATCCGGCATGTACTGACAAGCCACGAGCAGGGGGCATCCCATGCTGCGGACGGATATGCCAGAAGTACTGGCAAAGTCGGGGTCTGTATGGCAACATCGGGACCCGGCGCGACAAATCTGGTTACCGGTATTGCCACTGCGTATATGGATTCCATTCCGGTTGTGGCGGTTACGTGCAACGTTACAACAGCGCTTCTTGGAAAGGACAGTTTTCAGGAGATTGATATTGCAGGCATTACCACACCGATTACAAAATACAGTTTTATCGTAAAGGATGTTACAAAGCTTGCCGATACCATCCGGAGGGCATTTTATATTGCCAGAAAAGGACGTCCGGGACCGGTGCTTGTGGACATTACAAAAGACGTGACGGCAAACAGGACGGATTACCAGAAAAAAGAACCGGTGATTCCGCAGCCGGATGATTCCACATTTTGTGAGGAAGATATAAACAGGGCGCTGCATATGATAGAAAAGGCAAAAAAGCCGTATATCTTTGTAGGCGGCGGCGCGACACTGTCCGGTGCAGAGGATGAGCTTAAAAAATTTGTTTCCCTTGTGGACGCTCCGGTCTGTGACACCCTGATGGGAAAGGGGGCATATGACGGGACTTCGGAAAATTATACCGGAATGCTTGGGATGCATGGAACGAAAACCTCCAATCTGGGCGTCAGTGAATGTGACCTTCTGATTGCCATTGGCGTGCGTTTTTCTGACCGTGTGCTGGGAAATCCAAAACGTTTTGCCAGACAGGCAAAAATCCTGCAGATTGACATAGACCCGGCTGAAATTAATAAAAATATTATTGTAAACCACAGTATCACCGGGGATGTCCGTTACGTGCTGGAAAAAATCAACTATGAGCTGGGACAGCAGAATCACAGCGAATGGCTGTCCCATATCGCGGATTACCAGAAGCAGTATCCAATGACTTATCCGCCGGTTGGTTTAAGCGGTCCGTATATGATAGAAAAGATTTACGAGTTGGCAGAGGATGCCGTTATTGTGACAGAGGTAGGACAGCACCAGATGTGGGCGGCACAGTACTTTAAATACCGCCATCCGCGAACCCTGCTGACTTCCGGAGGCCTTGGCACCATGGGTTACGGACTGGGTGCGGCAATCGGTGCGCAGACAGGAGTGGATAAGCAGGTGATTAATATTGCCGGGGACGGGTGTTTTCGCATGAATATGAACGAGCTTGCGACAGCGGCGAGGGAAAAGCTTCCGCTGATTGAAATAATCGTTAATAATCATGTGCTGGGAATGGTCCGCCAGTGGCAGACGCTTTTTTACGAGGAGCATTACTCGGCAACCGTGCTGGACGACGGTGTGGATTATGTAAAGATTGCAGAAGCAATGGGGGCGGAGGCAAGAAGGGTAACAACAAGGGAAGAGTTTGATGCAGCGCTGCAGGAAGCCCTTCTTTGCCGGAAATTATTTGTCATTGATGCAGTTGTGGATTCGGATGACAAAGTGTGGCCGATGGTTGCACCGGGAGCGCCGATTAATGAGTGTTTTGATGGTGGTGACATGAAGTAGTTTTCTTTTACAATAAAACAAATAGCAAACATTAATCATGACAGAAAGGATTTGCTACGGGGAATGTTACCATTTTCCTGCAGCATGGGAGGTAAAAAGATGAGCAGAGTTTATAATTTTTCAGCAGGTCCGGCAGTGCTGCCGGAGGAGGTACTTAAGGAAGCAGCAGATGAGATGCTGGATTACAAGGGAAGCGGAATGTCCGTGATGGAGATGAGCCACCGTTCCAAAGTTTATGATGAGATTATCAAGGATGCAGAAAAAGATTTAAGGGATTTAATGAACATTCCGGATAATTACAAGGTTCTGTTTCTGCAGGGCGGTGCATCACAGCAGTTTGCAGCAGTTCCGATGAACCTGATGAAAAATAAAAAGGCAGGTTATATTATTACCGGTCAGTGGGCAAAGAAAGCATTTCAGGAAGCAAAACTTTATGGAGAGACAGTGGAGCTTGCATCTTCTGCAGACCAGACATTTTCCTACATACCGGACTGCTCCAGTCTGGATATTGCAGATGACCTGGATTATGTTTATATCTGTGAAAACAATACGATTTACGGAACCAAATACCAGACACTGCCTGACACAAAAGGAAAGCTTCTGGTATCCGATGTTTCTTCCTGCTTTTTATCAGAGCCGGTGGATGTGACAAAGTACGGCGTGATTTACGGCGGAGTACAGAAAAATATCGGACCGGCAGGTGTCGTAATCGTAATTGTCCGTGAGGATTTAATCAGTGATGACGTACTTCCTGGCACGCCGACCATGTTAAAATGGAAGACACAGGCGGATAATGACAGTCTTTACAATACACCGCCATGCTATGGCATATATATCTGCGGCAAGGTATTTAAATGGCTTAAAAAGATGGGCGGTCTGGATGCCATGAAGAAGCATAATGAGGAGAAAGCAAAGATTCTTTATGATTATCTGGATGAAAGCAGCCTGTTTAAAGGTACAGTCCGCAAAGAAGACCGTTCCCTGATGAATGTTCCGTTTGTGACCGGAAATGAAGAGCTGGATGCAAAGTTTGTAAAAGAAGCAACTGCAGCCGGATTTGTGAATCTGAAAGGGCACCGTACCGTCGGCGGCATGAGGGCTTCCATCTACAATGCGATGCCAAAGGAAGGCGTTGAGAAACTGGTAGAATTTATGAAGAAATTTGAAGAAGAAAATAAGTAATTCAGTTCAGGGAAAGAGGAAAGAAATATGTACAAATATAATTGTTTAAATCCAATCGCAGGAGTAGGTTTAAATCTGTTTTCCGGCGATTATACCAAAGTGGATGACTTAAAGGATGCGGATGCGGCACTTGTAAGAAGCGCCGCCATGCATGATCTCGAACTGCCGGAGTCACTGCTTGCAGTGGCACGCGCGGGCGCCGGAGTTAATAACATCCCGCTGGATAAATGCGCAGAGAAAGGTATTGTGGTGTTTAATACACCGGGAGCAAATGCCAATGGCGTCAAGGAGCTGGTTTTTGCAGGAATGCTTTATGCATCCCGTGATATTGTAGGCGGAATCGACTGGTGTCTGGATAATCAGAATGATGAAAATATTGCAAAGTCTGCAGAGAAGCAGAAAAAGAATTTTGCAGGTACTGAGATTTCCGGAAAGAAGCTCGGAGTCATTGGTCTTGGCGCAATCGGTGTGCTTGTTGCCAATGCGGCTACCCATATGGGAATGGAGGTTTATGGTTACGATCCTTATATTTCCGTAAGCGCTGCATGGAATTTATCCAGAAGTGTTAAGCATATCAGTAATGTGGAGGATATCTACAAGGAGTGTGATTTTATTACCATTCATGTACCTCTTCTGGATTCCACACGTAAGATGATTAATGCCGATGCAATTGCCATGATGAAGCCGTCTGCAATAATCCTTAATTTTGCAAGGGATCTGCTGGTTGATGAGGAAGCTATGGTGGATGCACTTGCCGCCGGGAAAGTAAAGAAATATGTTTCTGATTTTCCGAATACAACAACGGTCGGAGCAAAGGGATGCATTGTGACACCGCACCTGGGAGCATCCACTGCGGAGTCAGAGGATAACTGTGCAATTATGGCAGTCCGTGAAATCCGCGATTATCTGGAAAACGGAAATATTGTTCATTCTGTAAATTATCCTGACTGCAATATGGCGGCCTGCACGACACAGGGACGTCTTGCGATTATGCATAAAAATATCAAGGGTATGATTGGAAAGTACACAACCATTCTCGGAGAAGCAGATATCAACGTGGCGGATATGACAAACAAGGCAAAAGGTGATTTTGCATATGCGCTGATGGATGTGGATTCTCCTTTGACGGATGAAGTAGTAGAAAAACTCCGTTCACTGGATGGTGTGATTCGTGTACGTGTTGTAAAATAAGCATATAACGCTTATTTTACTGCGTGTAAAGAGCAGCACGCATATCGCGTCATCAATTGGAGATTGATGACATTGTAAAATAAGGAGCAGATTACGATGGCAAAGATAAAACCGTTTGTTTGTGTAAGGCCGGAAGAGAAAATGGCGTCCGTGATTGCGGCGCTGCCGTATGATGTATACAACCGCACAGAGGCAAAGGAAGTGGTAGTGAAAAATCCGAAATCATTTCTTGCCATAGACCGTGCGGAAACACAGTTTGCGGATGATGTGGACACTTATGATGCCAGGGTATACCAGAAGGCGCATGATATGCTGCAGGAATGGATTGCAGACGGTTCCTTTATACGGGATGACAGGGAGTGTTATTATATATACGAACTGACGATGGATGGCAGAACCCAGACCGGAATTGTGGCGGCTGCCAGCATTGACGATTATGCAGACAATATCATTAAAAAACATGAGAATACAAGGGCTGACAAGGAAGAAGACAGAATCCGCCATGTGGATGCCTGCAGTGCGCAGACAGGACCGATTTTTCTTGCTTACCGTGCAAATACAGTAATTCGTGAAGTAGTGGAGCGCACGAAGGAAGGTGCCCCGCTTTATGATTTTGTTTCTGATGACGGAATCAGGCACCGCGTATTTGTAATAGAAAAAAAGGAAGATATTGATGCAGTAAGCAGTGCATTTTCCCAGACCGGGGAGATTTATATTGCTGACGGTCATCACCGTGCGGCTTCTGCTGTTAAGGTTGGATTTAAGCGCAGAAAGGAACATCCTGATTATACCGGGGAGGAAGAATTTAATTATTTTCTTTCCGTATGCTTTCCGGATGAGGAACTGATGATTTTAGATTACAACCGTGTTGTCATGGATTTAAACGGCATGGATACGGAAGCGTTTCTCTCAAAAATGAAGGAGCTGTTTGATGTGACACTTCTGCTGGATGGATGTATTGCAGATTCAGGTGAAGATACCGTGCGTCCGAAAAAGAAAGGCGATTTTGCCATGTTTCTTGGGGATAAATGGTATCTGTGCAGTATGAAAAAGCAGGATGTGCCGGATGACCCGGTGGAAGGACTGGATGTGTCGGTGCTTCAGAATCTGCTTCTTGCGCCGGTGCTTGGAATCGGTGACCCGAAGACAGACAGCCGGATTGATTTTGTCGGCGGTATCAGGGGAATGAAGGAACTGGAACGCCGCTGCCATACGGACAGTGCGGTTGCGTTTGCCATGTATCCGACTTCTATCCAGGAGCTTTTTGCTGTGGCAGATGCAGGACTTCTGATGCCGCCAAAATCCACATGGTTTGAGCCGAAGTTAAGGAGCGGGCTGTTTATTCATGAGATATAATTAAAACAGGTTTAAGACTGGATAAAAAACGACGTATTTTTGGATGCGTCGTTTTTTTGCGCATTGGGAATGAATTTTTTAAAGATTTTTGAAAAGGTGAAATGAACTTTTTTATTCTGTTATTTGTGGTATAATAAGCAAAGAACCCTTATTATACTGTGCGAAAATACAACGCGCATTGGTGTCACCAATCGGAGATTGGGTAGAATTTTATTAATAAAAGAAATAGGGGCAGTATTTTGTATGGGGGAAGGGCAAAATGATGATTGACGAAATTATTCATGGAGAATCCAGAAATGTTGAATTTAAGGTGAAACTTCCTGATATTTCAGAGAAATACACAAAAACAATTATAGCGTTTGCCAATTCGCAGGGCGGCAGGCTGATTGTTGGCGTGGATGATACGTCGCGAAGAGTGGTAGGTGTGGATAATGACGTGGTTTTTAAAATCATGGACAGTATTGCAAATGCAGTATCTGATTCCTGTATGCCGCAGATTGTTCCCAATATAGAATTGCAGACAGTGGCTCAAAAGACGGTTATTGTCGTTACAGTTGCGCCGGGACCGAACAGACCATATTACCTGAAATCCAAAGGAAAAGAAAATGGCACATTTATTCGTGTTGCAGGAACCACCAGACCGGCGCATCCTGAAAAAATCAAAGAACTGGAAATGGAAGGCGCACACATTTCGTGGGATGAATTAACCTGCATAGGATATGAAGTTACCAGAGAAGCAAAAGAGAAGCTTTGTATGGATATTATGAAATACCGTAAAGAAGCGGGATTACAAAATCGTGAGGTAACAGACACACAGCTTATGAACTGGAAACTGCTGAAAAACGGAGAAGATTCCCTGCTTGCTTCCAATGCTTTTGTTTTACTGACGTCGGATTATTTTCCATTTTCCAAAACCCAGTGCGCGGTGTTTAAGGGAACGGAGAGAACGGTTTTTCTTGATAAGCGCGAATTTACAGGTCCGGTTTATGAACAGATTGAGGAAGCAACAGCTTTTGTATTAAGGAATATTCGTTTAGGAGCAACAATTGAAGGGTTAGTGAGAAAAGAGTCATATGAACTTCCGGTTGAGGCAATTCGTGAAATGATTATCAATGCCCACTGTCACCGCAATCTGTATGATTCTTCCTGCGTTCAGGTGGCGGTTTATGATGACCGGCTGGAAGTGACATCTCCGGGAGGACTTTATAACGGACTCACTTATGAGGAGATTATGAACGGACATTCCAAACTGCGGAACAGGGGAATAGCAAATGTATTCAGCCAGATGGGACTTGTTGAGTCATGGGGAACCGGTATTAAGAGAATTATGGATGCTGCAGAGGCATATGGCCTCCCGGTTCCGTCAGTTCAGGTATTTGACGATATGTTCCGTATAAATCTTTATCGTGATTCGTTATTATCGGTTCGGCAGGACAGCACTAGTCTGTTCCCAAACAATTATGAGATTATTCATGAGACAATAAAAACGTACGGAGAAGATTCGGAGAAGATTCGGAGAAGATTCGGAGAAGATTCGGGGAAAGATATATCCTTGCTGAGTGGAGTACAAGGGAAGATAATGGAATTAATTCAGCAGAACAGCAGAATATCAGCCAAGGCAATGGCAGAGGTTCTTCTGGTTTCATCACGGACAATAGAAAAAAATATAAAAATATTAAGGGAGCAGGGTATCCTGGTCAGACATGGTTCTCCGAAGAATGGATTTTGGGAAATTCGGAAGAAATAGTGGGAAAACGCTGTAACGGATAGTATGCATGTGAATTTTGGATTGAAAAATGTCTATAGTTATAGTAGAATTTGAATGACGATAATTATAGAAATGTGGGGTAGATTATGAATATTAAAGAAAGAGGACTGACAGCAAGCGAAAAATATGTGATGAAAGCTATCTGGGATGCAAAGGAGGATATTGCATTCCAGGATTTGCTGAAACGAATAAAAGAGCAGTTCGGGAAGGATTATGCAAGAACAACCATTGCCACTTTCTTAAAAAATATGGAAGAGAAAGGTTTTGTAACCAGCTACCATATTGGAAGAACTGCATTCATCCATGCCGTAAAAAGCGAGGAGGAATATAAAAAACAGTTTATAAAGGATAACACTAATTTCTGGTTTGGCGGAAGTGCCGGGGAGGTAATGGCTGCATTACTGGAGACCAGGGATATTACCAAGGATGAGATTTCTAAAATGAGAAAAATGCTGGATGAGCTTGAGGAGTAACCGTATAAAAAGGAGGAAGGCAGCATGTATATGGTGGAAGTGGAAAATGTATGGAAATCCTATCAGGACGGGGATGTGGAAAATAAAGTCCTGAAAGATGTGAACCTGCAGGTGGAAGAGGGGGAATTTGTAGCGATTCTCGGACAGAGCGGTTCCGGGAAAAGCACGCTTTTAAATCTGATTGGATGCCTGGATGAGGCAAATTCCGGAAGGATTATTTTAGACGGAAAGGTATGTAAATCACAGAGCGACAAAGTAATGTCGCAGTACAGGCGCAGTCTGCTCGGCTTTGTTTTCCAGTCGTTTAACCTGATTCCGGTATTATCCGTCTGGGAAAATGTAGTGCTTCCCATCCAGTTTGACAAAAAAGAGGTGGACAGCGCTTATATAACCGAGATTCTTAAGTCACTGGAAATTTATGACAAAAAAGACAGCCTGCCGTCGAAGCTTTCCGGCGGAGAGCAGCAGAGGGTGGCAATAGCAAGAGCGCTTGCAAACCGGCCGCGGATTGTGCTGGCGGACGAGCCGACAGGAAATCTGGACAGCGAAACGGGAGAGGCGGTGCTGGATTTGCTGATAAGCAGTCTGAAAAAGTATGGGCAGACCCTGATTATGATTACACATAATAAAGAGATTGCTGCAAGGGCAGACCGGATACTTACCATGAAAAACGGAAAGCTGGACGAAAATCTGGGACAGGCAGGATAAAGGAGAGGGTATCATGGACTGGGTGTACTATACGAACTGGATAACCAATTTTTTTTATCTGTTCTGGATAACGGCTCTTGTATTTTCTATTCTGGCGCTATTTTTGGTTCTGGCGGGAAAAGTATTTGAGCGGCTGGGATATTTTACAGTGACCGGTTCCCTGTTAAAAGGAATAACGCTGGCATGGCTTTTGTATTTTGGATATGAAATACACAGATGGTGGGAACAGGACGAGCCGAATCTGTTTGTATACAAAGGCGGTTATGTTCCGGAAAAATGGATGGAAATTCTCGGATATATTTTTGCGGTCATCTGGGTCATGGGTGCGGCAGCAGGAATGCTTTATTATATATACAGACTGGTTTTATCAGACCGCTGTGCCAAAAATTCGTTTCCATGCAACAGGGAAATCCTGCGTGTTTTTGAGCAGGTAAAAAAAGAATACAAGTTCAAGAAAAAACACATAAGTGTGCGTTGCAGTTACACGGAAAACGGTGCAATAACCGTACGGGTATTTCACCCTGTTATTTTACTTCCTGCGTGGGAATTATCAGAAGAGGAACTGCTTGTAATTTTCCGGCATGAACTGATGCATGTAAAAAGCCATGATTTATTTTATAAAAATCTGGCGGAAATATTATGCAGGCTGTATTTTTTAAATCCGGCTGTATTCTGGCTGAAAAAGGAACTGGACAGATGGATGGAATATGTCTGTGATTACAGTGTCTGCAGGAAGTACGGGCATATGAAAATCTATTACGGGACGATTCTTGATTTTGCTGAAAAATCAGTGGCTTCCCCGGCACTGGCATCATCACTTGTGGAACAGGAATCGCAGCTTTTGGATCGGATGAAAAAAGTGATAAAAAACAGCAGACAAAAAAAGTGCTCTAAACTGCTGGCAGTATTACTTGGTCTGTTTCTTATTGCGGGAACAAATGCCGTTTATGCATTTTCGATGGAGGGGGCAGAGGCTGTCCGTAAAATGAGTGCAGCACATGCAGTGGAGGTTCAGCGGGACTGCGGGCAGAAGGAGGCAGCGGAGCACCTGGTGTTAAATGCAGATACGAAAAATGTGAAAATAGGCATCCTGCAGGAAGATTTGCTCAGTACGGGTACCCCGATATATGAAATGGACTGGAAGATAAAGGGCCATGAAAAAACCGGAATGCCAGTCATACATCTGGAAGAAGGAAATTTTATCCGTTTTTATGCCGGGGGAATTACAAATGGAAAGAGTATCAGGGCAGCACTGCGCCAGCCGGATGGAAGTATCTGTTATGCAGATATGGAGGCGGGTATGATACACATTTTCCATGCGAAAGAGGCTGGTGATTATCAGCTTTATCTGGAAAATACCGGAGCGGATGATGTGCGGGTACTGGGTGGATACATAGTTTATACAAAGAAAGAATAAGGACAGATTAAGGTTTGATTCAGAGGAAAATGAAGAAAGATGTGCTTTTATCTGGCACATTTTTCTATATAACATATGACGGTAATTATAGTTATTTTTGAAGGATACGAAAGGAGAAAATAATGAATGAAGGTTTACAGATTCAGTTAAACAAAGGTGTGAAATTTTTAATAGGTGAGAAAAAATCCCTTATGTGCAATACAAATAATGCGGAAGGGCTTTTTGTAAGTAATGAATGCAGAGACATTATTGAAACAGCAGTTCGTGAAAAGATTTGTTTTCAGGAGTTGTTTAAGTCCATTGAAGATGATGATTCAAGGAATTATATGAGAAGGCTGGCAGAAGAACTGGATAAGCTGGGAATGTGGAAGCATGAAGATACTGATAAATTGGACTGTTCTGTAATGAGTATTTCATATGATATTACAAATGACTGTAATTTAAGGTGTAGACATTGTTGTGTAAGTGCGGGGGCTAATGGAAAAGAGTTTGATTTATCTACGGAAGATATAATTAATAACCTATATAAAATAGCGCTGATTCAACCGTTTTCTATTATAATTTCCGGAGGAGAACCTCTTGTAAGAACTGATTTTTTTGAAATTATTCAATGTGTCAGAAAGTTTTATGACGGTTCACTTATGCTTATGACAAATGCAACATTAATTGATAAGAAAACTGCAGCTTTTATTGAAAAGAATTTTTACTCTGTGGATGTCAGCATAGATGGAATTGATGAGGAAATCTGTAGTTATTTGAGAGGAAAAGGGACTTTTCAGAAATGTCTGACAGGGATTGAAAATTTAAAGGATGCAGGAGTTAAAAAAATAACAGCCTCAATGGTGGTTACATCACAAAATAAGCATTTAAAGAAAGATTTTCATCTGTTATGTGATAAGCTAGAAATTCGACCTGTATTCCGATGTCTTGATAACAGTGGGCGTGCAAGAGAAATTTATGAGGAAGCAGAGCGAAAAGAAGCATGTTTTGATTATACAAAAATGGAAGAGTATTTTGAAAAAATAAAATATATCGGACGAAGCCGCAGATTTTTGCTTGTCAGGGGGCAAAAAGGGAGTTCCAGATTGACAGTGTGGGGAATATTTTTCCTTGTGGAGTATTAATGGATGATATGTTTTCTATGGGAAATTTGTGTGAAATCGAAGATTTCAAAGACTATCTTGAGAATCGTAAGTATAAAAATACAAAGGGATACAAAAATTTCAGAAGCTTTTTTCCAGATCAGGTAGAACTATGCAGGGACTGTAATAAGAATCTTTTGTGTTTTAGCTGTGTAAATGAAGTCAGGAGGTTTGTGGAAAGTGGCAGGAATCAGAAATTGTGTAAAGAAAACCAGTGTTATTTTGACTTGTACTGGAAAGAGTATGAAGGTGTATGAAATTTTATAATATATGGTTGACAAGAAAATGCAATCTCAGGTGTAAGTATTGTTATGAAGGAGAAAAGACATCCCATGCAGATTTTCCGGAAAATTACATAGATGATTTAATTGGATTTATTCAGAAGAACAGCAGGAATGAACGGGTTATTAATGTGAATTTTCATGGCGGTGAGCCGCTACTGAGGTTTGAAACCATGAAAAAAATCTGTGGATCTCTGAGTCGGATTGAGCAGAAGGTCTTTTATTCCATGACTACAAGCGGACTGTTGTTAAATCAGGAAATATTGGATTTTATTGTACAAAATCAGTTTGAATTGTCGGTAAGTGTTGATGGTACAGAGTTTGCACATGATTTAAATAGGATTGATATAAATGGAAATGGGAGCTATAAGGATGTAATCTTGCAGTTAAAGAAAGTACTTGTATCAGGAATTGAGCCAAGGATACGGATGACGGTTTGTTCCAGTACAATACCGTATTTATATGAGGGTGTTGAAATACTAAAAAATTTAGGATGTGGTAATATCGTTGCTGCTCCGGATTTTTGTGACCTTTCGTGGACAGAAGAAAATATAGGGAAGCTAAAAGAACAGCTATATAAAATAGAGGAGAAAATGCAGGATACTTCATGTGAGTATACCTTTTTTGAAAATAATCCAATGAGAAAAAAAGGAATATGTAAAGGAGGAACTGCAGAAAGCTGTATTGATGTGGACGGATGTGTTTATCCATGTACATTTGCTGTTGGAAATCCCCAGTTTTGCATTGGGAATATTAAAAACGGAATTCGGAATGAAAAAATAGAAAGTTTGATGGAAATTAATCAAAGAAAAAATCCTGCTTGCAGAGGATGTACTTATGAGGATTATTGTGTTTCCACCAGATGTAAGCTGATGAACCAGATGGTAACAGGAAACTGTCTTACCCCATCGCCGACAATCTGTGCATTGGAAAATTTGATTTATATGATGCAAAAAGATAAGCCTGTCACGGTGTGTGACTGAATATAAAGGAGGTAGTAGAATGGAGATTAAAAAGATTAGAGATCGAATTGAACCGAAAGGTCAGTTTGATGTGGAACTGCAGGGGTGTTTGGATGATTGCACAGAATATTTTGGGAAATATTTGTCTGACTGGCGAAGAATTGCAAGCCAGGGATATAAAGCAGATGGTAGTGAAACCCAAGAACAAATGGCAGAAATTAAAAAGATATTTGGGGTTTATTGTTTTCAGAAAAAAACGGCAAAAGATACTTCTCTTTGGTAAATAGATAATTCTTTTATTCTGTGACAGGCTTATTTTTTAAATTTTTTGTTATATGTGGGGAGAAATCGCATGAAACCAGAATCTCAAAAAAACACTTTGGATATCTATACACTAAATTTTTTTTCTATGCTAAAAATATGTACTATTTTTTTAATATTGCTCTTAAACATAATAGGTATGGAACAGTTCTCCATGGTACTAACCAAGGGGCATATTGCAAAATATGAAGCATATTCTGATACCGTAAATGGTAAATACATTGCTGCGGAAAATGTCAGAGAGCTGCAAAACCGGGATGGCGTGCAGGCTGTTTACTGCCAGCGGTTATGTACGGAGATAAAATGCAAACCGGACTGGAAAAACAGATATTATACAAGACTAACTATATTCAATGACATTTTGCTGGAAAAGATGATGGAACTAAACAATATCACAGGACTGGATGTTAAAAATGATGAGATTGCCATTGTAGTTTCGTTTGATAATGAAGAATACCAGTGCAATGATATGACACTGGTATATGAAGGTCAGAAGTCATATGGTAAAAAGTTTAAAATTCGTGTTAATGAAATTTTATATGATGCGGATCAGACCGGACTACTGGGAGGATACGTTTATTCACCCTCTAACCATGCGGATCTAATTGTCAATGAAAAACTGGCAGGAAAGATAGCAGCAAAGATGGGGGATGAGGGTTTACTGAACAGTTATACAGATGTTCTTGTGGATTGCAATGGACTGGTTGGAAAAAGTATTGTGCAGATGCTGCTTAATGATGTGACTGTTGTTGATGTGGAGGGTGGCAGTTATGACATTGAGCGACTTTGGCAGGTTGCCAAGACCGCCATTTGGGGGATTTTGGGTCTGCTGGTACTGGCAATTTTTTTTATCATTCAGATTATTGTACGGACAAATATTGTAACTGGTGAAAAAGAGGAAATACAAAAAACTGTTGAGGAAATAAAGGAGGCAGGAAAGGAAATCATGCAGATGGCGGGAAAAACATTTTTGCAGGCATGCAAAGTGGCAGTCCCTGTCAGCCTGGTTATCAATTTCTTTTTTCGGTTTGACAAATTCCGGCTGGTTGTTACCGGGTACTGGGTAGGTGCACTTATAATGTTAGGAGGCTGTTTTATTATGACATATTTAGCTGTGAGAAGGGTATTACATAAAATGTCAAGGTATACTTAAAAGGAGAAATATGAAAATTGCAGTTATTGATGACGGGATTGACAAAGAAACAGCAGAAAATGGTATGCATATTAACTGCCATTACCATTATGTGAACCATAAACCGAAGCAGGGAATCCGGCATGGAACAAAGGTTGTTGGAATAGTTGAAAAATACAGTTCTGATACAAAGGAATATGAAATTTATGATGTCATGAATACGAAGGAAACTTCCTGCTCCATGGCAGTGACTGCAGCACTGGAGGATTTATTGCATCATAGGGTGGATGTGATTTTAATGTGTCTGGTAATACAGAATGATAAGACGTTTGAAAGGATACGTAAACTGTGCCATGAATTGAGGGAAAGAGGAAGTATTTTGATTGCGTCAGCGTCAAATTCAGGTGATTATTCTTTTCCGGCAGTACTGGATGATGTAATCGGTGTGGGCAGAATGGCAGACCGCCAGTCTGCAGTGTGCTGGTATGAAAAAGAAGGGATTCAGCTTCTGGGAGATGTAACGCCTGAATTTGTTAAGCTGGGGAAAGAAACAAGAACAGTTTTCAGTGGTACAAGCAAGGCGGCGGCAGTGGTTGCTGCCATGGTATCAGAACAGTGTAATGAAGGAATGAAATCATACGAACAGATACAGAAAATGTTTCAGGATAGGTTTCCGCGTAAGAAAGGAAATATGCTGGAACAAGTTGAACATGGGGAGTACAGAGTGGATCTGCAGGATAAACAGATGTATAAAAGGATTTCTGATGTGCTGAAACAGATGGGATACCATCTGTCCGGTGATGAAAGCGACTGTTATTTTAGCAGGATTGCACGAGATACAGATGAATTTGCATGGCTGATTCCTGAAATTATAAACAGACTGGATATGCCTGTGGTTCCTGAGAAAATGCATTATTTTGACTTTATATCTGTGTATGCACTGGCAGATTATCTGGGGAAATATGTATGAAAGAAAACACTCGCCGGAAATTCCGGATATTGTGGTTTTATTACAGACGCCATATAAAATACAATATTGCTCTGGGAGCCTTGTCCTTACTGTCTACGGCTTCAATGTATGCAGGACCTTTATTAAATGCCGTGATTATTGACAGTGCAATTGGAAACAGAAATCAGGTATTGCTGCTGGTCAGTGTTATGGGATATTTTCTTCTTGGCATATTCAGGGAAGCTGTATCTTATCTGGTTTCTGTTATAAACTTGAAATACCAGTACCGGGTGGAAAAAGATGTAAAAAATGATTTAATAACATTTTTTCTGATTTGTAACAGAACAGAATTAAATGGCATGTCAAGTGGGAAAATCACATCAATTATCAGGGATGATGCAGGGGAATTTATAAGGCTGCTGTCCGGAAATATACAAAATATAATACTTGCAGTAATCCAGATGTTCACAGCGGTGTTTCTGGTGTTTCGGCTTCAGTTTTTTCTGGGGATACTGGTTGTGGTTCTGCAGATTGTCATTGTTTTGCTTAAAAGACGCTTTCATACCCGTTTGGCAGAAAACAGCGCTGAGGTAAGGGGAACATTTATTTCAGTAGCGGAAAGGCTTAATGAAATTGCATACCACATATCAGAGATACCGGTGATAAAGGCAGATGGTTATGTATTAAAACGATATAATCAGGCAGTTGATGATTCCTATAGGATGGGCAGAAAGAACAACAGGCTTTTTCAGGGGATGGGTATTATATCTACAATACTGGATTTACTGATGACGTGTCTGGTTTTACTGGTTGGCGGTTATTTTGTGATTACTCACAGGATGACAGTTGGTATACTGATTTCATTTCTCAGTTATTCCTCTATGCTGAGCACACCGATTTATGAATTATGTGATATTCCTGCCCAGTATAACAGTGAAAGGGATTCGATTGAAACGATATTTGAAATTTTACAGAAATTAAAACAATTAAAAGAAGCACGTAAAGTGATAAAGGATAAAGTAAATAAAATCCAGGTCAGAGATGTTTCTTTTCAATACGAAAATGGAAACAGCGTACTGGAACATACAAGTACTGTTTTTAGCAGGAAGAGGATTAATTATATTACAGGGAAAAGTGGTATTGGGAAATCCACACTGGTTAAACTTTTAATGGGAATCCAGCCAGTCAAAAAAGGTACGATTTTATTTGATAATATGGATATTCATGATATTTTGGATAAAGGACAGATGCAGTATTTTGTTTCATGGGTTCCGCAGGAACCGGTTCTTTTTCATGATACGGTACGGAATAATCTTGTACTGGATGCAGATGTACCGGAAGAAAAATTACGGGAGGCATGTGAAAACTGTGCCATTTTAGATGATATTTCAAGAATGGAAGAGGGATTTGACACCATGCTAGATGAAGAGGGACATAATCTTTCAGTGGGACAGAAGCACAGAATGGGACTGGCAAGGGTTATGATACAGTCAGGTCCGGTTGTAATTATTGATGAACCGACGGCTGGCGTGGATGTTGAAACTGAAAATCTTATAAAGATAAGGTGGAACAGTATATGAAAAAAACAAAAAAAGACGGGATTATTAGTCTCGCATTCAGTTACATAAAGGGTTACAAAAAGAACACGGTTTTAAGCATTATGGGAATTGCATTTTCTGTGACATTAATGTTTTCCCTGCTCCAGATGGGGGAACGAGTGCTTTTGCAGTTCCGGCATATGATAGGGGATTATCCGACTGCGGATTTTCAGATTCGTAATTTTGATTTTGACGAGCTGGATGAAATTTACTCCTGGCTGGAAGAACACCACAGTGAATATACGATGTACAAGAAAGCCACTTATGCTTCCGGCTTAGCGCCAAACGGTATGACAGCCATTATTATTGAGGGTGTGGAAGGTGCGTGGAAAGAACTTCCCCCAAGGGAATTTATTGCAGGAAAGGAACCGGAAAAGTACGGGGAAATCTGTGTGGAGGAGAAGTACTGCGCCATGCTTGGGAAAACACCGGAGGAACTGGTAGGGGAAAGCCTGAAGCTGACAGTTCATGATGATGATTATAAAGAACATGAGATTACCTACCGCATCTCCGGCATTTTGTCAGATTCCGGTGTTAATTCGGATACTTATTATATGCAGACAACTTATGAAACCGCAGTTACGGATGTGGAAAAATACCATTTCCAGTACGACAGAAACGGAAACAGTATTTCGATGCTGCTTGATAAATATAAACAGAGTGTGGACCAGGATGTGGAGCTGCAGATGGAGATTGCGGGCCTGTTTGGAAAAGACAAATATTTTTACAAAGACCATATCTGGAATAATCCTGTCAGAAGTGAAAAGTTTGAAGGGGAGGGGATGTATGAGGATACGGCATCAGCCTTTGGTGGCGTTGCCGCACTGATTTCACTCTGCCTTGTCCTGTTTGTTTATCATACAATTAACAGCAGTATCACGGAAAAAATCAGACAGTATGGAATTATGCGCTGCATGGGACTTTCCAGTAAAAATCTGTTAAAGCTGATGGGAGCTGAAACTTCTTTTTATGCAGTTTTTGGACTGGTACTGGGTGTACTTGCAGGAAATCTTTTGAACAGGATGGTCTGCGGACCGATTCTGGGTACTCTGTTAAATATTGAGCTGGCAGATTATCCGGACGGTGTTTTTTCGTATTTGTTCACAGCTGCGCTGACAGTCCTTGCGGTTTTTCTTGCATTTTTTGTTTTTTACCTGAAAATCCGGAAGCTGGAACCAGTGGAAATGATGCAGTTTATGGAAACAGGAAAAATAAATTTTGCCGTAAGACCAGACATAAAAGGTAAAAAACTGCTGTCTGTCATGGCGGTCCGGAACTTAAAACGAAGCAAATCCCGTACCCGTACTTTGTTTTCCATTCTTGTACTGAGCGGAGTGATTATCATGGTTCTTGTCAATGTTGTCGGTACAATTAATTTTAAATCCATGGATATGAGGGGACATTTTTCACGTTACGAAGTGTCTTCCAATTTTATTGATGATAAATACATATTTTCAGAACAGGTTATGGAGCTTAAGCAGAATGGGGAGGTAAACAGTGTCTACTGGCAGAAATTCAGTAATGATGTAGCATGTGAGCCGGATTTTGGGAACAGGTATGATACAAATCTGTATGTGTACAGTGACAATCTGTTTGATAAATTTCTGGAATTAAATAAAATCAGCGTACCGGAGGAGGAAGCGGGGGTTGTGGTTTCTTACGGCGACAGTGGGTACCGCTGTGACAGTATGACACTCAGATATGCGGGGTTAAAGGATACGGACAGAGCTGTTACTTTTACAGTTCCCGTGAAGGAAATCCTGTATGACGAATATGGAAACAGCCTGCTGGGTGGATTTGCGTTTTCTGCCGGTGAAAGTGCATACCTGATTGTCAGTGAAAAGCTGGCGGAAAAAATATATGCAGCGCTTGGTGATGAAGAATCGCTTTATCATTATACGGATATTCTGGTTGACTGCACAGAAGGAGCCGATGAGTCAACACTTTATTCCATGCTGGGAAATGAAGTGTCAATTCTGGATTTAAAAGCATTTGCAGATAACACGGAGGGACAGCTGATGGGAATGGGGGCGATTGCGGTTTATGTTCTTCTTGCGGTTTCGGTCCTTGGCATACTGATTATTAACAGCATCATTAAAACAAATATTGTAAACCGTGAAAAAGAAATCGGCATGATGCGCAGTATCGGTGCAGAGGACAAACTAATGAAAAAACTGCTCCAAAAAGAGATTATGACACTGGCAGTCATGGCAGTCATAACATCCTGCATGATTGCATTTCCTGTAAGTCTGTATCTGGCATTTATGATGAATGACCGGCTGCAGATTACAGTTACCGGGTATTTTGCAGGTGCGATTATCGTTCTCGGCGGCTGTTATCTTTTAACAAAACGCGCAGTAAAAAAGAACCTTACAAACAGGAATATCAGCCGGATGCTCCGGCAGGAATAGTTTTTGGATGTAACCTCAGCCCTTATTGGATTGTACTGCACAATATTCAAAGGGAAATAAGTCTTTACTCCATGATAGAATAGTAGTATCATGATATCAAAAAAGAGGGGCTGGATTTTAATGAGGGATAAATGGTTAAAAATACCTGGAATGGTATCTGTGGCAGCCGGTGCATTTTTTGCAGCCGGCTGGTCTTTTTTTCAGATGGCTGTCTGCTGCAAAGGACAGAAGACACAGAAAAAAAGGAAATGGTTTGAGCTGACACATACAAAAATTAATCATCCCAGACATAAATTTGAAAAAGAATATGAGGAGGGGAAAGCCTGGTGCATTAGTCAGAAGATGCAGGACTGCTATATAAAGAGCAGGGACGGGCTGAAACTGCATGCTTATTATCTTCCTGCTGAGAATGCCAGGCGGTTTGTGATTCTGTGCCATGGATACAAGGGCAGCGGCTTTGGGGATTTCGCATATACGGCGCGTTTTCTCCATGAGAACCGCTGCAGTCTGTTGTTCATTGACCAGAGATGCTGCGGGAAGAGTGAAGGGGAATACATTACCTTTGGTGCGCTGGAGCAGTATGACGTGCAGAGATGGGCATATTACACTGCAAAACAGGATAAGAAAAAACTGCCCATATATCTCTACGGGGAATCCATGGGGGCGTCTTCCGTACTGATGGCATCAGGACATAAACTGCCAAAAGAGGTAAGGGGACTGGTTGCTGACTGCGGATTTCGTTCCATGAGAAGCCAGATCAAGGATATGGCGGCGAACTGGTTTCATATACACTGGATCGGGCTGCTTTTGTTTCGGCTGAATCTGTTCTGCGGACTGTTCGCAGGTTTTCGGATGGAGGATGCGGATACCACGCAGGCACTGCAGAAGAATAAACGGCCGGTTTTATTTTTTCATGGGGAAGGGGATACGTATGTGAATCCAAAAAATTCAAGGTATAACTATTCTGTATGCAGGGCGTCTAAGGAACTGGTGGTAGTTCCGGAAGCCAGACATCTCTGCAGCGCCTATGCCGCTCCGGAATTATACAGGAAAAAACTGCTGGAGTTTTTTTCAAAGTGTGAGAGATAAGATTTTACCGGGACCGTAAGGTTTTGGACAATTTGGGGTAAACTGTTTGTTAAGTCCTTTCGCGGGTAGAAATCAAAAATGAAATGTGATAACTTCATAGTTAACATAGGCAACACCCATTACTGGGTGTTACATAAAAGAGATGGGAGGATTTGCAAATGCAGGATTATTATCCTTTGACGGCAGCACAGAATATGCATCACCAGTGGATTTTAAATTACAAAACCCAGCAGGTTTCAGGTGTCAGTGTGGTGGCGTCTTTAAAGGCACAGCTGGATTTTGGATTGTTGAAAAAATGTATCCAGTGTGAGATTGAGCGCTACGGATGTATGCGGGTGCGGTTTACAAAACCTGATGCAAAGGGAGAGGTCAGGCAGTATATTGTAGAAAGAGACAGCAGGGACATTCCCATAAAGGATTTGTCCGGCATGTCCATGGCTGAAGCAGACAATCTGATGCAGCAGTGGGCATATGAGACTTTTGACGGAGATGATATTCCATTGTGTGATGTGACGATGGTAAGGCTGCCGGAGGGATACAACGGATTCTTTATCCACATGGACCACAGGCTTATAGATTCCTGCGGGATGGTGGTAATGATCAATGACCTGATGCAGCTGTATACCCATTACCGGTTTCAGTCTAAATACCCTGCGGATCTGGCGGATTATGAGATGGTTCTGGAAAAGGATTTGAAAAGGGCGAACAATGAGAAGCGTTTTGCAAAAGACAAAAAATTCTGGGATGACCAGCTGGATGCGCTTGGAGAACCTTTATATTCGGATATTCAGGGAACTTCCGTGCTGGAGGAAGCAAGAAAGCGTCACGGCAATAAAAAGTTAAGGGCGGCAGACATTGAACTTAAAAATCTTTTTGTGGAAGTGAAGGATTATTTGCTGGAGCCGGAACCAACAAGGAACCTGATGGATTTTTGCATGAACCACCAGCTTTCCATGACCAATCTTCTGCTGCTTGGAATCAGGACATACCTGTCAAAAGCAAATGACGGACAGCAGGATATTACGATTCAGAATTTTATTTCCAGACGTTCCACCCATGATGAGTGGACGTCAGGGGGCAGCAGGACGATTATGTTTCCTTGCAGGACGGTGATTGATCCGGAAATGGATTTTCTTTCTGCAGCTTACGAAATTCAGAATGTACAGAATAAAATTTATATGCACAGCAATTATGATCCGGCACTGATTGTGGAGGAGATGAGAAAGCGTTATAACACACCGGAAAACACCACGTATGAGAGCTGCTATCTTACCTACCAGCCTATGCCGGTAAAGATGGACAATCCTCATCTTGTAAATATCCCGCAGCACGCAAAATGGTTTGCCAATGGTGCGGCCACGAAAAAGATGTATTTAACCGTATCCCATACAGAAAACGGGGGAATGAATTTCTCTTACCATTATCAGACGGCCCATCTTGAGGAACATGATATGGAGTTATTGTATTATTATATGATGCGCATTCTGTTCATGGGAATTGCGGAGCCGGACCTGAGTATCGGCGAGATTATGGATAGAGTGTAAGAGAAAAAGATAGAAAAATATAAGATGAAAGAAAGGAAAAAGGCAGTATATGACACAGGAAATGGAATTTAAGAAGATTATAGCGCAGTATTGCAAGGTAAAGCCGGAGGAGATGACGGCTGAAATGAGGTTCAGGGAGGATTTGGGTTTTAGTTCCCTTGATTTCATGTCATTTTTGGGAGAACTGGAGGACACATTCGATGTGGAACTGGAAGAGGAGGATGCACTGAAAGTTCTTACGGTTGGAGAGGCACTGGAATTGCTGGAAAAATTGCAGGCGGAGGCATAGAAAAAATATGGGAAAACTGATTCGTGACATACTGGAAGAGAGTGCAGGGAAATATTCAGAAATTGCAGCTGTGAAGTGGCTGAAAAAAAAGGACATTCTTGAGAGAAGCTATAAGGAACTGATGGAAAATGTCGTGGCAGTCAGAAAAGGAATTCAGGCAGAGGGCTTTGCAGGAAAGCATATTGCTTTGATTGGCGTAAGTTCGGTGGAATGGATTGAGAGTTACCTGGGAATCATCACGGGTAATACGGTTGCTGTCCCTCTGGACGCAGGGCTTCCGCTGGAAGATTTGACTGATCTTTTAAACCGTTCAGATTCAGAAGCGCTTTTCTTAAGTCCAAAGAACCAGGCACTTCTGGAGGGGATTCTGGCTTCATGTCCGAAGCTTGGAAAAATCTGGATGCTGCAGGAGGAGACACCTGGTTCTCTGGATAAAAAGGTGGAATCCCTTGCTGAATTAAAAGCGGCGTCTTCTGGTGATGATGCCAAACGGCCGAATCCGGAGGATGTGGCGACTATTATTTTCACATCGGGTACAACAGGAAAGAGCAAGGGCGTGATGCTCACCCAGGGCAATCTGGCGGAAAATGTTATTTCCGTGGATTATACTGCCGAACCCGGAACCACTCTTTTAAGCGTGCTCCCGATTCATCACGCATACTGTCTGGTGATGGACTGGCTTAAGGGCTTTTCGCTGGGAGCGACTGTCTGCATCAATGATTCCCTTCTTCATATGGTAAGAAACATGAGCATTTTTAAGCCGGAAGTCATGCTTATGGTTCCCCTGATGATTGAGACGATTGATAAGCGGCTTGCCAGCGTGGATGCTTCCATTCCGAAAAAGGCGGTGGCGGACCAGGTATTTGGCGGTAATCTGGATATTATCTTTACCGGCGGCGCCCATCTGGATCCGTTTTATATCGAGAGGTTTGCAGAATATGGTGTAAAAGTGCTGGAAGGATACGGCATGTCAGAGTGTTCTCCTGTCATCAGTTCCAATACGGAGGAAATGAATAAGACGGGATCTGTCGGAAAGCCTCTTTCAAACGCCAGTATCCGGTTTGAAAACGGAGAAATACTTGTAAAAGGCAGCAGCGTTATGAAGGGATATTACAAAATGCCGGAGGAAACTGCAAAGACGCTGCAGGATGGATGGCTTCATACAGGGGATAAGGGTTATATGGACGAGGACGGTTTCCTGTTTATCAATGGACGTGTGAAGAATCTGATTATTCTTTCAAACGGGGAAAATATTTCTCCGGAGGAAATTGAAAATAAACTGGCGTTAGGTGCGCTGGTAGGTGAGGTAATTGTGACAGGGGAGGACAATGGTCTTACTGCAAGAATTTATCCGGACCAGGATGTCGCCGCAGCAAAAGGGCTGGACGAAGAGGCTGTGAAGTCTGCCCTGCAGGAATTTTTGGACCAGTACAACAAGGAACAGCCTACATACCGCCGGATTACCGGGCTGGTGGTAAGAAAGTATCCGTTTATCAAAAGTGCCACCCAGAAGATTAAAAGGCAGGAAGCCACAGTTGATGAGCCGCAGCCAGGGGTATAACCGGAAAAGAAGAAATACCGCCGAATCCTTTTAAAGGATATTCGGGAGCATTCCTGACAGAAATACCCGTGTCAGGAGATTGGCAACATACTCAGGAGAATCCTTAAACTGGTCTTTTGCCCATTTGTGAAGTACGCCGATGGTGCTGCCAATCGAGCAGGCAATCATATAGGAAAGATCTTCCTTGCTGTGCTCGATGGCGGCAGTTGTCTGCGTCACTTTCTGCACGTAGCGGTGAAACATGGTTACTGTTTTCCTGAAAAATGTATTTTCCTGCGGATCACGGAGAAGACTGGCAAGAAAAGGATTTGTCATGGTGTATTCGCAGATCGTTAAATAAAAGGATTTGCACATATCCCAGTCATTCTCCGGATGGAACGTCTTCATAAGGGAGAAAATATCGTTCAGGGTTTTATCCTCGATGGCATTGATAAGATTCGGAATGTCTTCAAAATGGTTGTAAAAAGTACTTCGTACAATGCCGGCCTTTTTAATAATATCGGACACAGTAATCCTGTCCAGTTCCTTTTCCTTAAGAACCAGAAAAAACGCGTCGAGGATTGCTTCTTCTGCTACATGATATCTTTCATCCCGTGTTTTCGAACCCATTTTATTTCTCCTTTTTGCACTCCTGAATCATGTTCTTACGGTCTGCGCGGTACCGCTTTGACCTATTCTGAATAGTTACATAGTTTCTATTATATCATATATACTCTGCAAAAGCGAGGACTGGATATCATAGCCGCGAAACAGACTGTAACAGTTCAGCCTTCGGCCGAACTGTTACAACAGACTTTACATCATATGGATTTTGATATACTATAGTAAATAAAGGAGTACAAAGGGTGAAAGAGATAATTTATTTTTTGATAAAACAGTCAGCAGCAGAAACCGATATTCTGCAGGAAATTGAAAAAAATCCGGGAATCATCCGGACATACCTGGAAGGACTCATGCCGTCGCTTTTTTCGTTTCTGATGCAGCTTGTTATTACCGTAATCATATTAATCATTGGAAGCAGACTGATTAAGGGATTTGTCAAAATGATAAAAAAATCACTGGAGAAAGGAAAGGCGGAAGCCGGCGTAATTTCCTTCCTCTGTTCGCTAATCAGGTACAGCCTGTATTTTGTGCTTCTGATGATTGTGCTGTCACAGTTTGGGGTAACGACCAGTTCCGTAGTGGCAGTGCTTGGTTCTGCCGGACTGACGCTTGGACTTGCCCTGCAGGGAAGTCTGTCCAATTTTGCCGGAGGCGTACTGATTCTTTTAATGAAGCCTTTTGTGGTCGGTGATTATATCCTTGACAATGCAACGGGGCAGGAAGGAACCGTAGACGAGATTACGACATTTTACACGAAACTTCTTTCCGTGGACCATAAGGTAATTGTGATTCCCAATGGAAGCCTCTCCAATACGAGTATTACCAATTACAGCCGGATGGAGTACCGCAGGATTGATTTAACCGTCAGTGTGGCATATGAAACAGACCTTGCCATGGCAAAAAAGGTTTTACAGACTGTGACAGAAGAAGAGGGCAGAGTGGCAGCAGACAGACCTTGTGATATCTTTGTATCGGCGCTTGCAGATTCCGCGGTGGAGCTTGGCGTGCGTGTCTGGGTAAAGAATGAGGATTACTGGCCTGTCCGCTGGCATATGCTGGAGCAGATCAAGCTGGCACTCGATGAAAATAATATTTCCATTCCGTATCCGCAGCTGGACGTCAGCCTGCGGGATGAGAAGAAGGAGTAAAATAAGCAAAGAAAGCTTATTTTACTGCGCAAAAGGACATTGCGCATATCGCATCGTCAGTCAGAGACTGACGATATGGTAAATTATGTTTGACAACCCCATGAGGATATGCTAGTCTTTTAATAAATAACTAGAGTACCGGGTAAAATTGCAGTCCGTCCTGCGTAGAATTGAACAGATTTCACATAATAAATTCAAAGACTGTCACAGGCGTGATGGTCTTTTTATGTGGGCTGGTGTTCCAGGAGAAAGGAAGGGAGAAACATGAAATTTGCAGCATACGACATAATAGAAGAAAGAGAACTGAAAGACATTGCATCCACCGGATTTATCCTGCGCCATAAAGCAAGCGGGGCGCGCGTGTGTATCATATCCAATGATGACGATAACAAAGTTTTTGCCATTGGTTTTCGGACGCCGCCGGAAGACGAAACAGGAGTACCGCATATTATTGAGCATACCGTACTGTGCGGTTCTGATAAATTTCCGGTAAAGGACCCTTTTATGGAGCTGGCGAAGGGTTCCTTAAATACATTTTTAAATGCCATGACCTATCCGGAAAAAACGGTGTATCCGGTTGCGAGTTATAATGAGCGGGATTTTAAAAACCTGATGGACGTTTACCTGGATGCGGTTTTTCATCCGAATATCACAAAATACAGGGAAATATTCATGCAGGAAGGCTGGCATTATGAGCTGGAATCAGAGGAGGCGCCGCTGATCATAAACGGCGTTGTTTATAATGAAATGAAAGGTGCATATTCATCACCGGATGAAGTGCTGCAGACTGCCATTTCAAAAGCGCTTTTTCCGGATAATGCCTACAGCAAAAATTCCGGCGGCAATCCCGAACATATCCCGGATTTAACATATGAAGAATACCTGGATTTTTATCATAAATACTATCATCCCGGAAACTCCTACATCTATCTTTACGGGGATATGGATATCGAAGAACGGCTGGAATTTCTGGACCGGGAGTATCTGTGCCATTTTGGGAATGCCGGGGTGGATTCTGAAATTCATTTACAGAAGCCGTTTGACAAAATGAAATATGTAAAAGAAAGCTATCCGGTAACGGAGGATGAGCCGGAGGAAAAGAACACTTACTTATCCTATAATAAAGTAATTGGAACCGTTCTGGACCGGAAGCTTTACCAGGCATTTTCCGTTCTGGACTATGTGCTTGTCAGTGCGCCGGGCGCTCCGGTGAAAAAGGCGCTGATTGACGCGGGAATCGGTGAGGATGTATACGGAAGCTATGAGGATGATATTTTACAGCCGGTGTTTTCCATTGTTGCGAAAAATGCAGAGAAAGAAGACGAAAGCCGTTTTGTGGAAATCATAGAAAATACATTAAAGAACCTGGTGAAAAACGGGCTGAACCATGACGCACTGCTCGCCGGAATCAACAGCACGGAATTCCGTTTCCGGGAGGCGGATTACGGTCATTACCCGAAGGGGCTTTTATACGGACTGCAGTGCCTGGAAAGCTGGCTGTTTGATGACAGGAAACCGTTTATCCATCTGGAATGCCTGGATACCCTGCAGTTTCTGCGTGAGCAGATGAAAACGGGATATTTTGAAAAACTCGTACAGGAATATCTGCTTGACAATACGCACGGGGCAGTCGTTACCGTAATACCGGAGCGCGGCAAAAACCGTGTAACGGAACAGAAGCTGCAGGAAAAGCTGGCAGGGTACAAGGCATCCCTGACCAAAGAAGAGATTACGGCGCTGGTGGAGGAAACGCACCGCCTGAAAGAGTACCAGGGTACGCCTTCGCCGGAAGAGGATTTAAAGAAAATTCCGATGCTGGGACGGGAGGATATGAGAAAAGAAGCAGTTCCTTTTACTAATATAAAGGAAACTTCCGGTTCCCTGGAAATCATCCGTCATGAACTGCCGACAAACGGAATTGATTATATTACCCTGATGTTTGAGTGTTCGGACATTGCGCAGGAGGATGTGCCGTATTTCGGGCTGCTGCGTTCCGTACTGGGCTATGTGGACACGGAGCATTACAGCTATGCGGACCTTGCCAGTGCAGTCAACATTTATACCGGCGGAATATCCTGCGGTATGGGACTGTACCCGGATGTAAAAAAGGTAAATGTACTTGATGCGAAATTTGAGGTGCGGATTAAGGTGCTGGAAAAAAATCTTTCTTCCGCAATGGAACTGGCGGATGAAATTTTAAGAACCTCTGACCTGACAGATGTAAAGCGTCTTGCGGAGCTGATTGCACAGGTAAAGTCAAGACTGCAGGTGAACTTAAGCAGTAGCGGGCATACAGTGGCGTCCATGCGTGCGCTGTCCTGCCTGTCCCGTTATGCGTTCTACCAGGATGCCATCAATGGCATTGCATACTATCGCATGATTGAAAAACTGGACAGACAGATCAAAAGCCATCCGGAGGAAGTGACGGGAAAGCTTGTGGAATTAGCAGAAAAGCTGTTTGTGAAGAAGCGGCTGCTTGTCAGCTTTACCGGGGAGGAAAAACTGTACCGTGCGGCTGAGCCGGTACTGTCTGACTATCTAAGCAGACTCCCGGAAGGGACTAAGGCAGGGGCTGCGGCAGAATTTGTCTTTTCCAGTAAAAAAGAAGGATTTACAGATGCTTCCCAGATACAGTATGTGGCGCGGGTGGGGAATTTCAGGCAGCACGGATTTGATTATTCCGGGACATTAAAGATACTGAAAATGATACTGGGATATGATTATCTCTGGATGAATATCCGTGTGAAAAACGGGGCATACGGGTGCATGAGCTCCTTCCTGCGCACGGGGGAAAGTTATTTTGTTTCCTACAGGGATCCGAATCTGGCAAAGACCAATGAAGTATACAGTAAGATTGCAGAATATGTAAAAACCTTCGAGCCGGATGACCGCGACATGACGAAATATATCATTGGGACGTTTGGAGCGCTGGACACACCGCTGAATCCGGAGGCGAAGGGCAGCCGTTCCATGGCGGCATACCTGGAGAATCTGGATTATGATGATATCCAGAAAGAGAGGGATGAAATACTTGCTGCGAATCCGGAGGATATCAGGAAACTTGCAGGACTGATCCAGTCTGTTCTGGATGACGACGGTTTCTGCGTGATTGGAAACGAAGACGTTATCCGGAGTGAAAACGGGATGTTCACGGAAATTAAAGCGTTATTATAAAAATACAAAAGACGGGAAGAGGACCAGATATGGGAGAAAAATTTAAATCAGGATTTGTTACAATTATAGGAAGGCCGAATGTTGGGAAGTCCACACTTATGAACCGGCTGATCGGACAAAAGATTGCAATCACATCAAATAAACCGCAGACGACCAGAAACCGGATCCAGACGGTTTATACCGAGCCGGGGCGCGGACAGATTGTGTTTGTGGATACACCGGGGATACACAAAGCGAAAAACAAGCTTGGGGAATATATGGTAAACGTGGCGGAACGGACACTGAATGAAGTGGACGTTGTGCTGTGGCTGGTAGAGCCCGGCAATTTTATCGGCGCGGGGGAGCAGCATATTATTGAACAGCTGCAGAAAGTGAAAACGCCGGTGATACTTGTTATCAATAAAGTAGATACCGTTGAAAAGGACAAGGTTCTGGAATATATTGACACTTACCGCAAAGTATATGATTTTGCGGAAATCATTCCGACATCGGCACTCCGGGGAAATAATATGGAAGATGTGACAGAGTCCATTTTTAAATATTTAAATCCCGGCCCGCAGTTTTATGACGAGGATACTGTTACGGACCAGCCGGAACGCGCTATCTGTGCGGAAATTATAAGGGAAAAGGCGCTGCATGCATTAAATGACGAGGTTCCCCACGGGATTGCAGTATCCATAGAACGTATGCATGAGAGAAATGGGAAGGCGGGCAGCATCATGGATATAGATGCGACCATTGTCTGTGAACGCGATTCCCATAAAGGTATTGTTATCGGAAAACAGGGGGCAATGCTCAAAAAAATAGGCACAAACGCCCGCTTTGAGATGGAACGTCTGCTGGATACAAAGGTGAACTTAAAGCTATGGGTAAAAGTAAAAAAAGACTGGCGTGACAATGACTTTTTAATTAAGAATTTCGGTTACCGGGATGAGAACCAGTAATTTTTCCAGTTTTTCCTGGGAATAGATTTTATGACATTGCAGATTCTATTTAGGACGGGAGGGAGATGCAATGGAGAAAACCTGGGAAGCATTTTGGACGACAGGAAAAGTAACAGATTATCTGACATACCGCAATTCGGTGGAAAGTGACAGTTTTTGCAGTAATCAGACAGGACAGAGGGATCAGGGGAATGGGACAGTCCGTGACCATGATGGGTATGGTTTTGACAGCCATGCCCGTTCGGGATTATGACAAAAGATTAACAATTCTGACAAAGGAAAGAGGGAAAATCACAGCATTTGCAAGGGGCGCAAGACGTCCCGGAAGCCAGCTTTTAGCTGCGACAAATCCCTTTTCTTTTGGCGAATTTGAATTATACGAGGGAAAGAGCGCATATAACCTGACAAAGGCAGGCATCAAAAATTATTTCCGCAGTCTGGTGAATGACCTGGACGCAGCGTCCCTTGGATTTTATTTTGCAGAATTTGCCGAATATTTCTGCCAGGAAAATAACGATGAACGGGAAATGTTAAAGCTTCTGTACCAGTCCATGCGCGCGCTGGAGAGCACAAGGATTCCCAGGGAACTGGTCCGTGTGGTTTTTGAACTGAAAGCGGTTACCATAAACGGGGAGGGTCCGGATGTGTTTTCCTGCATGCACTGCCATAAAAAAGAGGACTTAAGAATTTTTTCCGTGAAGCGCGGCGGAATTTTCTGCAGCCAGTGCGGAAAAGCCGTACAGGGGGTGAAAATCCTGGACAGCAGCCGCTATACGATGCAGTACATAATTTCCACTCCTGTGGAAAAGCTGTATTCCTTTACAGTTTCCAGGGAGGTTCTGGAGGAGCTGAGGGCCATTATGGCAGACTATATGGCGCATTATGTCCGTCACGAATTTCATTCCCTGCACATTTTTGGTTGAAAACAAAATATGAAAAGTGTATAATAGCAAGGATTGTATGATAAAGGAGATTAAACCACTATGAAAAAATTCGTAAGCCTGGCTCTTGTTTTTGTTTTGTGTACCAGTCTGTTTACCGGATGCGGTGCTTCCTATGCAGCGGATGAGAGCACAGTATTTGTACTGAAAGATGGAGGGATTGTCTCTACGGACGTGGAGGATTTTGACGAGGGAACATATGACGAAAAGGGGCTAGAGTCCTATGCAAAGGAAACCATTGCGGCATATAATGATACTTACGGCAGCGATCTGGTAAAGCTGAAGGATCTGTCTGTCAAGGACAAAAAGGCAACCATCATTTTATCGTATGCCACGGCACAGGAATACCAGCGGTTTAACGGGATTGAGCTGTTTGCCGGAAGCGTTGCGGAGGCTCTTGCCGCGGGGTATACATTTGAAGGTGAGTTTGCAGCAGTAAAAGACGGTACGGCTGCTTTATGCGATGCAGATGCATATCTGGATGATGCGGAATACAAAGTCGTTGTTATCCGCGGCAACCTGAACGTGCATGTGCCGGGGGAAGTAGTCTGCGTGTCTGTGGAAAACACGAAATATGTGGATGAAAAAACGATTTCCATCAGGGAAGGCATTTCCATTCTGCCGGGAGAGGAAACGACGGAAAGTACAGAGGCTGTAAAAGAAACAAATGGGACAGAATCCGTAACGGAGACTGGTACCGAGATACCGGAGTCGGTTTCTGATGACGACCTGTTAAATATGTCAACAGAAGCCAGTGCTGATGTATCGTTTAAGTTTGATGGTGAAGAGGGAGAAGATACAGAATCAGCCGGTGAAAACAGTCAGGTATACACTTATATTATTTATAAATAAAAAGAGAATGCGAGGGCTACATAATGGAAAAAACATTGGACAGAATCGTTCAGGTTGCAAAGCAGAGGGGATTTGTTTATCCGGGTTCCGAAATATACGGAGGTCTTGCAAATACGTGGGATTACGGTAATCTGGGAGTAGAGCTTAAAAATAATGTCAAGCGCGCCTGGTGGAAGAAATTTATCCAGGAGCATCCGAATAATGTCGGGGTGGACTGTGCGATTCTGATGAATCCGCAGACCTGGGTGGCTTCCGGACACCTGGGCGGATTTTCCGACCCGCTGATGGACTGCAAGGAGTGCCATGAGCGTTTCCGCGCCGACCAGCTGATTGAGAATTTCGCAGAAGCAAATGACATTAGCCTGGACGGTTCGGTGGACGGATGGTCCAATGAGGAAATGTATGATTTTATTCTGGACCACAGGGTCTGCTGTCCGTCCTGCGGAAAACATAATTTCACGGATATCCGTCAGTTTAACCTGATGTTCAAGACCTTTCAGGGGGTTACGGAGGATGCAAAGAATACGGTTTATTTAAGACCGGAGACGGCACAGGGAATATTTGTGAACTTCAAAAACGTGCAGAGAACTTCCCGCAAGAAGCTTCCGTTTGGTATCGGGCAGATAGGAAAATCCTTCCGGAATGAGATTACTCCGGGAAACTTTACGTTCCGTACCAGGGAGTTTGAGCAGATGGAGCTTGAGTTTTTCTGTGAGCCGGAAACTGACCTGATGTGGTTCCAGTACTGGAGGTCGTTCTGCCATGACTGGCTGGTTTCCCTTGGAATCAGGGAAGAGGAAATGCGTCTTCGCGACCATTCGCCGGAGGAACTGTGCTTTTATTCAAAGGCAACCACCGACATTGAATTTTTATTCCCGTTTGGCTGGGGAGAACTCTGGGGCATTGCTGACCGTACAGATTATGACCTGACACAGCATATGAATACTTCCGGTGAGGATATGACATATTTTGATGATTCAAAGAATGAAAAATATATTCCGTATGTCATTGAGCCTTCGCTCGGGGCTGACCGTGTGGTACTGGCATTTCTGTGTTCGGCATATGACGAGGAGGAAATCGGAACGCCGGAGAAACCGGACACAAGAACCGTATTCCATTTCCATCCGGCGCTTGCACCGGTAAAAATCGGCGTGCTTCCGCTTTCCAAGAAGCTGAATGAGCAGACGGAGGAAATCTTTATCCAGCTCTCAAAGAAGTATAACTGTGAGTTTGACGACAGGGGAACCATCGGCAAGCGTTACCGCAGGCAGGATGAAATCGGAACCCCGTTCTGTGTCACCTACGACTTTGACTCCGAGGAGGACGGCATGGTGACAGTGCGTGACCGCGACACGATGGAGCAGGAGCGCATTAAGATTGCGGACCTTGAGGCATATTTCGACGAGAAGTTTGATTTTTAAAGAATAGGTTTTCTCCCAAATAAAGGACTTGCGAAATGGAAAATTTATGTTATGATAGATATGTGTGGTATTTTCTGGAATGCTGTGTCCTTTTTTGCGGAGCAGCAGGTGCGAAATGCCGCGCAGACTGGTAGAGTACAGGAAACATGGTTTCCTGATCTAAACAAATATAATAGTATTAGGAGGAATTGTCAAATGGCAAACAAGTATTGCTACCTTTTCAGTGAGGGTAATGCGAACATGAGAGAGCTTCTTGGCGGTAAGGGTGCAAACCTTGCAGAGATGACCAATATCGGTCTTCCTGTACCACAGGGATTCACAATTACAACAGAGGCTTGTACCCAGTATTATGAGGACGGCCGTGAAATCAACGACGGCATTATGGCTGAAATCAATGAGTACATTGTGAAGATGGAGGAAATCACAGGCAAGAAGTTCGGTGATAAGGAGAATCCGCTTCTGGTTTCTGTTCGTTCCGGTGCAAGGGCATCCATGCCTGGTATGATGGATACAATCTTAAACCTCGGACTGAACGAGGACGTTGTAAACGTAATTGCTGAGAAGTCCAACAACCCGCGCTGGGCATGGGACTGCTACAGAAGATTTATCCAGATGTATTCTGACGTGGTTATGGAAGTTGGCAAGAAGTACTTTGAAGAGCTGATCGACAAGATGAAAGCTGACAGGGGAGTTACGCAGGACGTTGAACTTACCGCTGATGACTTAAAGGAGCTGGCTAACCAGTTTAAGGCTGAGTACAAGTCCAAGATTGGTTCCGATTTCCCGGCAGATCCTAAGGAGCAGTTAATGGGCGCCATTAAGGCTGTATTCCGTTCATGGGACAACCCTCGTGCCAATGTATACCGCCGTGACAACGATATCCCTTATTCATGGGGAACCGCTGTAAACGTACAGTCCATGGCATTTGGTAACATGGGCGATGACTGCGGTACCGGTGTTGCATTTACCCGTGACCCTGCTACAGGAGCAAAGGGACTTTTCGGTGAGTTCCTTACAAACGCACAGGGCGAGGACGTGGTTGCAGGTGTCCGTACCCCTATGAAAATCGCAGAAATGGAGCAGAAGTTCCCGGAGGCATTTGCCCAGTTTAAGGAAGTATGCTCTACACTTGAGAACCATTACCGTGACATGCAGGATATGGAGTTTACCGTAGAGCATGGCAAGCTGTATATGCTTCAGACACGTAATGGTAAGAGAACAGCCCAGGCTGCACTCCAGATTGCATGTGACCTTGTTGATGAGGGCATGAGAACAGAGGAAGAGGCAGTTGCAATGATTGACCCGCGTAACCTGGATACACTTCTCCATCCGCAGTTTGACGCTGCTGCCCTTAAGGCTGCAACTCCTGCCGGCAAGGGACTTGGAGCTTCTCCTGGAGCTGCCTGCGGTAAGGTTGTATTTACTGCTGAGGATGCAGAAGAGTGGGCTGCAAGGGGAGAGAAGGTCGTATTAGTACGTCTTGAGACTTCTCCGGAAGATATTACAGGTATGAAGGTTTCCCAGGGTATCTTAACTGTCCGCGGCGGTATGACAAGCCACGCAGCCGTTGTTGCCCGTGGTATGGGTACCTGCTGTGTATCCGGCTGTGGCGACATTGCCATGGACGAGGCAAACAAGAAGTTCACACTTGCAGGAAAAGAGTACCATGAGGGAGATTATATCTCTATTGACGGTACAACCGGTAATATCTATGACGGACAGATTGCTACCGTTGATGCTACAATCGCCGGTACATTCGGACGTGTTATGGCATGGGCAGACAAGTTCCGTAAGTTAAAGGTTCGTACCAATGCAGATACTCCTGCAGATGCAAAGAAGGCACGCGAGCTCGGTGCAGAAGGTATCGGACTCTGCCGTACAGAGCATATGTTCTTCGAGGAAGACAGAATTGCAGCTTTCCGTGAGATGATCTGCTCTGATACTGTGGAAGAAAGAGAAGCAGCATTAGAGAAGATTCTTCCTTACCAGCAGGGAGACTTCAAGGCATTATACGAGGCTCTGGAAGGAAATCCTGTTACTATCCGTTTCCTGGATCCGCCTCTTCATGAGTTCGTTCCTACTGAGGAAGCTGATATCAAGAAGCTTGCTGATGCACAGGGCAAGAGCGTTGAGCAGATTAAGACAATTATCGACGGACTTCATGAGTTCAACCCGATGATGGGACACAGAGGATGCCGTCTTGCAGTTACCTATCCGGAAATTGCAAAGATGCAGACAAAGGCTGTGATCCGTGCAGCAATCGAAGTGCAGAAAGCACATGCTGACTGGAATGTAAAGCCGGAAATCATGATTCCGTTAGTTGGCGATATCAAGGAGCTTAAGTTTGTAAAGAAGGTTGTTGTTGAGACAGCAGACGCTGAAATCGCAGCAGCAGGCACCAAGCTTGAGTATGAAGTTGGTACCATGATTGAGATTCCTCGTGCAGCGCTTACCGCTGACGAAATCGCAACAGAGGCTGATTTCTTCTGTTTCGGTACAAACGATTTAACACAGATGACATTCGGGTTCTCCCGTGATGACGCTGGTAAGTTCCTGGATGCTTACTATGACACCAAGATTTTCGAGAACGATCCATTTGCAAAGTTAGACCAGACTGGTGTCGGCAAGCTGATGGATATGGCTATCAAGCTTGGCAAGCCGGTAAATCCGAAGCTTCACATCGGTATCTGCGGCGAGCACGGCGGAGATCCTTCTTCTGTTGAGTTCTGCCATAAGATTGGTCTGGATTATGTATCATGTTCTCCATTCCGTGTGCCGATTGCAAGACTTGCGGCAGCACAGGCGGCTATTGCACAGAAATAGTACACTGGCTATTAAGGAAATAGCATATTGATTATTTCATAGAATTAAAAAAGAGAACTCCCCTGTTACTTTTCACAAAAAGCAGCGGGGGAGTTTTTGCGTGCAATAAAACAAGTGATTTCTGAGTGTGAATGGGAAGTGCTGGGATAAAAAAGGTCATATATTGTGTTGGTGATAACTATTGGGAGCAGAGTCGTTAGATGGTTTTACTCCTGATTTTTTATGAATCAGAAGGGAGAGCGTATACATTCAGACAGACAAAAGGAATTAAGCATATTTTTACAACAACTACAGCAATCAGAGGAGAAAGAGACAGGAGAAAGGGTTACAGTTCATTCCACGACAAAGACAGACGGAGGGAAAATTCTTGAAATTGTCATGGGAGAGAATCCCCTGTTTGCGCCAGTAGTCTCTGTGGAAGCACCTGAAACAGGCTATGAAAAGAACGAATTAGAGAGTATTTCCTAGGCATTTGCAACGCAAATTTCAAGCTCTCGAATTTTGTCACCTACATCTTCAGGACAATGAGCATCGGATGATGTGATAATTTTTATATTTTTCTTCTTCAAAACATGGAGTAATTCTTTATCCATTCCCAAAGAAAAAGTTTTTGAACATCTTCGAGCCACGCCACTATTCTGATCTGCATACATATTACTATTTGAAAGTTCCTTTGCTAAACTTTCATAGTAACCCAAGAGTGAAAAGGACGGTTTATGACCAAATAGTTTTATTGCATCTGGATGACCAATGCCGTCAAATAGTTTACTTTTTGCCAAGGAAATAGAGTCTTCAAAATACCTACGATATATCGTATCTACATCAATTCCAATCCAATGTTCAGGCTTATGATCAAATGCAAATTTATCAACAAAGTGAATGCTGCCTAGCAAAAAATCAAACCCCCTGTCTTTCGTCAGCTCTCCAATAAATGTCTCATACTCTTTGAAGTAACATATTTCAAGTCCGAATTTTATCTTAATAGGATATTTTTGATTTCTTACTTTTTCAATAAGTTCATAATACTCCAGCACCTTATGCTTTACCGCACTTCTTTGAAACCAATTATCCATATATTTACTATATGCGCGTACTGAATTATACATAGGTATAAACTATTCAAATATATAGCAATGTTCAAGTAACCGAATTTCATCAATCTTCATTTCAACTGCCTTGTTTACGAATCGTTCAATCCATTCTAATGAATAATCCCCACGCTCAATATGAATATGACCATCAATCATTTTTACCTTCCTTATAATCAGCTAATTTTTGGTTTATTTTTTTGATTATACCACTTTTATTTCCTATTTACCACTAAAAATAAGGGCATGGCAACCGCCATACCCCACATTTCTTATTGTTCCAACGACTTCTCAATCTTCCATTTTTGACCTTTCAAGTCATTTTGCTTTTCATACAAATTATTGCGCTCCTTGCAGAGTTCAACTGCGCCCGCATTCCCTCCCGGCAATCCGGCTCAATCTTTTTATATTTCCCGGTCAGATTGTGGAGTGTATTATTGTTCTTCTTTATCTGCTCCGATAAACATACCCAGTCTATCAGATTTTGCACTTCTTTGTCCGTTTCGTAAAGGTCTGTTTCTGCTACGATTTTAGCGCACAGCCGTATCATAACTTTCTTTTCCATATCTGTCATATCCTATCAATCCCCTTTCTTATCGGCTCATTTCAAAGGCACGTTTCGGGCGTTTCTTTGCCCTTTCTGCCTGTTCTAATGCCTTTGACCGTTCCACTATCGACTGTACCTGTTCCCTGCCTAAATGACGCTCCAAACGCTCCAAATCAGACGCTTTTTCCTGCAATCGGTCTATGGTGTCGCTCTGCTCCATGACCTTATCCGTCAAACGGCTAATCTGCTTTTGCTGTCCGTTCACTTTGGCGGTTAGCTTTTTGCCTTATTTCGTAAGCTGTACACATTTGATAGTCAGATTTTTAACCACTTCTTTCAATTTCTCTACAAGCAGGAGAGCCTTTTAATCCCGATAATTCTTTGCGCTCATCAATGCTTTTGAGTAGCGGCAATAATAACAGTGATCTGAGACAGAAGAATGTAATGGAGATAAAATATCTGGATGAAGTAGGAGATGAGTACATTGTCAGGAATGAAATGCTTACAAGATTTACCGTCATGGGACAAGCGAAGGTGTGTCAGGAAATGCTTGATTTGCTTCAAACGAAAGGTATTATGAAACAATTTAAGGGAACTGAAAGTAATCGTTCCAATAATACTTTTGGCGGTGACGATGTAATAAAGCAGATTGAGAAGCTGGCAGCATTGAAAGAAAGCGGTATTATCACGGAGGAAGAGTCTAATAAGAAAAAGGCGGTTCTTCTGGAAAAACTTTAATCATGTAAATGTATGAGTTGAGGGCTGTTCTATGTGGAACAGCTCTTTTTTGAAAAATTTTTATTGCGGGCTATAATATCTGATGTTATGATTAGCTGTAAGCAAGACAGCAATCAAAGAACAAGTGGGAAAATGGTTGTCGGCAGTAAAGATACTTAGATTATTTGGAGGATATTATTTGTTAAGAGAATTAGAGAAAAATGGCTTATCTGTTCAAATTCTTCGAGAATTGTCTTACAAAAGCAAAATGGAAAGAAGTCTTGTCAATAGCCTGCGGAAATTCGATAAAGAAACCTTATTTCAGGAAGTTTCCGAAATGATAAGATTTTATCAAGAAGCCGATATTCTTGATCTTGTGGATTTGGACTATCGTATTAAAAGTGAGGATTCATGTATACGGAAATACAATAAATTTTATCCTGAAATGCGATTAGAAAAGGTATTTAATGATATTTTAGGATTTCGTATGCTGACGGACAACTATAAGAGTCTGTTGGAAGGGGAAATTCCAGAAGAAGTACGGGTTGTCGATATGAGTCATGGAAAGGCGAATGATGACGGCTATCGTGGAGTGCATATTTATTTTCAGCCGGATCACTCCTATTATCCGATAGAAATTCAGGCAAATACTTATTATGACAGGCAGTTGAATAACTGGCTGCATAAATATCTCTATAAAAGGGAATATCCTGATTCTGTAGGAAGAATATTGCGGAGTGAGTATGAGAATGGTAAAATATTAAGCGAGCAACAGTTTGAGGAGGTGCTAAGTTATGTGTTATCTCATAGCGAAAGAATTTGATAAAAAAGGCTGTATTGCAGTAAAGACCAGACATGGCAAAGCATTGGCGGATTTTACTGAAAAGCTACAAAAACAGATAGGAGCAAACGGTGTGCAGTTGGTGACAATCAGCCGCCCCAGTGCCTATGGAGAATACGAACCTTATGAGATAGTGGAAAACAAGGAAAAATTTCAGGAGCGTGTTTTGAGTCTGTAGAAAGGGGCAATGATGGAAAAACCTGTTTTGAGTCCTGATTTTACGATAGAAGATATTCACAAATTACGAGAATATATATGAAATGACAAAGCATATGACAGACGAGGAACGAATGGATTACTACAATAAAGCAGGAAGAGCAGTTCAGCGTGAGATAGAAGCGGCAAGGCTTCAGGACGCACGCTAAATGAGATAAAATTACGCAATGGGGAATGGTTCTCATATTGTAGAATAAATGAGAGGTATACAGTGTCTCACTGATCGCCATATACCGCCCAGGCAGCTATTGCACAGAAATAGGAGAAAACCATTCTGGACTTTTACCATAAGTTTCCCTGAAATAATTATAAGCGTATCATTAGAAATAATGGTACGCTTATTTTTTGACTCAATTTGCATCTTTGAACATTCTGCCATTCATCTATAAAATGAAGATATCATACAAGAAATCTGCAAACATTCTGAGTATAATATAAAGTACGAGGAGGTGTTACCATGCAGAAAGAAGTTCGGACAATCTGTTATGATGACGATTTACATCTTGAAGCATATCGTTTTGAGGGAATCGTACAGCCATTCCCAAATCACTTTCATGATTACTATGTGATTGGCTTTATAGAAGCAGGGACACGCTGTTTATCCTGCAAAAATAAAGAATATACGGTAAGTCAGGGAAATATTCTTTTGTTTAATCCAAACGATAGCCACAGTTGTGTGCAATGTGATGGCGGAACGCTTGATTACAGAGGTATGAATATCCCAAAAGAAACGATGCTGTCATTAGCAGAAGAAATAACAGGGCAAAGGGTATTGCCTGTTTTTTCGGAAAGAGTCATTAAAAATGATGAGATAAATCTCAATCTCCATTTTTTGCATCAGATGATTATGGACGGTGGGGAAGAGTTTGAAAAGGAAGAAATGCTTCTGCTCCTTATTTCATTGCTTATCAGGCAATACGGAAAACCTTCCCGGAATTATATTCCAGAGTGCAGTGAAGAAATAGAGAAGACCTGCACATTTATGGAAGAACATTTTGCAGAGCATATCACATTAGAAAACCTCTGTAAATGCAGCGGTCTTAGTAAATCGGCATTGCTCCGTGCGTTTACCAAATCAAAAGGAGTTACACCATACAGGTATCTTCAGACGGTTCGCATAGGCAAAGCAAAGGAACTGTTGGAGCAGGGCATACCCACGGCCTCTGCCGCTATGCAGACAGGCTTTTCAGACCAGAGCCACTTTTCAAATTTTTTTCATATGTTTATCGGATTGTCGCCTGCCGCATACAGACGCATTTTTAAGGAGGGTGGCAGGAATCGTGGATAAAAAAACTACCACAGGGCATATCACAGCTCTGGTTACGATTATGATATGGGGAACGACTTTCATATCCACCAAAATACTTCTTGCAGATTTTACACCGATAGAAATCCTGTTTTTTAGATTTTTGCTCGGTCTGCTTGTATTGATTGTCATTTATCCAAAACGCTTAAAAATAAAGGATAAAAAACAAGAGATTATATTTGTTGCGGCGGGGTTATGCGGGATATGTTTATACTATCTGCTTGAGAACATAGCATTGACTTATACGATGGCTTCTAATGTCGGCGTTATTATTTCTGTCGCCCCGTTTTTTACTGCTGTTTTATCTCATGTATTTCTAAAGACAGAAGAAAAACTGAAAGTACAATTTTTTGTTGGTTTTGTAGTTGCTATGATAGGGATATGCCTTATCAGTTTTAACGGTAAGGAATTAGAGCTGAATCCTATTGGTGATATTCTGGCGGTTGCTGCGGCATTCGTATGGGCAGTTTATTCCCTGCTTACACGAAAAATCAGCAGCTATGGATTGAACACGATTGGGACTACAAGGAAGGTATTTACATATGGAATACTTTTCATGCTTCCGTTTCTCTTTGTTTTTGATTTCAACTTGGATGTGCAAAAAGTTATAAAGCCAGAGTATGCCTTAAACCTTATCTATTTAGGTGTTGGTGCATCAGCCCTTTGTTTTGTTACCTGGAATTATGCGGTGGGGGTGCTTGGGGCTGTTAAAACAAGTGTGTATATCTATATAGTTCCTGTCATTACCGCCACTTCATCCGTTATTGTGTTAAAGGAAGAAATTACATGGATGGCTGTGATAGGAATAGGGCTTACCTTAATCGGTTTGTTTTTTTCGGAAAGTAAATTAAAAATTAGGAAAAGAGGAAAGTGAAAATGAATGTAGGGAATGAAAATGCCCGATGTTGTCGGATGTGTTTTGGCTATTTTGTGGATTTGCGTTCTATTTCTTGGCGGTAAAATTCAATTTTATCATCCAGTTTTGCCATGTGTTCCTGCAGTACCTTTATCTGCTCATTAAGGGATTCACGATGCACGGCCAGCATTTCCATTCTCTCATTAAGGGTAAGGTCGCCTTCCGCCCGCAGTTTTGCATAACGCTGTATTTCTTTAATCGGCATACCCGTGTCTTTCAGACGCTTGATAA